>CACMYY010000001.1 GCA_902618025.1 uncultured SAR116 cluster alpha proteobacterium
TCCAAATATTGGTGCTATAATTACTGGGATTGATTTATCAAAAAAAATATCTAATTTTGAATTAAAAATAATTAAAGATGCATTCCATAATTTTTTAGTAATTTTCTTTCAAAAGCAATTAGAAATTTCTCCTGAAAATCATATTAAACTTGGTAAATGCTTTGGAGATTTACATATTCATCCAGCAGCTCCAAAAATGAAAAATTTCCCTGAAATTTTTGAAATTCATACAAATAAAAATAGCAAAATGTCTAATGGTGCAGAAGATTTTCATTCTGATGTCTCTTGTGAAAAAGAACCTCCTTTAGGCACAATGCTTCAACTACATATTTTGCCTGAAAGTGGAGGCGATACTATGTTTGCAAACATGTACATGGCCTATAATGCTTTGAGCAATCATATGAAACAATTTTTAGATAAACTTAATGCTTTTCATGAATCTGAACATTTTTATAAAGGAAGATATAATAAAATAGATGAAAATATAAAATATCCATCTGCGCTTCATCCTGTAGTTAGAACGCATCCTGTGACAAAAAAAAAGGCATTGTATGTAAACCGTTTTTTTACTACAAAAATTGAAGGTTTAAGTGAGCGCGAAAGTAAACTTATTTTAAATTACTTATTTGAACATTGTGAAAAAACAGATTTTCAGATTAGATATAGATGGAAAAAAAATGATATGGCCTTTTGGGATAATAGATGTACTTTACATAAAGCAATCTGGGATTATTTTCCAAATGAAAGAAAGGGAAGAAGAGTTACAATTAAAGGTGATAAACCATTTTGACTTATTTAAATTTTAAAGATACCTTAAGAAATTAAAAATGAAAAATTTTAGTTTGATCAATTATCCATTATTACTTTTTTCAAGACCTATTGTGACGAGTTTAATAAAATAACCATATAATATTGGCAGAAATGCAATTGAAAAAGCAGGTCCCATATTTTCAGTATTTGCGTGATGATTACCTATCATCACTATTCCAATCATTAAGCCAATCCAACCCATATAAACTGAACCATCTCCAAAATTTTTTATAAAATCACTAGATTTACCTTTTGCTAAAACATAACCTAATGACCCACATACAACTAGTAATATAGAAGGTAAATCTATAAATTTGTTATAATCTATTGTTGACACAGCCCCGACAACCATCCCAATAATGATTAAAATACCAATTATTCTCATTTAATTTCCTATATAAATAGATTTATTTTTCATTCAATTATCTTAAATAAAAATAAATTAGAGTAAACATGATAATTTTTTAGATACTTAAATATTTTAATTAAATAACTGTTGATATAAAGTGTTGTTAATTATCTAATATGATTATATTTAAAAAATATTGGTAATAAAACTCATGGGTCTTTTAGGTGATGCTGTTCTAGTAAATTGGGGCGGAATTGTTGACGATAAAGAAATTGAATATAATGATTGGCATTCTAAAGAACATATGCCAGAGAGAATGTCTTTACCTGGATTTTTAAAAGGTTTAAGGGCTGTTGGAATACCAGGTACAGATATTAATCACAAATATTTTATGATGTATGAAGCTGAGGCAAAAGAAGTCTTCGTATCACGGAAATATCTAGAAAGGTTAAATAACCCCACTGAATGGACAAAAGACATTTTATCAAACTACTTATCTCCATCTAGAACAATTTGTAGTGTTATTTCTAGCAAATCAATTGGTGTAGGCGGTTATCTCGCAACGATAAGATTTTTAGGAGAAAATATTCTAAATAATCATAATGTAGAAAATTTAAAATCCTTTACTCCCATAATTCTTAAATTGAATGGTGTAACTGGCATGCATGTCATCGTAGGCGATAGTAGCTATGGGCAAATGAATACTGAAGAAAAAAAATATAGATCTTCACAAGGATTAAATGATCAGATAGTATCTCAAGCAGTCATTATTGAAGGCATCAATTATCATTCTTTAGAAACTGCTATAAAAAAATTTAAAAAGAAATATTCTCTAAAAGAGAATAATGATCTGATAATAAATTTTTATACTTGTCAAAATATTTTAACTCAACAAGATTTGTTTCATAAATGAAAAAAATAGTAATAATTGGAGCAGGTATAGTTGGAATTTGTACGGCAGTTGAATTAATTAACCGAGGATTTTCAGTAACGGTAATTGATCCACATGAACCAGGTTCACAAACTTCATACGGAAACGCAGGTGTTTTAACAGACACCTCTCTGATGATCATAAATAATCCTCAATTACTTAAATCATTATTTAGTTTAATTTTTAAAAAAAATACATCATTTAGATATTCAAAATTATTTGTATTTTCGAGATTATCTTGGGTAATAAATTTTTTAATGTTTAGTAAAAGAAAACATATGGAAATTGCTGCAAAAGTATTAAGAGAATTACAAGTTTTATCTCTAAAAACACATAAAAAACTCATTAACAAAACTAAATCTAATAATAACATTGTGTCACCAGGATGGTTAAAGGTTTTTAAAACACCTCTAAGCTTTGAGAAATATACTTATGAGTTAAACATTTTAGATAAAAACAAGGCCGAATATACTGTTTTAAATACAGCAGAAATAAAAAAACTATTTCCTGATTTGCAATTTAAGTATTACAAGGGTGTCCTTTTTAAAAATTCACTAAGAGTAAAGTCTCCAATAGAATTATCGAGAACTTATTTCAAAAATTTTATAAAATCTGGAGGTAATTTTTATAAAGAAATTTGCAAAGATATAAAATTCATTAATGGAAATTGGACTGTATTCTTAGATAAAAATAAAAAAATTTTTGATGAAGTGATAATTTGTACGGGTCCTTGGTCTAAAGATTTTTTATCCAACTTAGGTTATAAAATACCACTTGCATGGGAAAGGGGATACCATCATCAATTTAGTACTAAAAAGGATATTGATATAAGTCCAGCTATTCATGATGTTGATGGTGGTTTTGTTTTTAGCTGTAACAAAAACAAAGTTAGAATTACATCAGGAGTTGAATTAAATTTCAGAAAAGCAGCTTCTAATGATGAACAAATTAATGATGTGGTCAAAAAATTAAAAACAATTCTACCTCTTAAAAATAAGTTAACAAAAACTCCTTGGCTTGGATCAAGGCCAACTATTGCAGATAGTCTACCTATTATAGGTAAAGCACCAAAACATAAAAACTTATGGTTCAATTTTGGACATAATCACATTGGATTATCTACTTCAGCTGGTTCTGGAGTCGTTTTAGCTGATATGATTCAAAATAAGAAAACTTCTATTAATATTGATCCATTTTTACCAAATAGGTTTATATTATAATTTTATAAAAGTGATAAACCACCATCAACTTTAATTATTTGTCCAGTAATATAAGATGCTTCATTAGATATTAAGAAATTTACTAAATTTGCAATATCCTCAGGCTTTGCTAGTCTAGAAAGAGGTATTTTATTTATAATTTTATCCCATTCATTTTGTGATAAAGCAGAGTGATTACCATCTTTTTTTGTATAACCAGGAGAAATTGCATTTACAGTTACATTATTTCTTGCCAATTGAAAAGATAGTGTTTTTGTAAGTGCTTCTAAAGATCCTTTTGCCGCAGCTGTAATTGGAAAAATTTTATTGTTTAAACCAATACTTTTATTTACGAATGAACTAATAACAATAATTCTGCCACAACTTGATTTTTTAAAATCTTCAATACATAAGTTTATAATCTCTGAAAAAGATAGCGTCATAGTTTGAATTGATCTATTAAGATCGTCATAACTAAAGTCTCCAAATTCCTTTTTGTCAGCATAACCTGCATTAGAAATAAATTGGTCAATATTACCAGTACTACTTCTTGCTAAACTCACTAATTCTTTTAAAAATGCCTTATCTGATAAGTCCCCACAAATATAACTTACTTTTGCACCTTTATTTTCTGCAAATTGTTTAACAGATTCTAAACCTTTTAAGTTAGACTTGGTAGTTAAAGTAAAAAATACTTTTTTTGAAGCTAGTTTTTTCACAGTTGCAGCACCAATTCCAGATGCAGCACCAGTAATTAATAAAGATTTCATAGTTTTCTAAACTCGATTAAATGTGAATTAATTATTCTATCATTATTGTTTTTTTTCAATACTTCATATTTATTTATAGACAAATTGTGTCTTAAACATAATAATTTACTGGGAGGTATTGTTTTGTCTGTATTACTCGGTCAAGGAGAGTTTAAATATAAGGTTGTTGAAGACTGGGCTATTCTTCCTGAAAATTGGTCTTTTATGGATGTAGCGGGAGTTGCAGTCAACAGTAAAGACGAGGTTCATGTCTTTAATCGAGGCAAACACCCTATGATTATTTTTGATATAGATGGTAACTATCTGAGATCTTGGGGAGAAAACTTTTTTTCAAGACCACATGGTATTCATATTGGTCCTGATGACTATATATACTGCACTGATGATGGGGATCATACAGTTAAAAAAATAGCACCTGATGGAAAATTAATATTTAATATTGGAGTTCCCGGTAAACCATCAGAATTTATGTCAAATTTGCCATTTCATAGGTGCACCCATACTGCATTATGTCCAGATAATAATATTTTTGTATCTGATGGTTATGGAAATGCTTGTGTTCACAAGTATTCTCCTGATGGGAAACTTATCAAAACATTTGGTGAATCTGGAACTGGTCCTGGTCAATTTAATCTTGTCCATAATATTGTAGCTGATGATGATGGCTGGATTTATGTAGCAGACAGAGAAAATCACAGAGTACAAGTTTTTAATACAGAAGGTAAATACGAAACACAATGGAATAATCTTCACCGCCCTTGCGGATTATATATGCCTAGAGGAAAATGCCCAATTTGTATTGTTGGAGAGTTAGGACCAGGACTATTAGTCAATAGAAAATATAAAAATTTAGGTCCTAGGTTAAGTATTTTAGACAATAATGGTAATTTAATTTCACGTTTAGGTGGTGAAAATGGTGCTGGCTTTGAATTAGGACAATTTCAGGCACCTCATGGAATATCACTAGATAGTAAAGGGAGTATTTATGTTGGCGAAGTTTCATATACAAATTGGCCTTATACATATGGAGATGAGCCAAAGCCAAAGTATTTAAAAACTCTTCAAAAGTTGGAAAGAGTTTTAAATTAAATTTACTTTATTATTAGAGTAAAATAATTTGAAAGGAGGTAAAACTATATATTAAACTTATTAATTAAACCTAAGGAGGAAAATAAATTATGAAATTAAAAAATTTATCATTTATAATTTCTACAGCTACAATTATGGCATTTGGAAATTTGTTTTCTCCAGCTTATTCTGCTGGCAAAGACATTACTATTGTCATAGCTGAAGAACCTGACATTGTTGATCCTTGTGAAGCTACAAGATCAGTTGTTGGGAAAATAGTTAAGCAAAATGTCACTGAAACATTAACGGAAATAAATCCTGCTGATGGATCTGTTACCCCTAGGCTTGCAACATCTTGGAAGCAGACTGATAATCTTACCTGGGAGTTTAATATTAGGAAAGGTATTAAGTTTCATGATGGAGAAGATTTAAATGCAGAAGCGGTTGTAAAGTCTATTAACCGTGCATTAAATCCTAAATATGATTGTGAAATCAGAACAAAGTTTTTTGGTAACATAAAATTAAAAGCTTCTGCAATAGGTAGTCATACCATTTCAGTTAAGACTGAATCGCCACAACCAATTATGCCTGCTTTGATGGGGACAATGACTATTGTTAGCCCTAACACTCAAGAGGCTAAAGGTGTTCGTGATCCTAAAGGAACTGGTCCTTATTTATTTAACACATGGACCCCAGGTCAATCTGTTACACTAAAAAGATTTGATGGATATTGGGGAAATAAACCAGAAGTTGAAAATGCAACATATGTTTGGAGAAATGAGTCTGCGGTTAGAGCCGCTATGGTTAAAACTGGTGAAGCTGACATAGCAGCTAGCATTGGTGTCCAAGATGCCAACGATCCAAAAATGGATTTCAGTTATTTTAACTCGGAAACTTCTAGACTTAGGATTGACATGACAAGGGCTCCTTTAAACGACATCAGGGTTAGAAAAGCTATGAATCTAGCCATTGACTTAGATGGATTAATGGGAACAATTTTTCCTAAAGGTGTTGTCAAAATGACACAAATAGTAGTTCCAAGTATCAACGGTCACAACCCAAATCTTAAACCATGGCCATACGATCCTGCAGAAGCAAAAAGACTAGTTAAAGCTGCCAAGGCGGATGGCGTGCCAGTAGATAAAGAAATTGTTTTGATTGGAAGATTAGGTATATATCCAAACTCCACAGAAGCAATGGAAGCTATGCACGCTATGTTAACTGAAGTTGGTTTCAACATTAAAATTAAAATGATGGAAACCGCAGGATGGCTAAATTTCTTAAGTCGTCCTTATGCTGAAGATAGAGGTCCAGCTTTACAACAAAGTCAACATGATAATAATAATGGTGACGCAGTTTTTTCAATGTTTAATAAATATGCATGTAAAGGTGCTCAATCTACAACTTGTGATAAACAAGTAGACGCTTGGATTACAGAGGCAACTGCTGCAACTGGAACCAAGAGAAGAGACACTTGGCGTAAAGCACAAAAGAAATTACATGAAGAAATTATACCTGATGTTCAAATGTTTCACATGGTAGGATTTTCTCGCGTAAACCCTAGAATTAAATTTATACCCACAATTTCTACTAATAGTGAAATTCAAATTTCACAGGTAAAATTTAATTAATTAAATAAAATTGTTTCCAACCTGATACATTTCTGGTTGGAAACTTTTTTCTAAATTACAGTATATATATGAAACAATATTTATCTAAAAGAATTTTTTCTAGTATTTTAGCTATAACTGGACTTTTTGTTATGGTTTTTTTTCTGGCTCGTCTAACAGGAGATCCAGGGCACTTATATCTTCCTATAGACGCCCCGTTAGAGGTTAGAAAAGAATTTTCTGAAAAACATGGATTTAATGATCCTATTTATATCCAATTTGGAAAATTTTTAGGAGATTTAACGGATGGGAACTTAGGCTATTCCCTTAGAAAAGAAAGACCTGCTATTGACATAGTTTTAGAGGCTATTCCAGTTACTTTGTCTTTAGCTGCCGTAGCAATGTCAATAGCTCTTCTAGGCGCCATCATTATTGGATCACTGGCCGCATATAGACCAAATGGAATTTTTGATAGAATTTCAAGAGTTGTCTCGTTAACTGCTGCAAGTGCTCCAGATTTTTGGATTGCGATTACAGCTATATTAATATTTTCAGTATCTCTAGGATGGTTGCCCACATCTGGTATTGGAGGAGTTCCATATTGGATTATGCCTATTGGTATTTTGGTTATTAGACCGTTAGGACTTTTGGTACAAGTTGTAAGGGGATCAATGATTACTGCCTTAAGTTCAGATTTTGTTAAAACAGCTAGAGCAAAAGGTGTAAAAGAAAATGTAGTTATTTTTAAACATGCTCTTAGAAATGGTTTACTTCCTGTAATAACAGTTGCTGGTGATCAAGCAGCAGCTATTGCTAATGGTGCAGTAATTGTAGAAACAATATTTGGATGGCCAGGAATAGGTAAATTAATGATAGATTCAATAATGCAAAGAGACTTCGCTGTTGTACAAGCTTCAATTTTAATCACTGCAATAGTTATACTCTCCATTAACATTATAATTGATATTGCATATGCAATTCTAGATCCAAGAATAAGGCATAAATAATATGCAACTAATTTTAGAGAAAAATAATTTTATTATAAAATTTAAAAAAATACTTTCTATGTTCATGAATGATAAGTTAGCCTTAATATCAATTATTTTTTTAATATTTATGGTCTTCTTAGCTTTTTTGGGACCCTCTTTAATAAGTGAATCTTATACAAAAATGAATCTAAGATTAAGAAACTTAGAACCATTTTCTTTTGATCATCATTTTATGTATTTTTTTGGAGCTGATGCACTTGGCAGAAGTATGATTGCAAGACTTATACTTGCCACTCAAAACACAATGTTTATAGCTGGTAGTGCTGTTATATTGTCAATGACTTTGGGTGGGGTTTTAGGACTAATTTCAGGTTACTATGGTGGTAGAACAGGAAATTTAATTATGCGAGTAGCTGATATAATTATGAGTTTCCCCTCACTTTTATTAGCTGTTATTGTTTTATATATGTTTGATCCAGGCTTATTAAATTTAGTCATTGTATTAGCCTTTACAAGAATGCCTATATATATGAGAACTGCAAGAGCTGAGGTGCTTGAAATAAGAGAAAGGTTGTTCGTTTCAGCTGCGATATCAATGGGTGCTTCAAACCTAAGAATAATTTTCAAACACATTGCTCCTTTAACAATTCCAACACTTATTACTATCGCAACATTAGATTTTGCATTTGTAATGTTGGGTGAATCAGCGCTTAGTTTTCTTGGTGTTGGGATACAACCTCCAGAGGTTACATGGGGATTAATGGTGGCTCAAGGTAGAAACTACCTACAAATTGCTTGGTGGTTAGCATTTTTTCCTGGTTTAATTATTATGTTAGTAGCCTTATCCTTAAATTTACTGTCTTCATGGTTAAGAATTGTTTTAGATCCTAGACAAAGATGGCGACTAGAAAATATTGGTGACAAAAGTGAGTGAGGCAATTAAATCATTATTAAAAGTAAATAACCTCTCAGTTTCATTTGATACCGCGGAAGGTTCTTTTGATGCGGTAAATGCAGTTAATTTTGATTTAAAAAAAGGTGAAACATTAGCAATTATCGGAGAGAGTGGATCAGGAAAAAGTGTTACTGCCTCTGTAATAATGGGTATTCTAACTTGTCCACCAGGAAGAATTAAAAGTGGCGAAGTTTTATTAAATGACCTTGATATATTAAAACTTTCAGATTCTGAAAGAAGAAAGTTAATGGGAAGTAAAGTAGCTATAATTTTTCAAGATACTTTATCTCATCTAAATCCTGTTTTTTCAGTAGGCTCACAAATAGCTGAATGTTTCGATGTACATAAAAATCTTTCAAAAAAAGAGAGTTGGAACAGGGCGGTAAAATTATTAGAAAGAGTAAGGATCCCAAATCCCTCAAAAAGGGCTAAAGACTTTCCACATCAATTTTCTGGAGGTCAAAGACAAAGAGTAATGATTGCAATGGCTCTAGCCTTAGAACCAGACATTATTATAGCAGATGAACCCACTACCGCATTAGATGTCACAATTCAGGCTAAAATTTTAGAATTATTAGGGGAACTTAGGGATGAGAGAAATATGGGTTTAATTTTAATTACCCATGACTTGGCTATAGCCGCTGAAATCTCGGACAAGGTAATAGTGCTTAATAAAGGTAAAATAGTTGAAAAAGGGATAACAAGGGATGTTTTTATTAACCCGAATCATGATTATACAAGGCAACTCATGGATTCTATTCCAGGGAAAATTAAAAAACAGAAAAAGAAAATATCAAAAAAGTTCTCTGATCCAATTTTAGAGATAAAAAATATTTCAAAATTTTATGATACTATTGCTTGTGATAATGTAAGTTTTAATTTGTTTCCTAACGAAGTCTTAGGAATTGTTGGAGAGTCAGGGTCGGGTAAAACTACTATCTCTAATTTAATTTTAAGATTGGCAAGTCCCTCTAATGGTGAAATTTTGTATCACGGAAAAAATGTCTTAAACTTTAATAAAAAAGATTTATTTAATTTTAGAAGGAAGGTTCAAGTAGTATTTCAAGATCCGTATGCATCATTAAATCCAACAATGAACATATATGACATTATATCTGAGCCCTGGGTGATTCATTCAGATTTTTTAGATAAAAAATCATATAAAAGTAATGTATCAGATCTCTTAACAAGTGTTGGCTTGCATCCAGATGATGCAATCAAATTTCCTCATCAATTCTCTGGGGGACAAAGGCAAAGAATTGCTATTGCAAGAGCTTTAGCTCTCAATCCAGAAATTATTATCTGTGATGAAGCAGTATCTGCCCTTGATGTATCAATTCAGGCTCAAATAATAAAATTATTATTAAATTTGAGAAATAAATTTTCATTGTCATATATTTTTATTGCACATGATTTACCGGTAGTTAAAGATTTAGCTGACAGGGTTATTGTAATGAAATCAGGGAAAATCATTGAGCAAGGTTTAGTTAATGATGTATTTAATTTTCCCAAAGATAAATATACGAAAGATTTATTAAAAGCTAGCCCATCTATTGAAAATTTGATTATTTAATTTATCATAATTTTATAGATTATGAGTGCAAAATGAAGAATGAAGAATATGTTTGGGAATTAGTTGAAAATAAAAAACAAGAATTTATAAATCTTTCAAATCAAATTTTTGACATACCTGAAATTTTATATCAAGAATTCAAGTCAGTATCAGAACATACTAATATGTTAAAAAAGGAAGGTTTTAAAGTCACAGAAAATGTATGCAACATGCCAACTGCAGTGATGGGTGAGTATGGAGAAGATGGACCTGTTATAGCAATATTAGGTGAATTTGACGCTTTGCCTGGCTTAAGCCAAGAAGCTGGAATTGCTGAATACAAACCAATAAAAAACAGTACAAATGGTCATGGATGTGGCCATAATTTACTTGGCGCCGCATCACTTCTTGCTGCTACAGCTATCAAAGACTGGTTGTCACAAAATAATATTAGAGCTAGAGTAAGGTATTATGGATGTCCTGCTGAAGAGGGTGGGGCTGCGAAGACCTATATGGCAAGAGATGGATTATTTGATAATGTTGATGTTGCCATATGTTGGCATCCAGCTACTTTCAACTCAGTTAACAAGCCAATTTCTCTAGCTAATTCAAGAATTGATTTTACATTTTTTGGTAAATCAGCTCATGCAGCTACTGCACCACATTTAGGCAGAAGTGCTTTAGATGCAATTGAGCTAATGAATGTTGGCGTGAATTATATGAGAGAACATATTCCTGACTCTGCTAGAGTGCATTATGCTTATATGGATACTGGAGGCAATGCAGCAAATGTAGTACATGCTAAAGCAACTGTTCGACATTTAATTAGAGCTTCAAATTTAATGGAACTTCGCTCTTTAGTTGAAAGAGTTTATAAAATTGCTGACGGTGCTGCTTTAATGACCGAAACGACAGTAGAAAAAAATATTTATAGTGGAGTTTCAAATTTATTGGGAAATGAACCACTAGAAAAGATAATGCAAACTGAATGGGATAAGTTAGGACCTGTTAAATTTGATAAAAATGACATTGAGTTTGCTAATAAAATTCGTTCAACTTTTACTGAAACTGAAATTTTAGACAGTTTTCAAAGAATAGGTATTAAAGCTCCATTAGATTTACCACTTTGTGATTTTGTTGCACCATTAGAGAGTACGAGCCACGGAGGCATTGGTTCTACAGATGTCGGTGATGTTAGCTGGGTTGTTCCTACAGTCCAAGCTCGTGTAGCAACCTGTGCAGTAGGAACTCCTTTCCATACATGGCAAACTGTAGCACAAGGTAAATCTGCAGCAGCTCATA
Source organism: uncultured SAR116 cluster alpha proteobacterium (assembly GCA_902618025.1). Classification (GTDB taxonomy): domain Bacteria; phylum Pseudomonadota; class Alphaproteobacteria; order Puniceispirillales; family Marisalimonadaceae; genus Marisalimonas. The sequence goes on from CACMYY010000001.1 coordinate 11,536, forward strand.
AAGGTATGGTTCATGCTGCAAAAATTATGGCATCTACTGCTTCTAGCCTTATCCAAAATCCAAAAAAAATTGTTGAAGCTAAAAAAGAATTTGATGATAAAATAACAAGAAACCCATATATTTGTCCAATCCCAGACGGAGTAATGCCTCCTATTTCAAAAGTTTAATTTTTTTTATCTGAAATTTGATATATGGTTACTATTTACATTAGCGCTCTTAGCTCAACTGGATAGAGTATTTGACTTCGAATCAAAAGGTTGGGGGTTCGAGTCCCTCAGAGCGCACCAATAATTTTTCTAATACATTGATATCTTTACGTTATTTTAGAGTAGATTAAAAACTGTAAAACAAACTGTGAAACATTTTGTGCTTATTTTCTAACTACTTCACAAATAAGACCTAACTTGCTAGTGTAATCACATGAATAATGTAGTTAAAATGATTGCAATTATGTTTGCACTTGGGGTTTTGGCATGACAATATTTGAAGATTTTTTATCCAGAGGTAATTTATATCAGAGACTAGAAAAAGAAAGTTTGATTTGTAAAGCTTTCCAAGAAACACATGTCAAAACTCTTTATGAATACGGTTGGTACGACGAGCTTTTTGAAAGTGGGGAACCTAATTTCAAAGAACTTGAACAACTTCCTATTTATGTTGTTTTAATAGATGAGTACAAAACAGATATAATCCAAAATCTTATTGAAGAGTACAAACCTTTATCTAAAATCAAGGAAGCCGGTCATTTTTTTGATTTTCTAGTAATTAACGCTGAATTAAAACTGATATGTGGCTTAGGTTTAGGAAGAAAAAACAGATTTTTTTCATATATCAGTCAAGATAATTCAGATTTTAAGGATAATGATGAAGAAAAAGAAGAGTTACTTAATGCATCAATGCCTTGGAAATTTTTGACTGAGATTAAATTTACATTGAAGCAAATGAGTTTAGAAATGTTTGAAAAAGACCATTTACCTAGTAATCCTGATATGCTTCAAGATGCGCTTGATAGTGGACCAAATGAGAATGGTTATTATTTAATAGAATATGATGATGAAGAATATACTAAAGACGATATAAATACTTATATTCATGAACATCAGACAAGACAAGAGAATATAGAGTATTTTGGGATGCTACTTAAAGAAATGTTTCCTTCTTTAGAAATCTCTGAATTGAATACTGGAGATTATTAATTAAAGCAGAAAATAATTACTACCAGTAGTATGAATACTAATAGTACTTGATTGATGAAAAATTAAACGCATACGTAGAACAGAATGTTGTACAACAATCATCAGGTTCACAAACCCCTGAACTACAAGGTGATAAAGACAGAGTGCTAGTACAGTTTGACTAGAAGCATCATTCCTGACTCATACAGACTCATACAGCCACTGTAAGCATATTCAATGTATAAATGACTCTTATAACAGTAATAACTCTGTATGACTCTCTATGACTCATTAAAGTGGTTAACATCTAAATTAGCACATCTGTGTAAGAGCATATGTATATATACGTACATACCCCGGGTGGCTCATGTATGGGGTGTATGTAGATGTTACATATAAGTGTATTTAACATCTTAATATAATTATCATTTACGTAGGACTATTCCATTACGGGAACATTTTTTAACTGTGAAAGAAACTGTGAAAGAAAACGTGCCTGTTGACACAGATTCAGTAATACATAAACTGAGGCTATTGCTAAAGTTCAGTTGTAATTGGTGCACTATAGATGAACATAACTTCACTCAGAGCGCACCATTTCACTTAAGATGTTTTCCATAACTGATTGTTATTCAAGCATATTTTTAATCATGGCTTGATGGTGTAAAACAATATGAGAAACAAATGTGTAGCAAATCATGTGCTATTGCGTAATGAAACTTACTATTTTTTAAAGCGTGTTCCATATGATTTGAAAGATTATTATTCTGTAAAAAGGTTATGCTTTAGCCTTAAAACTAAATCTTATTCATCTGCATTAAGAATAACTAAATCTGTTCTTCAAAGATTAGAAGATAATTAAACAACATCTTTAAATAGAATAAATTTCTTAAATTTTTTTTCAAATAAGTTTCATTTACCCTAAGCTTCACTATTTTAAGTGAAAGGCCAAGAATCAAAAGTTGGAAATTGAATCACATATATAATTCAAATTTCGAAAAAAAATTTCTACACTTATTTCAATATCCATTTCTTTATTCATTGTGAAATCCATTCTTTAGTAAGTTTTTCTATTTTATTGCCAAAAGAAATTTTTTCCAAAGACTTTAAATAAATTTCTGGTTTAGTAAATATATCTGAATTATAAAAGTTTGATAAATTGTCTTTACTAAACTCAACATTTACCCACTTCGCACAAATATTTTCGTAATTTTTTTCAAGTTGACTAATAATTTTTTTATCAGGGTTTAAGACAGCTAATATACCCGACGGAGCTGAACTTAATAAATTTAAGCTATTTTTTAAGCCAGCATCAATGAAAATAGGAACTAATTTCCATATATCCCCCACCCAATTCTCATCGTTCCTCAATTTTTTATTATCTCTAATTGTCATTTTGAATGTCCAAGGTATTGGGTCATGAAATAAAAATAAGACATCTTTAGTAGATATTTTCGCTAAATTTATGAAATCTCTGAGGGCATATTCAAAAAGATGCATACCATCTATAAAAGCTAATTGACATTTATAATGTGACAGTTTAGGCATTGTATTTTTAAAAAAGCTGTCAGAGGTCTCTTGAAATAATAAACAAGAATCTTTATTGAATATTGGATTTTTTTTAAGTTGAAAATATGGATCAATAGCTATTGTAGGACTCTGTGATAAAACTAACGTGTCACCAAATCTTGTTCCAATTTCAAAGTATCCCTCATAAACCTTTTCATGCAACGCTCTTAAGAAGTTTATGTAGTATCCATCTAATGCTCTGTAAAGTTTTCCTTTAGCATGAACTTGTGAGGGCGTTAAAGTTCTTTCAATTAATACTTCAAAATTTTGGCTTGGAAAACCAACTTTCTTTCCTCTTTCAATAATTTCGTGGGCCTCATCCAATTTTCCTGAGTTAATAAGTGCATCCACATAATTAAACCAATAAACTTCTGAATCACATTTATTCTCAAAAGCTATTTTCAAAAAGGGTATACCATTTTCAGACTTATGCTTGTAAATTAATATTGAACCTAAGTTGCCGTTAGCAATTAGATTAGATGAGTCGAATTTTAAAACCTCTCTATAAATATTTTCTGCAATATTAATGTTACCATTTTTATGTTCTGAAACAGCATGTTGTAATTTTTTTTCAATTTCTACATTCATTGATTATAAGAAAACCTCAAAGAATTTTTACAACATGTTTATTTTTAACTATATTATCGTAATAATTATTGTAATCAAAGCAAAATAAATATTTATAAAAATTTCTAAAAACATATGACAAAGCCTGTTTTTTTTAGATAATGTTCAAATTATATTTTATTTATATAATCATATTTAGGCTTTTTTAACTAAGAATGACGAATTTAAATATTAACTTTAGGGTAGATCAAACGGTAGACCATTTTAATATTGATTTAGAACTTATTAATTTATCCATATCTGAGAACTATGATGATTAAACTGACAATTACATTGATAATCATAAGTTTGACTGGATGTGTAAGTTATGAATATAAACAAAAGTTGAAGTATAAAGAACCTGGGTTGGTTGCATTATTAGATTTGTTTCAAGGTGAAAAAACTCGGGATGAAATTTTAATTATTGGTTGTACAAATCATCCTGGTGATTATCCTAATAGACTACTTTGCAATTGTGCTAAATCTTCATATGCTCATCTTCAGGAGGCCAAAAGACGTGGCTTAACTTGTGTGGTTGCAATTAAAAATCAAGCTATTCATGTTTCTAAACCAAAAATAAAAACTCAAACTAAGTATACTAAATCTTCAGCTGAGTTAGACGCTGAGAGACTAAAGCGTATTGAATTAGAGAACAAATTAGCTGCTTTAGAGGCTAAACAAAAACAAAAACAACAAAAAATTGATACTGACAAATCAATTCCACTATTAGAAATCATATCAACAGTCATAAAAGGTAAAAGAGGAACAATTATTGGAATAGCAAGTGATAATCTTGAAATTGCAGAAGTCTCAGTTAATGGCAAAACTATTTTATTCTCATCTAATGGTAAATTTAAATATTCAACATTCGTACCTACAGATGGAATTTCGTTAAATATTCAAGTAACTGATATTTCAGGTTTAACTGCATCTCAAAAAGTTAAGCTTGAAAGAAATGAGAGTAATGTACCTCCTAGTATTTCCTTTGATAGTTTGAATCCACTAGGCAAAAGAGTAAAAGATAATTATCATGCGTTAGCATTAATTATAGGTGTAGAAAGTTATAAAAACACCAATGCTACTGCTTTATATGCAGATAGTGATGCTAAAATGTTTAAAGACTATGCATCAGAAAAACTTGGTATTCCATTTAGCAGAATAAAAATTTTATTAAATAATAATGCTACTGAAAATGATATACTTCTCTCAGTAAAAGAATGGCTTTTTCGTTCAGCCAAACCTAATAAGTCAGATATATACATATTCTTCGCAGGACATGGTATAGCATCACAAGATGGTAAGAATATGTATCTTCTTCCACATGATGGTTCACCAAGATTTTTAGATGATACGGCTATTCTAAGAGATAGATTATTTGCTGACCTTAAAGCTACTAATCCTAAATCAGTCACAGTCTTTCTAGATACCTGCTACTCAGGAGTTACACGTAATGAAGAAATGCTCGTTGCAGGTAGACCAATAGTCATCAAAGCAAAAGAACAAGCTATACCAGATGGTTTTACGCTCTTTAGTGCGGCATCTAATGACCAGATATCACGTCCACTAGAAGAAGCAAAACATGGAATGTTCTCATACTTCCTTATGAAGGGCATGGAAGGTGATGCAGATGCAAATAACGACAATAAGATTACAGCACGTGAACTCCATGCATACGTAGAACAGAATGTTGTACAACAATCCAGTGGTTCACAAACCCCTGAACTACAAGGTGATAAAGATAGAGTGCTAGTACAGTTTAACTAGAACCATCATTCCTGACTCATACAGACTCATATAGCCACTGTAAGCACATTAGATGTACAATTGACTTTGATTACATAAAACCTGTTGTATGCCTCTTTGAAATGGTTAACACTTTACGAAATGTGTTTGATTAGATTAGGATATAATATAATTAAAGTACTTACGGAATTCAAAATATGTATGGAATTACAGTAACTGTAAAATTACAAAATAGATTAGCCAAAGATTCTATAGTCATGTCTCTAAAAAATATGAGTGAAGAGTTATTTAACGAAAATGGAGGCTTGTTAATTAGGTGCTTTACAGAAGTATCAGATACTCAAATAGATATGTTTCATTTGTGGAAAGATAAATCATACTTATTAAAAACTAGAACAAAGTTTTCCAATAAGTTTTGGAAAGATATAAAAGATATGGGAGGAATTGTAAGTAAGTCAGAAGGTGAAACAGTAGTTGAAATGTCAAAATTAATACACAATGCTAATGTTCAGGTTAAATGATGTATATTAGAATTGTAGAAATAACAGCTCCTACTAAACTGCAATTAAATATCTTTTTAGATTATTTAAGATTCACACATTTTCCAAAAAATTTAGAACAGGGTCAAACATCTGCAAAAGTTTTTAGAGTTAATGAAGAGTCAGCGTTTGTTATTGCTGAATTTCAAGATAAGATATCTGCAGATAAAATTAAAATTATGAATAATCCAGAAATTAATGAATTAAAAACTAACTTAAAAATAAGGTCATTTGAGGGACCAATTGAGTATTCTTTAGATTGATAGGTTAATGATGGAAACAAATACTGAAAATAGAAAGAATAACTATATTGTTATTTATGATTTTCTTTCAAAAAAAAAGTCAGATGAATATAAATCCTCTTTTAACAAATTGTATCCAAAAGGTGTTACTCACGGTAAATGGGCTGAAGATGCAGTTGGAGAGTTTGCAACATGCTCTCAAACGTGGCTTGGAAACAATAGTACCTTTTTTTGTTCTCATTATTTAGCTAACTCAAAGGAAGATGTAGAAAAACAAGTTCAAAGTTGGGGAACAGATAAGTATGCTAGTTTTTTTGTTGTTGAAGTAGAAAGGTTCACATCAAGTTTAAAACCAAAAGATGAATTAATAAACTTAGATAAGTGGTATGAAAATAATAAATAACGAATACAAAAAAAATTAAGTATCCATCTGTATAGTCTAATAATATAAACTATGTACTTTAAATGATTGGAGTTTTTGTTATAATATTAGAAAGATTTAAATTATGACAAAACCTATTTCTTTAAAATTCACTTCTTCTGGAATCCAATCTGATATTTATTACCTTACTAATGAAACATTTTCAAAACTACAAGAGAAAACTATTGGAAATATGTCGGCATTTGAATACATAGAAAAATTCGCAGATAAAGTATTTAATTTATCATCTGGAATTTGTTTAGATAATCCAAATTTCAAAGCTAAGATTATAGATAACGAAAAGGAACTGGAATTAGGTTTACAAAATCTTAGGTTAATCAGAGATGGTAATGCAATTCTAAATAATCAATTACTTACTTATGATGATGAAGATTTTGGATTTAAAGATTGCGAAGGACCTAATAGTAATCATGTAGCCGCTATTTTTGTACCAGTTTCTTATCCTTTTGGTTCTATTGAATGTACCTTTGATGTGAAAGAAAATTTTAAAGCTAGTGATATTTTAATAAAATTTAAAAGTCTTGACCTTCCAGAAGGATTTTTACATGAAAATATTTACAGTCAAGATTTGAATATATCTGAAGGAGCAGAGTATGAGGTTAGTGGGGTTGAATATGATGGAATAGAAATTCTATTTGGACAAGATTTGTCTTTTAGTGGTGGTAGTGGCTCACCTCTACTTTTCATCTATGATAAGGATGAAAATATTTGGTTTAGAGAATATTTTACTGATATTTTTGAAGAAAATTAATTCAAAACTATTAATGTTTCACTTTGGCGTCTGACGAGTTGAAAGAACCTTTAAATTACCATGCATTATATTTCTACTTTTATGAAAAATAAATCCTACATGAGACAAATAACTGAATGCACTAATGTTTGTTATCTCCTCTTTTTCTGAGCCATCCAAGTTATACATTTTTTGTAACCCTGATATGCCTTCGAAAAAACCTTTGCGTATTTCTCTATATCTTTCACGTAACTTCAAATCAACATCATCATCATCGCTATTACATAAATTTCCTTTATCATCTAAAATTTTTAAATATTGTTGCGGCGACATATCATAATTGATTTCATGTCCGTTTACATAGCTGAACGGGTCAAACCCTTTTTTATTATATAAAATAGCGGGATTTTCTGTTGGTGGAATTTCGCCATCTGCTAATTTACTAACGAAATATTCGTAAATATAACTAACTTCAGTTAAAACTAACTTTTCATTTGTATTTTCATGAAAGTGTTCTTCAATATGCTCAAAATAACCAGAACTCTCTAATTTTATTATCCATCCCATAATTATATACTCTATAAAAAAATTTGTTTACGTAAATATATTCTTATAATACATCTAAATACGAACTTAAATGATACATTTATGTGTCCTATAAGTTTCAGTACATACTCGTACTTATAATTACTTACGTATAATGTGTGTGTTTCATTATATATGCATAGAACTTTCACCCAAAATTTACCAATTCACGTGATCAAATTGCCTTGTGGTTTATTTGCAATAATTTTTTTTTAATGTGTGCTTAGAGGGTGGAGAAAAAGGCAGACCAATTGAAAATTGTTTTAATTTGTGTTAGTTAATATTAATTAAATATTTATAAAACCAAGGTCTGTTAAATTGATAAGAATAATTTTTTTGGGTTTCGGTTGTATAATACTTTTTGTTGAAGTAGCTTTTTCTGCTCCAAATTGCTATGAAAAAATTTCTTATCCAAAAGAAATGTTTGGGCAATTTTCAAATAAACAAAAAACAAGTATTAGAAAAATAGAAAAATTTTTTAAATTTGGGAAAAAATCACTTCCAGAAAAACCGTTCAGAATGTTATATGGGCTTGCATATCTTGAAATCCTTGTAAATGAATTATGTACAGATGTAACAAATTATTCAGGTATTCAAGCTAGAAAAAAAATTTCTAAAGTATTATTAGATTTAAGAAATACATTAGGACTTCCAAGTGAAATGAAAAGAACTAAAATTATCAATATTTATTGGAGCACAGGAAAGCTTTTAGAATTAGCAAAAGTTACAAAAATAGATGTTAATGAACCTAAATTAAAAGTTATTGAAAAAATTAGAATGGTAAAATCAGAATTAAAAAAAGAATTGAAGAAAGTACTGAATGAAAAATAATATTGTAAAAATGTTAATTTATATTTTTTTGATTTTATATTTAATTCCAATTAATGCAAATGGATTAGAACTTAATAGTATTCAAAAAAAAATTGAAGATATAAGGAAAAATGAAGTTATTTTAATAGATACCCCCGAATATCAAATGTTTACTGTTCTAGAATATATTACTAAAAATTTGAATAATGCCACAATTTCTAAAAACTTAATTAAAGACACTTTAACAGTTATAGATAGCACGGATTTTATTGAGGAAAAGTTTCCACAAATATCAAAATTAAATTTTCCAGAAAACTTTTTAGTTGGTTCAAACTTAAGTTTAGCAGACTTAACTAACGCTTCTTTTTTCTTAAACTCTCTAAATAAAAAACGATTACAAAAGTTAAAAAATTTGAATTCTTTGTCAAAAAAAAATAATATTGCATCAGAAATTAATATTAAAATTATTGAAGATTTGAGTTTGCAGCCTTCAAGACTTATAAAACAATTAGAAGAAATGCCTAAACTTGATTTGGTAAGTTTGTCATCTTCAATTAATTTAGAAACTTCATCAGTTTTAAAAAGTGCGGACATAATATCCAATAATTTAAATGAAGCTACATCTTCAGTAAATTCATCTATAGCACAAACGTCTTCTCAACTTGAAAATGCTACAACAACGTTATCAAGAGCGGCTGGTGCAGCAATGGCAGCAGCATCATATTCCTTAGACCAAGCTGCGACTGAAATCGCAAATACAATTGCAGCCGGGGTTTCTGTTGATTTAGATGCAGCTGCTCAGGGTTTAGGACATGATGATTTCGCATCGGCTGTGGAAGCATATAATGAACAATATGGAACTAATTATTCGGTTGAATCCGCAAGAGAAGCTCTAGGGCAATAATAACTTAAAATTACAAGTATTTAATTTCACTAAGTATAGGATTAAGTGTCAATTTTGAGAGTTGAATATTTAACTAATAAAATTCTTTAATCTTTTTTCAATAATTGTTAATTTCCTTAATAATATATAAGATTATTTATGGACTTCACAATTAAATTTACAATTGTTAAAATACTACATGTTTTATCAACTAAAAATGATTTTTATTTCCTTTTTACTAGGACTGCTTGTAATCAGTAATATGAACCTTGTAAGTGCAAATGATAGTCAATTAAATTTATTAGAGTTGTCAAAATCATTATTTTCTAATTTTAAAAATACAACTATTCCTAAATCTTTACTGTCATCATGTAATGACTACAATCACCTTCATAATATTGATATTGTAAAAATTGAAACAGAAGATTCAGATGATAAAATTTGCAGATTTGCTTTAAATCCACTTCAAACAGCTTGGGACACTGCTGATAGAAGTTGTCCATATATAAATGAAGCAAAAAGAAGAAATCTTGACTGTATTTCTTATTTCAAAAATAAAGAAAATAACAACCTTAAATTATCTAATCAAAAAGAAAGCAAAATCTTTAATTTAGATAATAAAACTTTGCTTAAATCTGCTTGTAAAAAGGGAGTATGGAATGAATTTAACGAAAAACATGTTCTAGAAGCTAAAAACAGAGCATTAGACTGTGTTTTTAAAGTGGAGGCAGGTGAAAAATCATTTTTTGAAAACGAAAAAAATTATAAATTCAAAAACGAAACTAAGCCCTTAATATTATCTACAGAACTTGAAGTAGAAAGACAAAAGCGCATTGAACTGGAGCGCAAACTTGCAACTATTGAAAAAAAACAAAAAAAAGAAGAAATCATAATTAAATCTGATAATCAAGTACCAACTATAAATGCTTTTACTAAACAAGATGGTTCAAATGCGATAATCTCTGGTCGTGTGACTGATAATTTAGATGTTGCTGAATTGTTAGTTAATGGTCAAGTTCAAATACTTAAATCAAACGGAACTTTTGAAACAAACTTTTATATTCCTAGAATAGGTAAAACCATTGAGATAGTTGCTTTTGATATCAAGGGTAATAAAGCTTCTAAAATATTAAAGCTAGAACGTGATAATATTAAACAAGCAAGTGGTCCTTCTTTTGATTCTCTAAACCCTTCAGGTAAGAGGGTTAAGTCTAACCCTAGTGCATTAGCGTTAATAATAGGGGTTGCTAATTATGAGAAGACTCCTGCAAATGCTTTATATGCAGATAAAGATGCGCAACAATTTTATGACTATGCAACATTGAAATTAGGTATTCCTGAGAGAAATATAAGAGAGTTAGTAAATAATAAAGCTGACAGAGTAGAGATAGGTTTAGCTATACAAGATTGGATAGCACGTTCTACCAAACAAGGTAAGACAGACATTTATATTTACTTTGCAGGACATGGTTTGGCATCTCAAGATGGTAAAGATATGTTCTTACTTCCTTATGATGGATCACCTAGGTTATTAAAAGCATCAGGAATAAGACGAAAAGAGTTGTTTGAAAATATCAAACAAGCTAACCCACGAAGTGTCACTGTATTCCTAGACACGTGCTACTCAGGTGCCACACGTAACGAAGAAATGCTCATAACAGGTAGACCCATTGTCATCAAAGCTAAAGAACAAGCTATACCAGAAGGTTTTACACTCTTTAGTGCAGCATCTAATGAGCAGATATCACGTCCACTAGAAGAAGCTAAGCATGGAATGTTTTCATACTTCCTCATGAAGGGCATGGAAGGTGATGCGGATGCTAACAACGATAATCAGATTACTGCACGTGAACTACACTCATATGTAGAACAGAATGTAGTACAACAATCTAGTGGCTCACAAACACCTGAACTACAAGGTGATAAAGACAGAGTGTTAATTCAGTTTAATTAGGACTATCATTTCTGACACATACAGACAAATATTATTCATATCAAACCTTATTTAAAAAATTAAATTATTTTCTAAAAATCATAAAATAGCCATTTTGCAATCAAATTTAGGACAATTTCCACTATTAGAAAAGTATCCTATAATCACAAGGAGCTCTTTATGTCTAGAAATCAACCTTTTATTCTTTTTACAATGAGCATAATAGCAGTTCTTTTTTCCTTTGAAGCATTTTCCGAGGTGTCAAAGGGAGAATTAAGACAAATCACAAAACAATTCACCAATGAGCATCATCCAGAATGCAAAGTTCTTTTTAAAACTTTAGGCTCTTGGAAACAAGTTAAAGGAGATGTCATGGTTTGTAGTAACAGACTGATATCATCATTTGATAGAGAACTTAATTTACTCTATCAGCAAGTTATGGACAGATATGAAATTTTTCCTAAAAAGAAAAATAGAATAAAAAAAGTCCAAAGAAATTGGATAAAAAACCGTGATAATAAATGTATTTATATTGATAAGTTAGATGACACAGGTTTCATAAAACCAAGATGTCATGCCATGCAATTGGCGTTAGCTACTTGGTATCTTAAAAGATTAAACTCAATACAGTTTGATGAACAGGGTTTACCTACAATAAACAATGTTATTAATGAATATTATCAAAGAGTTAAAAATTCTTAAATTTTAGATTTTCCTCCCTTGAATTCAATGGTAGATACGTCTGCCATTGAATTTATGAAAATTTCACAACGCTATAAAACACCCCATCTGTTGCACACACTAACTATATATATCTAGTCATACCCCCATGTACCATGCACATTATTACACTTTAAGTGTTAAACATGAATTGTCCTTTATATTAAACTTATATAAACTTTTTCAATAATTAAAATTTATGTAAAAATTAAAAATATGGAGTTTCTGTTGGAAACAAAAGCAAATTTAATGACTTATAATACTTTTACTTTTAAAACTGAAGCACAAATGCTCCTTTTTATAAGAATCTGGGAAGATAATGGTACAGCATTATTTGATAAACTTAAAAAAAAAGGATGTACTAGGTTTTGTCTTAATCAAATATGGAATGTAAAGGGAACATTTAAAACATCTATATTATTTGAATACGAAAGTCCAAATGCTTTTAAACAATGTCAGATAGAGTTAGAGAATTTTACCAAAAACCTCATGAAGGAAATAGAAGCTGCTGACCCTGTTATAGAAGCTAGTAGAAATATTGTCCTTCAGGACTTGAGAGTTTAGCTACTTTCTTAGTAAAGTTGCATGGTTGTGATTGCTTATAATCAATTCTATTCATTTATTGACATTCTGACACTCCATTTCAATTCTTAACAGTTTGGAAGTCAGAAAAAGAATGGGCAAATTCTTATAAAAAGTCAGGTGAACATTTAGATATAAAAAAACAGATTAAGGAAATGGGAGCTACAATAACAATTTCTGGAGGAAATACAAATGGAAGATATATTTCTCAAACTGACTTTGGCCTCTTAGACAAAATTGATTAGTGTTTAAGATGATTAGCTTTTTAAAGATTAAAGTTATTGATATTATATCCTTTAGTTTTTCATAAATTTTTTTGTAGTTATTTAATAAAATTTGTATAGTTATCTCATTATCAAAAACAAGGTATTCAAATGTCTGCAAATTTTTGTGTCTTTTTACATATTAGGTATATGAACCCAAAAGTTATGGGTATAGCTCATGATTATCTTGCAGCCAATCAACCAGATAAGAATCCAAAAGGAAGATTATGGATGAATTCTTTTCATGTTTCTCCAGATAAGGGTTTAGGTGTTCATTGTTTTGATTCTAAAGAAAATATGGAAAATTTCTTACCTTTAATTAAAGAGAGAATTGAAAACTTTGCAACTAAGTTTGAATGTAAGTTTACTATAGAAACTGGAATATTAAGCCCTGAGTTAACAAAAAGTTTTGAATAACCTTAGTATAAAAACAACTCAATCTCCAGCACAACGTAGGTATACATTTCTAGACATACTCCATTCCTGACAGATACAGATCCACACAGTCACCACAGGTACATCGTTAGTTAACATCAGTATGACTCTATTTGGGTAAGAGCATATGTATATACGTATATACTCGGTGTGGACCATGCATGGTGTATTTACAGATGTAAAACAAACTATTAAACATTTTGTGTCTTCATTCCAACCACTTCACAAAAAAAACCTAACTTGCTAATGTAATTAAAAGAATTATAATATAAAATTGTGAATTTTTCATTAATAAGAAAAGTAATGTTTAGTTTAAATTTACATTTTATTGTTTTTACAATCATAGCTTTAGCATCAACAGTAAGCATAGCCAGAGATAATAGGTCTACAGCTCCCACTCCTAAAAATCTGTCAGTGGCACAGATTGACCAAAATCCCACGACAGCACTCATGATCAGAAAAAATAATGCCAACTGGGATGATTTTGTGAAGGTAGGAACAGTTGCTACCACATCACAAATCTGTGAAGTATTTAGTCATCCATTTTTTAAAGTTCCTACGAATAATTATAGGATGTTAGATACTATTAATGGTCAATTTCGTTGGGATGGAATTGAAGCATCTACGTTATGGATAAAAAAAAAATTTAAAGATAAAAATGCTAAATCTAGAGGTTTAGGTTTGGATAAAAATACTCTGAAAATTGCGGACCAAAACTTTACTTCTTGCCTTAAACAAATCAAAATAAAGAAACCAAAGTTATTTAATTTTATTAAATATAGTTTTTTACACTATTTAAAAGATGACTATTGTCTAGAACAAAAATTTAGAATTAAGAAGAAAGTTGATGATAATGGAAATATTACTGAAGAAAACATTCCATTAAAAAAGAAATCTTGTATTGATTTCAATTACAACAGTAGAGATTATTCTTACTGGAACAGCACTACATTTGTACTTATGCTCATTTGGAAAGAAGCACATCCAGTACTCTCAAAAATTTTTGAAAATGGTAATAAGGCTATTAATGTCCGTCTTATAAAACGTGACAAACTAATTGAGCAAAAACGAATTGCTTTAGAAAAGAAAAAAAAAGACAGTCAAAAACAAAAACAAATTTATAATAAAAGAAAACAAGTTTGGCTACTTTACAAATCTCGTAAAAAAACATTAATGGAGCAGGTTTATAATTTTTCTACAACTGGAGATCTAGAAGGTTCACAATATAATTACTGGGTTGAAGTAAAAGCTTGTATACTTTCAAACGGAAGAAAGAGGATTGATAATACGAAAATAAATATGACGGCTTTTAGAATATATCCAGAATTTAAAAATAAAAAAATTAAAATGATATCTTCGGATGATAAATTTTATTTCTCAACTTATGCAAATATTTCTATAGATAGACTACAAAAAGCATGGAAGTTAGCATTTAATCAGTGTCCTGGAAAGACTTCAAGATTTTAATAAAATTATTAAATAATACATTCCAATCTCATAGAAATACACAAAGCCAATGCAACCAAATTGGACGTTCTCAATTGACTGTGATAACGGTAATGACTCTGTACAACTCTTTATGACTTCTTAAAGTAGTTAACATATAAATGATTACATTTGCGTATGTGCATATATATATATGAGTACACACCGCATGTCCCATGCGCGGAGAGTGTAACACTTAAAGTGATACATATAAGTGTTACTAAAGAGTGATACATTAGTTCACCTTCATATCCACTTGCCTTATGCTAGTAACAGTTAATTTAACAGATGCACATTTCATGTGTATTGACATTGACAATGTAATACATAATCTAATGGTATAGTTCACTTAGCAGTGTGTGTGGTACAAATGAAGTTGGTGAAGTGAATCATGCGGAAATTAGATAATATCTTTAAGATAAAATAACCTAACATGCACGTAGTTATTATATATGTGAACAAAAAGTGCAAATACATGCTGGTGGGTAGTAGATGAAATATTTCATACTTATTTTTATAATACTTTTTACATTAGCTTACAATGCTAATGCTAAGCAAGTTGTGTCAGTTAAAGGAGAATATTCTTATGGACCGAGTATCTCAGATAATGATGCCTGTGATAGAGCCATAATAAATGGAAAGAATGAGGCAACCAGAAGGGTTTCAGGGGAAAACATATCAAATGATACCATTGAAAATTGTGTACAAGATGACTGTAAAATTTATGAAAAAACATGGTCTTCGTTGGGTAAAAATACAGTTATTACAGGCATCTCTAATGTAACTAAAAAAATTGTTGAAGAATTGGGTGCTAATACTTGTAAGGTTACCTTTGATGCTGAGATTGTAGTCATTCAGGAAAATAAAAATAAAGATTTTTATATAACAACTGATTATGGGGATAAGAAAAAAGTATTTAAAGCATCATCATCTTTAAAAGCAAAAGACGGTGATGTACTTAAAATGAAAGTTATGATTAGTCAGCCATCATACCTTTATGTTTACGCTTGGTATCCAGAAGATAATGCTGATAAATTAGTTCATGTTATTTCTTATCCTCAATATGGTGATATTAAAAAAAGTTATAACTTCCCACCAAGTGGAGAGGTTTATTTCTTAATTTCAGACACTAACAAGAAAAGCTCATCGTCAGAATACTTGCTTCTTATAGCTTCAAAACAGAAGATTAATTTAGGCAAAGACATTGATTTTGATAATATGAAAAAACTTCTCTATGATATTCCTACAAGTAATTGGACAAAGCAAAGAATAAGTTACACGGTAGTGAAATGAACAAATTAAAAAAAGTCATTATAGCAATAACTTATATTGTTTTATTAAATGCATGTGTTACTAGTACCCCACCAGAAAAACCTAAGGTTATTTTACAGCAAGAGATAATAAAAAATGAAAAAGAGGATATGATCTGGGCTATGCCCTCTTGGTGTGAAAATTTGAAACAAGAACCTTTTCAATTTAAAGCTTGTGGAATAGCTAAATCTCCAAACCTTCAAACTTCACGTACTCGTTCAGAGTTAGATGCCAGAAAACAAATTAGTAAAATATTGGGTAATCAATGTAGTGGAACGGAAAGAGAAGAAACTAAAAATGGCAAAACTTTTTTTAATTCTATATATACATGTGAAACTGGTGAAGTAAGCATTAAGAATGCTCTAATTAAAAATAGAAAAACAGAACGTGTCGGTAATAACTTTGTGACCTTTACTGAAATGTCTCTTTCTTACAGATTTTCTAACTAGTTTGATATTAGTTTTTAATACTGAATCTTAATTTCTTAACAAATAAAACAACGCTTGCTATTATAATCATATGAACTACACACTTAAAATGATATCAGTTGTGTTGGCACTTGGGGTGTTGACGTTGCAAGGGTGTCAGACTACAAATACAATTGAAAAAAAATTAAATATATCCAAAAATTCTTATTTAAAAAAAAGTAAACAGATAGCAAAAAAACCTCAATATGCTCCATATGATTGGACACCATCAGACATTAATTCCAGAGAAGTATGGTTTGAAAAAAAAATTGGTGGATATTGGTGTGAAGTATTTTTTAGTACAGGTGGATGGAAGAGTGTTTTTTTAAGAAATGGTAATGTGATTATAGAGTTAAACCCAAGTATTTCACGAAGTTGGTCTGGTTCGTCAATAACTAAAGAATTAATAGACATATCTTTTTCACCTAAAGAAAAGTTAATTTATATTGAGGGAATAGAAGGTATTAAACCAAGCCCAACAATAAAGTATGAAATTAAAGATGGTTTTGATGAGATTAAAATAAAGCACATATACAATTGGAAAAAAAAAGATAGTATTTCTAATTGTACAGTGAAACATGATTGGGTTAAAAATGCTAAAAAACACCAGTTAAAAATAGAACAAGCAAGAGCTCAGGCTAATCAAAGAATATTAAAATCAAATAAATTTGCACCTATTCTTCAAGCCAAGAAGAAAGAAACTAACAATCCTGTAATTGAGATAAATTCATTACCAGAAAAAGTAGATTATCTTAATCTTATTATAAGAGGAAATGTTAATGATGATAGTGGTGTAGCAATAGTTCTTATGCAAGGAGAAAAAGTAAAGGTCACTTCAGATGGAAGATTTGTAAGAAAAATTAAGCTCGGTTATGGGTTAAATAAAATAAAAATTCAAGCAGAAGATATAAATGGAAATATAGCTGAAAAAATAATTAAAATAACTCGTGAAGAATACATATCAGAACAAATGTTAGCTGATGTTGACTTACCTCCTAAAACTAAAATGCGCAATCCAGACGCATTAGGTGTAGTCATTGGAGTTGAAAACTATCAATATGTACCTGATGCTACTTATGCATATAATGATGCTGAAGTATTTAGAGAATATTTATCTGAAACCTTAGGTTTTAAAAAACAAAGAATTAAAATAGCAACTAATAGTAAGGCTACACAAGCTGAATTAAATAAGCTTTTAGGGTCTAATGGATGGATTTCCAGAAATATAGTTAAAGGTAAATCTGATGTGGTTGTTTATTTTTCTGGACACGGAATAGCTAACTCAATAAATAATAATACAGGGATACTTCCATTTGATGTAGACCCAAACTATGCTATTGGGCTTCCTTTAAAAGAGCTTTATTATAATTTATCTAAAATGGGTGCTAAAACTGTGACAGTTTATTTAGACGCTTGTTTTACTGGTCAAACAAGAGATTCTAAAATGCTTATTGCTGATGCAAGACCAATTATAATATCTCCTAAGAAAGATAGTGTACCTTCAAACATTACAGTATTTTCTGCATCTACTGGTTCTCAAATTAGTGGAGCAATAAAAGAAAAAGAACATGGTTTATTTACTTATTATCTCTTAAAAGGAATGTCAGGAGATGCTGATATAAACAAAGATAAATCTATTCAAATAAATGAATTGTCATCATACGTATCTAAAAATGTAAAAGACCAAGCAGCTATTAATGGAAGAGAACAAACTCCTGAACTACAAGGGGATAAAGATAGAGTGCTAGTACAGTTTAATTAGGAATATCATTTCTGCTAGAATATTTTTTCATAATGAGATAATTTGAAATTAATCAAAAGTAAATATGATTTTACGTATTAATTATATTAAAATGATATATGCTAAAATATGATACAAAACAATTAATAATGGGGACAATTAATGAAGAATATTTTAATTAAGCTAGTACCTGTATTTATGATATGTTCATCAATTTCAAACAATGTTGTTGCTCAAGACGCTGCTACAAACCAGTACAAACAAATGGGTGGTATATCAGGTTTAACAGAACTTTGTTATAAAACTAAAAATTTAGAGCTAACATTAATAAAGCAAATTGGTCAGTTGTTTTACACTCAACCTGAAATGGGTGAAATGATGTTTGGTCTACTTTATTCTTTTTATGATGCTAAAGCAGTGGCTATGGAAAAAAAAGTTATATGGAACGGTACAACACAATCTTACAACAAAAAGCAATTTGATTGTAACAATGCGGCAGATAAAAAGCTAATAAAACAATTTGAACTACAATTAATAAATGGTTTAAAATCTCAATGATAATAATTAGTTAACCAGCATTGATCATTCTTTTAAGTCTGGCTTTATATCTAGTTAAATATTGGTTGATCATACCTATATTATTTTTAATTATTTCTGATTTTTGAAGAACCTTTAATCCCAGAATTCTATAACAGCGGATAACCTCTTCATAGACTTCAGCAGTCCATTCGGTTTGCATGTAAATTTTGTCAACATTAGATGCTATAATGTTCTCTGCTATTATAATATCTTCATTAGAACGAGCCTTTGATAATCCTTCGCCATAAAATGCTTTAATTGCGAGTTCAAACGCATTATCAAAATTTATTTCATTTTGAAGGTCTCTTAATTCTGTAGCTCCATCGCCCATAACCACACCAGCACAAGCAGATATGTTATCAAATTCATTTGAAAATGATTGTTTTGAAAAATTAAATGAAAATAAAAATATTATTAAAATTAATCTAATTTTTAAAAAAATAATATTCATATCCTCATATTAAATAATTTTAAAAAATTAGTAAAGTTCCAGAAGTTTTATAATATTGATTTATACAAGTTATCATTTTTTATTCAAATTGATGCATAAACAGATACAAATTATCTTTGCATTGAAAATATTTCAAACATGCATACTTAATAAATATAAATTAAATAACTAGATTAGGTTTGATTTAATCTCGAATATTTATATTGTTCTTATTAACGATACTTTATTGGGTGGACATATTGAAAATGTATGAGACTAATTATGAGCGTATTTAAAAAATGAGTACTGGTATAATTTTAGGCTTAGGACTAATTACGATTGTCCTTTGTTTTTATATAATGCTTAATATCCCCTATTGGTTGATATTATGGAAAAAAACTAAAAATGAAGATATAGAACTAAAAAAAGCGTATTATCAATGGGTTTATAAGTCAGATGATAGTTTAAATAAAATACTTAAGTTTTGTGTTTTTTGTTTGTATGCTTATGGTATATGTGTTTTTATTTTAGAAATTTGGTCTAAATATTTTTAAAATAATAATGTATCAATCTGACATTCTTTTATTAATAATCATCAAATTGACTTATAGTTAAAGTCTAATAAAATTTTTTTTATTTTGTAATGGAATTGAAATCTTAGGCAAAATAAAATTGTTTTTATTTATGACATTTTTTTTTATTCTGTTAAAAGGTTATATATTTTTTTTATATATCTCCTATAATTTTAATTAACCCTAATATGGGATATGATTTGATAGTTAAATAAAATGACAAAAAAACTTACAAGTAATTTTGACCAATGGTGGAATGATGGAGAAAATAAATTTAAAAAATTAATTTTTCTTTTTACAAGTTGGTGGGATGATGGAAATAGTAAATTAATAAAGGCAATCTTCATATCTCTAGCATGTCATTTGATTTTTGCAATTTTTTGGTTTTTGTACAAAGGATTTAATTATATTATTTAATTATGATGGGGAAAAAATTGAAAAAAAACAGTAAGCCACATCCTTATATATTTAAATGGTATTTTTTTGCATACATTATTATAGCAATTGTAGTCACTTACTTAGAATACGATAACTGGTTTGGTATGTGATTAAATTTTTTTAATTTTAATAGCTAATATGTATGCTTATGCAAGAACAAGGTTTATATTTTGAAAGCTATAATATAAAAATTGCTAATTAATAATAAGAGTTAAGATAATATTATATCATGTATTTAAGAATTGTTGAAATTACAGCTTCGACTAAAATTCAGTTAAATGTTTTTTTGGATTATTTAAAAATAATCCACTTTCCTAAAAATTTAATACAAGGCCAAATTTCAGCAAAAGTTTTTGGAATGAATGTTGAAGCTGCGTTTGTAATTGCGAGATTTAATGATAAGTAATCAGCAGATAAAATTAAAATTATGAATAACTCAGAAATTAATGAATTAAAAACTAATTTAAAAAAAAATTTCATTTGAGGGACCAATTGAATATTCATTGAAGTGATTAATTAATGATAATAGTAAGTTTTTTTATAATTTTTGTAATAAGTACAAATAATACAATTGCAACAATACTAGGCGAGTCATTAATTTGTGATAAAGATAGAAGAGGATATAATTTTATAACCAGGGACAAAGTTGAAGTTTTAAGTATTAACTTTGATGAATTAAATATAATTTCAATTAATCATTCATATCAGCTTAAAGAAAACTTAATATTAATTAATAAACCAATAAAAGAATTTAACAATGACAAAAAATCTCAACCAATTGGATGGATATTTAGAAGAACTTTAGACTATGTATCATTAGATTATGTTAATGGAGATTGGAACAGAAAGTTTTTATGGAGCTGCGAAATTATTACATTAGACCAGCTGGGTAAAAGGTTAAAAAACAAAATTGATAAATTTTTAAAAGCTGGTGGAAATAAAAAAAGGGAACACAAGCATGAGTAGGTACATTGGATTAATGATATGTTTATTAATTATAATAGGAGCTATATCCCACGTTGGATTTAATATTTATAACGATATTCTTAGTTTTTCATTTGTTGCTGGTGGCTGTGTTGGTTATGGACTATTAAAAGACCAAAAAGGTAAATTTATAATAAATTGTGGTAATGGTGCTGTTTATTTTGGATGGTTTGGCACTTTAATCGGAATAATAGCTTTAACTGCAGGTAAATGGAATAATTGGGGAGATATAGAAAAGACTGGCACTGCTTTGTCAGTAGCCATGCTAACTATTTTTTATGGTTATATAATAAAATTAATTACTGTTGTTTTTAAAAATAATACTTAACAATTTCATATTGAATAAACATGAGACGAGTAAAGATAATTACCTTTACAAAAAGTTTAGTTGAAGTCTTCTGAGGTAAACTCATGTAAAACAATACCTCTACTACCAACAACTTTATTTACAAAAGTTTTAACTTGTGGAGCATGATATTTATCTAAAAGAGTTTGGCATGCAACAAATGCCTTTTCATCTCTATATTCAAATAGTATTCCTACTCTTGCAACACCTTCTTTATTCCAAATTCTAGTTAAAACTCTTCTTAACATACCTGCTTTTTTGAATTCTTCTATGACTTTAGGAGTGAAAATTTCATCTTGTTTTTTGGCATATAATTCAAGTTCATTATCTGACATAAATTCTCTTGTAGTATAATTTATTAATTTTGAGGTTGGCATTAAATCATCCTATTAAGTTAATATGATATAATAAAAGCATAATTAGAAATAATAATCTAAATAACATTATAATCTACTCTGCATTCTTACAATAGATATTTATTAGTATTTCAATGTTTTGTGCCCTCCGAATATTACCCTAAAATGTTATATCAAAATGGAATTATAGCTAATTTTCTAATATGTCTTAATACCATTTACACATTACTAATAATAGGTAATTCGACTGATTTATATTTCGTTAATATTGACATTAGATATGTAATGCATAAGGTAAAGTTATAAACTATCTAATAATGTGTAGTGTACAAAATAATCATAATTTATATAAGATCTAAAGTTACACATTAATTTTACAAATTTTAATATTGATATATGATATTTTTTTTAGGAAATTTATATGGTTAAACCAATAACAAAAGAAACTCTATTTATGAATGTTATGGAATTGGATTTTCCTTCCAAGATTGAGTTAGAGCATTGGCTTGAAACTTTTCAAGAAAGAATATGGACTGAAGCTTTAATGGCAGATCTATCTAAAGCTGGTTTGATAAGAGTGACAGTTTCCCAAGTTTGGAATAAAGAAAATCACAGACTTACAAGAGTTTTTGAATACGAGTCTGAGAAAGCATATAAAGACTGTCAAAAAATAATCGAAGAGAAAGTTGTTCCAAAAGTAGGGAAAAATTATAATACTAAATATAGGAACAATAGAGGAATTGTTCTTTATGATTATAGAAGTTGATGAACTTTATAAATGATATTTTGTGTTGACGTTATATATTGTTTATTTGAATTTTCTTTATTTATATTTTAATCTTAACTTAATTAACCTTTTATTATTGAACATTATTCACCTTTAAGTTTAATTTATGTTGATAGCATTTTTATAGGAGTTTTATGAATGTCAAAATTTTTAATTCACATCCACAGTGGTCCTGATTTAAAAAATAAAGCTACACTTGGAATGCTAGTTGCAATTACGGCATTTAAAAAAGGTAATGAAGTTAACATTTTTTTGGCAGCAGATGGAACACATTTGCTAAATATAAAAAGTGAAGGTGAAGTAGTGGGACAAGGTACGGGTGACTTAAAAAATCATTTAGATGAACTTAAACAAAATGATATTAAACTATATGTATCTGGCATGTCTGCAAAATCACGAGGTTATGATGAAAATTTGTTGGATGGGTTCAATGCTGAGTTTGCTATGCCTGACAAGCTTTTAGAATTATCAACTGAAAGTGATGCTATTCTTTGTTACTAAATTTAAATTACAAAATCACAACCTGTAAACACATTTGTGTGAGACATTAAAATATATTTTTATTAAACATCGGTCTTTAATAGATGTTCAATACCTCATGGAGATAACTATGGATAAATTTACAAAAGTGAATGTTGAGAAATTAGCTAATATTTATTTTGAAGGAAATGTAATTAGTCGTAATATATTTTTGGAGGATGGTTCTAGAAAAACATTGGGAGTTATGTTGCCTGGTAAATATGAATTTAATACAGATGCAAGAGAATTAATGGAAATTATCTCTGGAAAATTAAATTTAAAGCTTCAAAATCAGGATGATTGGAAATTGGTAAAAAAGGGAATGAAATTTAATGTTCCTAAAAAGTCGTCTTTTAAAGTAGAGGTATTAGAACTAATTAACTACACTTGCTCATATTTTGATGACTAATATTTTAGTAATCTAATTATTTATTAGAAAAAATAGAGAATTTGATTTGTTCATTTTTTTTAAAATTATAATTACAGCATTAATAATTGTTATCGTTACTGAGATAGCTAAGTTTAATGACAGAATTGGTGGATTAATAGCCGCCTTGCCTATTACAACCTTTATTATCCTATTTTGGTTGCATTATGAGAATAATTCGGTTGAAAAGATATCTAATCACGTATCATATACCCTTTTATATGTGCTTCCAACACTTCCAATGTTTCTAGTTTTTCCTTATCTCATAAATAAATTTGGTTTTTATTGGTCAATAATTTTTAGTGTGTTAATTACTGCTTTTTTCATTTTTTTAGTACATTTTTTTACAAAAAAGTATGGTTACAAAATTTTGTAGATACTTTAAACTACTATGCTTGATGTATTGAAAATTATTAAACATTAATTGGTTCATTCTAAAGGTACTAAGTAAATACATGTATTTTGATTATTTGGAAACTTTTACTATAACATTAATTTTTTTCTCTGTTTTTGTTGGTGGTATAGTTAAAGGATCTGTAGGCATAGGAATGTCTATGTTTTCTGTTCCGATTATTGCGTTTATATTGCCTCCTACTAAAGCAATGATGCTTTTGTGTGTACCAGTTATCACAACTAACTTTATTCAAATGAGTATAAAAAAAGGAATTACTGATTATAGGTTCTTTCCTATGTTCTTAATGCTGTTTGTGGGCATATTAATTGGTGGAAAGTTAATTCTCCAACTTAATTTTCGGACAATTTCAATTATCATTGCACTAACTATTATCTTTTTTACATTTATTAATTTTTTGGGTTTAAACCTTAAAAATATAAAACAAAAAAATGAAAAAATATTATCTGTAATTATCGGTTTTTTTTCGGGTATACTAGGAGGATTGTCTACGTTCTATGCACCACCTATAATAACTTTTTTAGTTTCATTAAATCTTGAAAAAGAGAGTTTTATAAGAACTACGGCAACAATGTACTTTTTAGCTTCAATACCACTTTACTCTTCGCTTATTTATCACGGTTTGGGTAATTTTTATGATTTGTTAATAAGCTTAGTTGTAACTCCCCTAGCATTGTTAGGACAGTATTTTGGAACTAAAATAAGAATTAGGTTATCTAATATAATATTTAGAAAGACTATTTTATCAATCTTAATTATTATTGGATTTTCACTATTAATTAAAAATTTATAGGAATTTCTTGTATATATTTTTGTTTAGAAAGTAACTTTAGATCTAATTAAAAAATATGTGAGTTTATATGTGTAGTAATATAGCTGTGTTGTTGAGTGGTAATGGTTCAAATTTGAAAGCCATAATTGATAAAGGTACAAAGGTAAGTTTTGTTGCTTCTAATAATCCTAAGGCTTTAGGTTTGCAAATTGCAAAAAATGCAAACATACCTTCATATTCTTGGAAGAACGTTTCAGAGTTAGAAGAAGAAGTATTAAAATTAATAATTGAATATAATGTTAAATTATTAGTGCTTGCAGGATATATGAGATTGTTAAGTAAAAATTTTGTAAATTCTTTGCCCTCAAAATTTATCGTTAATGTTCATCCATCACTTCTTCCAAATTATAAGGGGATGAATGCTATTAAACAAGCATTAGACGATAGTGCTCAATATACAGGTGTAACAATACATTATGTAGATGAAGGTATGGATAGCGGCTCTATAATAAAACAAAATATCATCAAAATTAATGAGAATGATACTGAAGAAACTTTAAAAGATCGTTTACAAAAAATAGAACATCGTCTTTATTCTGATATAATAAAATCTATTTTAATTAAGAATCAATAATATTTAATTTTAAGATTTTATATTACTTTATAATTTATTATTTCAGTTATATAACTATACAGTTAATGGAAAGTTGTAATTAACTATGAATATTGGAAAAGCATCTAAATTATCAGAGTTAACAGTAAAAGCTGTTAGATATTATGACAATATTGGTCTTGTAAAACCTCATCAAAATATCTTATCTGGATATCGTGAATATAACGATGAAGATGTTTTAAAATTGAAATTTGTAGGGAAAGCTAGAAAATTTAATTTTAGTATTGATGAATGTAGGGAATTATTATCCTTATACGAAAATAAAAGCAGGCCTAGTAAAGATGTAAAAAAATTAACCCTAGAGAAAATTTCTCAAATAGATGAAAAATTAAAGCAGTTACAAAATTTAAAAGATGAATTAAGTTATCTAGCTGATAATTGTCATGGTGATGACAGACCAAATTGTCCAATTCTTGATGCTTTGTCAAAAAAATGAAAAATATTTCTGATACAACTGTATCTATAATATTAATGATTATATCTGGTTTCAGCTTCATAGTAATGCATAGTGCAGCAAAATTTTTGTCAGACGAAATACATATTTTTGAAATAACATTTCTCAGATGTGCACTTGTAATAGTTGTGCTATCCCCAATTATATTTAAGGAAGGAAAATCTACTTTTGTAACTAAACAACCCAAATTTCAGCTATATAGAATCATTACAAATTCAATTGCTATGCTGTGTTTTTTTTATGGTTTAACATTAACAACGTTATCAGAGGTAACAGCTTTAAATTTAACAGTCCCCATTTTCACAACACTATTAGCATTTGTGTTTTTAAAAGAAAAACTTAGAAAACATAGGCTTATTGCTCTTTTTGTAGGTTTTTTTGGTGCGATGATAGTTCTAAGACCTGATATCCAAGTGAATGTGGGGGGACTCTTTATTCTAATTTCATCACTAATTTGGTCAATTTCTCTGATTTTTATAAAAAAGTTAACTGAAACAGACTCACCAGTGACAATATCTCTTTATGCAGGTGTTGGAATGATACCAGCAACATTTGTAGCTGCATATCCATATTTAACAATGCCAAATCTATACCAATTTTCTATAATTTTTTTTATAGCTATTACTGGAACAATAGCTCAAACACTTTTAAATAGCGCATTTAAACGAGGAGAGTTGGCAATCTTACTACCACTTGATTATTTAAAATTAATTTGGTCTGTTTTAATTGGATATACTATTTTTGTAGAGAGTACTCCTTATACTTTATGGATAGGTAGTTTTTTGATTGTAGGAGCTTCTTCATATATAGCGTGGAGAGAAAGAAATTAAATTTAATTTGAAATTTTTTTTAAATTATTTATTTTCAAATGAAATCATGCTTCCATACGAACCACTTCTTAGCCTAGTGTAATGAAAATTACATAAGGGATCATCAGGATATGTGTCCTTTAGTTTCTTAAATTTTTTTATTGATAGGTCTTTGTTAATATTTAACTGATCATAAGCTTGTTTATATTCTTTAATTGGAGCTTGTTTTTTGTCGTTAATTATTGGTTCAAATGCGCCAATGGGTTTTGATTTTCCCTTAAATATTAATTCGCCAATTGGTCTAAATTCTAAAGTAGTTAATTTCTTTGATATTTCTTCTGAAACACACATTCTTGTACCAAGTTTTTTGTTTATTTGTTCCATTCTAGATGCAGTGTTAACCAAATCCCCTTGCACTGTATAGTCAAAAAATGACTCACCTCCAAAATTCCCCACAATAGCGTTACCAGTATGAACAGCAATTCTGGTATTTCCAAAATTTAAATTTTTGTTAATTTGTTCATCTTTAAATTTCCTGCAAAAATCGTCAATTTCTAGAGCACAGTTCATTGCAGATAAACAATGATTAGCATTTTCAATGGGAGCACCAAAAAATGCTAATAGTGCATCCCCAATAATTTTATCTATTGTACCACCATGTTTAAGTACCAATTTGCATAAACCATCCAAGTAGCTATTTAGAATCGGAAGTACTATAGAGGGTTCTGTTTGTTCTATCAATTCAGTAAATTTTTCAAGGTCAGTGAAAATAATTGTAATCTCTTGCCTTTTCCCTCCTAAAATTAACTGACTAGGATTTTTAATTAATTCATTAACTACTACCTCTGGAACAAATTTAGAAAATGCTTCCTTTATAAATTTATTCTGTTGTTTCTCCTTATCAATAGATTGTTTTTTAAAAATTCCTGATTTTATTCTGGCTCTTAATAATTTTAGATTCACTGGCTTAGGTAAGTAATCATCAGCCCCAGCCTCTATACATTTAGTAATGCTAGAAGTGTCATCTAATGCAGACATCATTATTACTGGCATATCTTTTAATTCTTTATCATTTTTCATTTCTATTAAAACCTCAATGCCAGATTTGTTAGGCATTATCACATCTAATAAGATAAGATCAAAATTTTTCATTCTCATTAAATCTAAAGCTTCTTTGCCATCGACAGCCTCTGATATTTCATGACCGTCAGCTTTTAAATGTCTCGAAACTAATTCTCTATTAATTTGAATATCGTCAACAATCAATATGTGACCCGTGTCGATTTCATTTGAATTTTCATCGCTATTGTTTGATGAAATAAGCTTTTCAAGATCTTTTAATATTTTCTTATTGAAAAAAGTGTCTTTGGCATTATCAATTTTTGTTGTTGAAAAATCAATAATGTTTCCAATTTTTTCTAAAAAATCATTACTTGCTTTAATTATAAATTTTAAATCTTGAAAGATCTGCTTATCATTCAATTCCGATAAATCTTCTAGCAAAATTTCACTATATCCTCTAATTGCATTTATTGGGGTTCTTAGATCATGTCGGATTTTACTTTCGATTTCTTTTAAAGAATCATTTGAATTAAAATTTTTATTTTCTGGGTTTAATAAATCAGATACTAATTGCATTAAATTATTTGAAGCAGTAATAATATTTTCACAATCAGTTATCTCATCCTTAAGATTTTTATTTTTAAAATTCTGTAGTAAAAGCTCACTATAGCTATAAATGATCTCAGCTGGTGAGAGGAGTTCTTGCTTTATATTAGCAATTTTAATTTTTTGGTCAGTAGTTAAGTCTAAGTTTTTCATCTAATTAAATTTTAAGTTAAAGATGAAATTTTGCTTAGTAATCTATTTAGATCTATTGGTTTTGTGTCATATTCGTCACAACCTGCCGCTAACGCTTTTTCTTTATCTTGTGCCATAGCATGCGCAGTAAGTGCAATGATTGGTATTTTTGATGTGTCTGAGTTTGATTTTAGCTTTTTAGTTGCTTCCCATCCATCCATTACCGGTAAACTCATATCCATCAGAATTAGGTCAGGTTTCTCGCTAAGAGTTTTTTTTACTCCTTCTTCACCATCAACAGCTATAATTATTTCAAAGCCCTTTTTTACAAGCCTTCTTGATAGCATGTCTCTGTTCATTTCGTTGTCTTCTACTATTAAAATTTTCATTTTTTCACCTTAAAATTTTTTAATAATTTTTTTAATTTAATTTCAATAGCAGATAAATCTGTACTATTTTTTGGTATGGCTTTGAGTTTATATTTTTTTAACTCATCTTGATCTTTTTTTGTAAGGTTTTTTGCAGTAAGAACAAAGACTGGGATTTTGTTATCTGGATAAAGTTTATGAAATTTTTCAAGAAAAGCAAAGCCATCCATTTCAGGCATAAGTAAGTCGAGCATTATCAAATCAGGCTTAAAATTTTTAATCTTGTTCAATCCATCAAGTCCATTTTTTGCTTCTTTCAACACATAACTTTTATTTTTAAGTGCTTTTATTAAATTTTTTCTAGTAAGTTCGTCATCATCAATAATTAAAATATTTTTTTGATCATTTTTACTTAAGTATTTTTCTAAATTATTAATCAGTAAATCTTTATTTACCGGTTTTGTAAAAAACTTCTCAGCACCTAGTGTTATTGCCATACCACTATCACCTGATACTGAAATTATCATAATCGGTATATTTTTGAGATCTTTATCTTTTTTTATTTTATTTAAAAATGAATAACCGTCACTTACAGGCATCTGTAAATCTAACAAAATTACTTTTGGGTTCACTTTTCTTGCTACTTCAAAACCTTGTTTGGCATTGAAGGCGTTTACAATTTTGTAATCGTGCTCTTTTAAAATTCTATTTAAAATATCGTGAACTGATTTTTCGTCATCTATTATTAAAATATCTGCATTTTTAGGAAGTGCATCTACATTAAGTTCTTCAATATCGTGGTTGTTTTCTTTAAACCTCATTATAAATGTAGAACCAAAGTTTTTTTTACTTTTGACAGAAACCGATCCTCCCATTAATTCACATAATTTTTTTGTTATAGATAATCCTAATCCTGTTCCACCATATTTTATTGAAGTGGTTTTATCGACTTGAGAAAATTCTTTAAATAATTTCTTTTGTTGAGAAGGTGTCATTCCAATTCCAGTATCATTAATTTCTATATTAATAAATCCAGATTTCTGTTTATTTACTTTAATCGTAATTAATCCATCTTTTGTAAATTTACTAGCATTGCTAACTAAATTGAAGATACATTGTTTTATTCTGGTTTGGTCAGCATTAATTTTTGAAATTTTTTCATCAAAAACCATTTTGAGTTTATTATTATTTTTTTCAACCAGAGGTTTTGTAATAGAAATGACATCATCTAATAATTCTCTTAAATCAAATTCTTCATTTACAAGTTCTAATTTTTCAGCCTCAATTTTAGATAAATCTAAAACATCATTAATTAACTGTAATAAATGTCGTCCCGAACGCTCAATTTTTTTAACATCCTCTATTTGATCTTCATTTGTCTTTTCATCTAAATCATCTAACAATATTTCGCTATATCCTATTATAGCATTTAAAGGAGTTCTCAATTCATGGCTCATATTAGCTAAAAAATCACTTTTAGCTTCATTTGCAATATTAGCCTTTTTAGATACTTCTTTTAATTCTTGACTCTGTTCTTCTAACAATTTTGTTCTCTCTTTTACTTTTATATCCAACATCAAATGTTGGTTTTTCAATTCTTTTGATAATGAAGAAAATGATTGTCCAAACAATTCCATTGTAGATTTAGTATTTTTAGAATTATTTTTAGAATTTCTTGTCATATAAGATAAATCCTTATAGATTTTTTCTTTTGAAGCACCCTCAAGCATATCAGCAAGCTTTTTAGTTTCATTGATAATAAAAATTTCTTCTTTTCTCCTGTTTTCCTTTTCTTTATTTTCCAAAGAGTTTATAAGAATAGTATTTTCTCTAAATGCATTAATTGCATTTGATAAATTACCTACCTCATCATTCTTACCTTTTGGAATTTCAACATCAGTATTTCCTTGTGATAATGCTTTCATAACATCTATTGACTGATACAAAGGGTTAAAACTTCTTTTTAAAAAGATATTAATTAAAAATATTATCAAGAAAGAAATAGCGAATATTGATATTAAAGATGATATAAATAAAAATTGTTCATCTTCATAGATTTTTGAAATGTCAGAAAACAAAATTAACTTTCCTGGTGCGGTTTGATCAATTGAAAATAAAGGGATTATTGATGTGTAAAGAATGTATTTAGAATTTTCTTTATCATTCACATTAATTTTGAAAATTTCAGTATTGTTGAAATTTTTTGGCAGATTATCATAAATTTGCCTACCTTGATTATAATATGCAAATGATGAAAACATTTCCTCCTTGTTAGGGTCTTGGACAATAATTTCAGTTTTAGTAACTGTTTTTAATTCATTTACTAGTGGTTCAAATAAAGAAATGAAAACGATATGACCAAAACCATCTTTATTGTCATTTCTTCTTAAAATAACAGGTATGCTAACAGCAGCATGGTAGCCATCTGTAAATCTTGAAATCGTCCTAAGTGTTTGGAATTTAGCAAACGCTCCAAATTTTTTTTTAACTCCAATATCAGCATTTTGAAAAACGTTAGATTTGATAAGATTTAACGTTGCACTTGTATCTAAAGGAGATTTCAACCCACCAGCGAAAACAAGTTTTTTGTTTTCGTCATATAAATGAATACCAGATAGAGAACCTTTATCTCTAAGTTCTTGAAATATTAAATCGAGGTCAGACAAAATCAATTTATTTTTAAAATTATCTAGATCCGACAGAGTTGATTTATTTTTTAAATTATCTTTGGTATTAAATTCATTTAACTTAGATGCTAGTAAATCTATAGTTGCTTTTTGTTTTTCAATTTCTTTAAATTTATTATCTAAGATTTTAGACCAAGTACCGAGTTGACCAGAATAAACTAAATCTTGAAACCTTAGCGTAGACTTTTGTTCTTTAAAATAAAAAGCTAATAAAAAAGATAATATAACAAATGATAAAACGAATAAAAAAAGTATATTAATTTTTGATCTTAATAACATACATAAATATTAGTAATACTAAATAAATTAACAAACAAATTTTAGATTTAATTCATACTCTCACTAATTTTTTGCCCAAATTTAAACCATTTAGAATATTTACAAGTGAAGCAGGGGCACTTTCTAGTCCATCACTTATATCCTCATCGCTAACTAACTTGCCTTCAACGTACCATTTTAGCAATTTATTATAAATTTCTTGATATTTGTTAAAATAATCAAGAACCAATAAGCCTTCAATTTTAGCCCTTTTAATAAGTAAGGTTCGGTTAACCCTTGGACCAATTGGCATTGGAAATGAAGGCATACCTATTGTTCCACATATTACAATCCTAGCCTTAATGTTTAAATTTTCCATAACCGCATCAAATTGTGTGCCACCAACATTATCAAAAAAGCAGTCAATTCCGTTGGGAGCTATTTTCTTTATTCTATTAGATAAATCATTTTCTTCTTTATAATTGATAACTTCATCATATCCAAATTTACTTTTACACATAGCTACTTTATTGTCTGAACTAGTAAGGCCTACTGTTCTACAACCATAAATTTTAGCTAACTGCCCAACTGCCGATCCTACACTGCCTGCAGCAGTTGTAACCAAAACAACATCATTTTTTTTTGGCTTGCATATATCAATTAATCCTGCATAAGCGGTTATTCCATTTAAACCTAAAACACCTAAATTTTTAGGTAATGGGGCTAATTTTGGATCAATTTTTAATTGAATTTTGTTTTCATCTACTACAGAAAATCTTTGCCAACCTAGCCACCCAACTACATGTTCATCAACTTTAAAATTTTTGTTTTTAGAGAATATAATTTTACCAACCCCAAAACTCCTCATGGTACTATTTAAAGGAACTGGTTCAGAATAGTTGCCAACATCGCTAATCCAGCCTCTCATCGCTGGATCAACGGATACATATTTCACCTCAACAAGAAAATGATTATCCCTAATTTCGTCAATTTCATCGTTTATACTTTGAAACAAATCCTCTTTAATAGCTTTAGATGGACGTTTCTTTAATATAATTTTTGTATTTACTAAGTTTTTAATAATATCAAAATCCTAAAAAAAATATCTTTTGTTTTTGATTAAATAAAAGCCTGACTATAAGTAATTTAAATACCTAATAATAATAAGCCTTATTGATTAATAATTAATCATAAACTAATAAAGTTTAATTACACAGTAAATACTTTAAAAACATATTTATAATTTATAATTAAATAACATATGGTAAATTTAATAATAATTATAGGAGGTTAATTTGTTTAAAAATTTAGTTTTAATAATAATTTCTTTTCTGTTCTCAATTACAGGTTATGCAGACACTAAAATACCATTTACATTAGATTGGAAATTTGAAGGTCCGTCAGCACCTTTTTTTAATGCAATTGATAAAGGTTATTTTAAAGAGGCAGGTCTAAATGTTGAGATTTCACCCGGCAAAGGATCATTAGATGCAATTCCAAAGGTTGCAACAGGATCATTTCCTCTCGGTTTTGCCGACATTAACTCTTTAATCAAATTTTTAGACCAAAATCCTGGTGCACCAGTTACTGCAATAATGATGATTTATGATAAACCTCCATTTGCCGTTATTGGAAGAAAATCTCTAGGTATTAAGTCACCAGCTGATTTGCCAGGTTCGGTTTTAGGTGCACCTCCACCCGATGGTGCATGGGCACAATTTCCTTCTTTTGCAAAAGCAAATGGTTTGGATATGAATAAAATTAAAGTTGAACCTGTTGGTTTCCCAACACGTGAACCAATGTTAGCTGAAGGTAAAGTTGCATCAGTAACTGGTTATTCATTTTCGTCTTTTCTTAACTTAGTTCGTCTAGGAGTTCCAGAAGATGATATAAGTACCATCTTAATGGCTGATCACGGACTCAAGCTTTACGGTAACGCAATCATTGTTAACACTGATTTTGCTTCATCTAATGCTAAAGTTGTTAAATCTTTTCTGGGTGCTGTAGGTAAGGGTTGGAAAGATGCTGTTTCAAATCCAAGTTCTGCCATTGATGCACTTGTTAAAAGAAATCCAGCTGCTGATAAAAACTTAGAAGAAAGAAGGTTTAATTTGGCTTTAACAGGTAATGTTATGACAGATTATGTTATAAAGAATGGAATGGGTAATATTGATAAGGCACGTTTTGAAGCGGCTATCGCTCAATTAAGTGAAACTTATAAATATAAAACTAAACCAAATGCAAAGTTATATTTTACAGATGCTTATTTACCAAAAGGTGGGTTTAAGTTGAAGTAATTTTAAAACAAATATAAAATAGGATGAAATTTTTCATCCTATTTCAAGGTATATTTATGTCATTAAATGTTAAAAAAGACGCCATAATAATTAAAGATGTAACGCATACCTACAAAACAGAAACTGGTTTATTACCAGTTATAAAAAATTTGAATATGAGCATACCAGAAAATGGTTTTACAGCTGTTGTTGGTCCTTCTGGATGTGGAAAATCTACCTTAACCAAATTGATTTCAGGACTTTTGCAGCCTGACGAGGGTGAGGTTTACCTTAGTGGAGAGAAAATTACTACACCTAGACCTACTGTTGGAATGGCTTTTCAAAATCCTGTTCTGTTAGAATGGCGAAGTATAATAAAAAATGTTATGTTACCACTAGAAATTGTTCCAAATAAGTTAAATTTACAACAAAAAGAACAAAGAGCAAAACAACTATTGTCTTTAGTGGGTTTAAAGGGATTTGAAGAAAAAAGACCCTCTGAACTATCAGGGGGAATGCGACAAAGAGCGTCATTATGTAGAGCTTTAGTTCATAAACCAGAAGTTCTTATTTTAGATGAACCATTTGGGGCATTAGATGCGTTTACACGTGAAGATTTATGGCAAGTAATGCACAATTTAAGAAAAGAAGAACCATTCACTGGAATACTTATTACACACGATTTGAGGGAGTCAATTTTCCTTGCTGATGAAGTTATAGTTCTTTCTGGGCGGCCAGCTTCAAAACAATTTTTTGTTAAAGTACCAAAATCTAAAATACCAAAACTTGAGAGCCTTTATACATCAAAATCAATTAATATGTTAAAAAGCCTTCGAAAACAAATTGAAATTGCTCAAAGTCTACAAGAGCAAAATAAATGAGACATTTTTTAGTACCATTATATGCAATCATTATTTTTCTTGTTTTGTGGGAGCTTTTAGTTTGGGCAAATGATTGGCCAAACTATAAAATGGCATCTCCATCTGACATATGGCCTGCATTTTGGAAATTTAAAGTTTTATTTTTCCAATATGGTTGGGATACTCTTTGGCGAACAGTCGTAGGCTTATTTATAGCAGTATTATGTGGTGTTTTTTTAGGAATGATTATGGGTTTTTCAAAGGTTTTACGTGAAGCAATATACCCATTATTAGTAGGATTTAATGCTATTCCAAAAGCTACAGTTGTACCTATAATTGCATTAATGTTTGTAGGTCAGCACGATCTAAACACTGTTTTAATAGCTTTTATGATCTCTTTTTTTCCTATAGCCGTTTCTGTCTCTATTGGATTGTCAACTTTAGAACCTGAATATAGAGATATTTTAAGGTCTTTGGGAGCATCCAAATCGTTAATATTTTGGAAAATTGCATTGCCAAAAACATTACCAGAATTTTTTGGAGCATTAAAGGTAGCTGTCACACTCGCATTTATTGGTACAAACTTGATGGAAATTGTATCCCCACATGGTAGAGGATTAGGTGCTTTGTTTGATAGTGGTAAGACAAATTCAGATTACCCTTTGATGTTTGCAGTACTTATAGCTTTAGCATTATTAGGTATTGGTTTATATTATGTGGTAGTTATTTTAGAAAAAATCTTTGCGGGATGGGCAGAGCGTTCCACCGATTAGAAACTTAATACTATTCATAAAATGATAATTAATTTAAATTCAAAAAATGCTTATAAAAAAAGAATTATTAATTAAAAATATTAGAGGGGATTTTGGTAAAGGTATAATTATCGCTACATCAAGTATATTTTATGCAATTTTCAGAATATTTAATATATTAGATAATCCTATGCTTTTTCTTGATATTTTTATGATTGGAATTTTTATTTATTCAATTTATCTAATCTCATTTAAATATGTAAAATAGTAATTTTGAAATGATTATTTCTATTCACTCCCAATCCAAATATATCCGTCTTTATCCATTATTGGTAGTAAATGCAATGGTATTTCTTTTATGGCTTTTGTCAGTTCTACAGCTTCTTCAGGTGCCCAGTCTGGACTAGTTATTACCCATTTTTTTACTGCGCCAGTTCTTAAACAAAATTTACTGTCATGGAATGGACACAAGAACTCGTTTTCTGTTGTAATCTGACCCATCTCAAGTGGTAAGTTCATGTGTGGACAAAGATTAGAAAAAGCTGAGAGGTTATCATTATTTCTAACGATTAATATTTCTTCGTCATTATGATTAATTTTCTTTTTATCTCCGTTATTTAAATCTTTAGATAACATAATTTTGTTCCAAAACATTCCGGACTCAAAAATTTTATCATCTTTCGATTCTAACAATTTTCCTTTCAATTTAGAAATTTCGTATAATGTCGACCTTTGAGATGAACCTTTTAATTTTACCCTAACAAAATCTTCAACTTCCGCTCTGTCCTCGATTTCTTTAAACGCTTCTTCTGAAATCAATAATCTTGTTTCAGCTTCTTTGTTAGCGGTTTCTACTCTACTAGCGATGTTGACTGATTGACCAATGATACTTAGACGTTGATTTCCAGCATTCCCAAGCATACCCACTATTGCTTCTCCATAGTGAACACCTACCCTTACATCAAAATTAATATTATAATTATCCAAAAAAACTTTTTTCTTTTTATCTACATCTTCTAAAATTTCTAATGCAGCTTGAATACATCGATAAACAGAGTCTATTTTGTCATCTATACCGAAAGCAGCAAGAAATGCATCACCAATGAAATTATTGATATCACCGCCATTTTTTTTAACGATCGTTCCCATATCGTCAAAATATCTATTCAGGATGTACATAACATCATAAGAGGGTAATTGTTCACTTAATGGGGTAAATGAAACAATATCTACAAACATGAGAGCAAGATTTTTTGTACTCCCAATTGAACCAACTGAATTTTTGGTCATTTGATTAGCCAAAATCAAATCTTTTTGATCAAGTAATAATCTTTTAAGCTTTATATTTCCTTTAGTTTTCGTTTGGCAAGCCAACCTTATATTAGATGGTAATTCTAGCTTTTCAGATAATTTTTGTTCAGATTTACTCTTTTGAGACAGATTGTCTTCACCTTCAAGAATTTCAACTCTGCATGTAGAACACATTCCTAGTCCACCACACGCATGTAGGTGTTGTATATCATTTCTTAAAGATGCAGTTAATATAGTTTCATCTTTTGAAATTGATATCTCTGCATTGTCTGGTACCAATTCGATTTTAAATATGTTATCATTCATATTTAAATCATAATGATAATAAAAAATGTATCAACTAATGAAAAAAAAACTTCCAAACTTTACACTTTTTTGATTAACTATAATTCAATTAATTTTAATATTCTTTTGGAATTTATTTTGAAATTTAAAAGTCTTCAAGAAATACAGCAAAACCCTGTATGGATCAAATTACAGTCTAAAGGTACTAACAAGAAACAACTTAACGAACAATTTTTGTCTCTTACTCAAGACGAAAAGGTAATTGCAATTGACTTGTTTGAATCTTTGAAAATTGTTATGGAAAATTTATTAAAAAAAAATAACACTCAGCATTGATAATTTGAATTTTGAACATGTTTTTTCAATTATTTTCTGATAATATTTTTAAAAAATTCGAAAAAATATTGTAAATTTAAAATGTTAAAAAAAATAATTCTAATAATTTTGTTTAGTTTATATAACTTCAAAATATATGCATTCGAACCTTATTCAGGTATTTCATGCCATAGTGCTAAAATAAAGGACAAAGAAGAATATTTTTTTAAACATGATGAAAATCATATTTATGCAACTGCTTACAAAAGGATTAATGGACAATTCATAAAGGTGGGAAATGTTGTTGGACAAAAAGTTTCATCTTTCTTACTGTTTGAAGATATGACAATCGATAAAAATTTAAATTTTGCGTGGCATCTGGATATGGTTACAAAAAATTTAAAACCATTTATACTAACTTTGGTCGATAAAAATAAGTTTGAAATGCCAGAAAAATATGATTGCATAAGTAAAAATTTTTGGTTTTAGTTAGCGAGCATTCAGATATGGCTAAGTCTCAAATAATGATAGATAATGAAAAGACAAGAGTAACACGTTGGTCATTTGAGCCAGGTGAAGAGACTGGAAAACATGTCCACGAATATGATTATGTTGTAGTACCAATGATGGATGGTAGTCTCAAAATTGTAAATCATGATGGCGAAGTATCTTATTCAAATCTTTTTAAGGGAGTAAGTTACTTCAGAAAGAAAGGTGTTAATCATAACGTCATAAATCATAATGACTTTTCATATTCATTTGTTGAAATTGAATTCAAATAGGAAAAAATATTAAGGTAAGAAAATGAGTGATTCTAAGCTTATAAGTTATATTACTTCAGACTTTCAAACAAAGAGTGATATGAAAGTTGGTGAGATGGAATGGGAAAAAATCATGAATAAAAATTTTGAAAAATTCAAAAAAGCAGGCGCACTTAGGCAAACGGTTTCTCAAATATGGAATAAAGAAGGTACACTAAGGTTAGGTCATTTGTGGGAATATAAAGATGAAAACGCTTTTGTAGAGTGTCAAAAAATTTTTAAAGAAGCAGAGTTAGAATTCAAAAATAAAACAGGTATTGTATGGAAGGTCTTTTCTAATAGGGGTGTCGTTTTATATGACGTAAATTATTAATGATTTATAATTCAGTAAAAAACACATTTTATAAATTATTTACATTAAATAAAATTTTTATAATTTTAATAGTTATCTTTGTTAATTTTTCACATAATTCTCATTCTTCTGAATTAGACAACCTTTTCTTGAAATTAAAACAATCAACTAATCCCACTTTAGCAATGGACTATGAGGCTAAAATATGGAAGTTATGGCTTAATAATGGATCGACTAAAAGTAGTAATAGTCAAATGCAGAAGGGTTTAGAATTATTACAAAATGGTAAATTAGACAGAGCGCTTTTACTTTTTAAAAAATTATCGAAAAAAGAACCTGTGTGGGCAGAGCCTATTAATAAGATTGCAACCATTAAGTTTTTGCAAGGTGATTATATAGGTTCAATAAATGACATCAAATTAACTTTAAAATTAGAGCCAAGGCATTTTGGGGCTATTTCAGGACTTGTTCAAATTAATATTATATTTAAGGAATACAAGCAGGCGCTAAATAATCTAAATTATGTTCTTAAAATACACCCATTTATAGGTATAAAAAAATTAAGACCATATATTCAAAATTTATTAAAAAAATCGTCTGTATGAATTAGCTTTTTAGAAAACACAAATTTGTTCTTACTGATTTAGACCTTCAATAGAGAAATTGGTAGAAGATAAGATTGTTTTATTTTTTTAATTTTATTTATTTTAAGAATTATATTATGTTTTAAAGATGGGAAATAATTATTTACCAATTATCGAAAAATGGGTTCGTAAGTTTATTGATACTATGAATGTTGATGTGTTAGACGGATACGCCAAACCTGGTGAAGATTTTGGAGAAGTACCAAAAGGAATAAAAATAATCTTCGATGGATATGGTTACAATGAAAGTACTGATCAAGAAGATGACAATAGCATGATTACATTTGCTATTTTTGTGCATAAGAACTCTTTAACTGAAAATTTTCCAGAGCATGACTCAAATTTTGACATGATATTGCATAGACCATCAGAGGAATGTTATATCTCTGCTTGGTATAATGTAAAAGAAAACTATATTGAAGTTTTACCATTTGAAGATATGGAAAGAACTGAGTTAGATCCCAATTTTGTAATTGATTTAATCTTTAAAATTGATAGCAGAAAACCATATATTCCTGCTTAATTATATTTTAGTTATAAAATTTGTCAAAGGTCCATTATAGATAATAATTATTATTTTTATCATAAATTTTCAAGATAATACTGTTGCAAATTTGAAGTGTTCATTTAATTATGAAAAAATAATGTAATTTAAAATTAAAAAAATCAATATTATTATATTCACCTTTTTATATATTTATTTTGAGTTTATTAGTTTGTGTTCTAAATGTGAATAAATGTAATAATAAATATCTTTCATTGATAATAAATGCATTTCTGGAACTTCGTTTATAATATCAAAATTTGCTTTTATCGATTTTGTCAGAGATAAGAATTGAGTGAAATTTTCACATAAGTTCAATAGGTAAGTTTCAGGTTTAATGATTTTGAAATCATACTTTATTTTACTTTGCGATAACTCACTAATTAAAGCGCATACAAGTAAATTGCATTTTAAAATATAATCTTTTGGTAATTCCGGAAAATAATCATTTTCTGAATCCGATGAAAAGCTCAACTTTTCGTTAACATTTTCGTTATAGTAACTACTAATAAAATCTTTTTTTTGTAATTTATCCATTTGGATTGCTTTATTGAGTTTCATTTTTAAATCATCATTAATTAAAAATTTGTGATATGAATATTTTTCAAAGTTTTCTTTGCTTACATCAATGACTTCAGATGTGACAACGCAAAAGTTAAAATTAATATAATTAAAAGGAAAACTTCTTAAAAAATTCATAATTGAGTCAACGTTGATTAATTTGATTTTTTGTATCCATTCATTTATTTGTGATCTGGTAAATGAGTCTAATGTATCATCTTCGGGTATACCTATTAATGCATATATATATACACATATATCAAGTTCAGTTAATGATCTAGTATTGGGTAATCTTTTTTCAATTTCTGGTGCTTCACAAATAAAGCTCTTAAATGTTAGTTTATTAAATCGTTTATATGTAATATCTGATAGTGTTTCATCAGATTCTAATTTTTTTAGTTCAGCATTTAATAGTAAATCCAGATATTTTGTTATGCCCTCGTTCCATTCAACCGGTTGAGATTGAAATTTTTGATAATCTTTCATAAATTTTATTTTTATTTTTTTTTCCCATAAATCTTTTTCATTTGTATCTAATAAACCTAATTCATTCTTGGAAAGCATTGTTACATACCGGTTACCAAATGTTTCTGACCAATTATCTTTTTTTTGAGCTTCATTTAACCCATTATCAAGGTATTTGAAAAGTTCGTCTTTCGAAAATTTTGTAACTTGATTTTTTTTTAGGCTATAAAAATAGCTTTTACTATCTAGGTATTCATAGCTAAAAAGAATAATTCCTTCACTTTCTGAATAAAATAATTGTACTTCAATACTAGTTAAGTCTTCATCTAAGAATGAAGAACTCAAAAATTTTTTTAAATTTTTATAACTTTGCCCTGTTCCATTTTGATCAACATTTTTATACATTTCTGTAATTTTCATTGGGCATTCAAAACAGTGTAAAAACAGATTATTTATCTTGTTTTCATTTTCTTTAATCCATGACTTAAAGTATTCAATTATCATACTGTACTCATTGACTATCACGATGTTAAAATTTAACATACACATTAATTATAAATAAAAAAAAAACAAATATTTCATAGAGAATATAATTGGATATATTGAAATGGTTAGACGAATTAGGATTATCTCGTTATACAGATACTCTTTCTGAATTTCCTATTGAAGATATAATTGAATTTACGGATGACGATTTCAAAGAACTTGGCGTTCTTACACCTCATCGTAAAAAACTTCTTGTTGCAATAAAAAACCTTAAAATTACATCAGCATCTGAAAATAATTTATCATATAGAAATACAGAAACAGCATCCAGTTTGTTTTCCAAATTTATTAGAGATCTTCCCCAAGTTATAGCCATACCCCTTCATGAATATGCAGAAGAGGATCATCCTGGCATGAAACTTTGGGCAGCATGTGATGCAGTTGAGTTGTTACTGAAATTTTTAGTGATTATAGGTGCTGCTGATAGAAGGCAACACGGTGAGCTAGATGATAAACTATTAAAAGAGCTTTGGGGTAAAATTGAGATGCCTACGCTTGGTGCTTGGTTGTCTATGGCTATATCTTTATCACAATCCAAAATCAAAAATGACCTAATTATGCCTGAGATAGACCAGTATGTAAATGCTACTTTAAAAACACTACTTTATGGACCAGACAATCCAGGAACAGCAGACACATCATTTTTAAAACTTCGCAACCGTCTTGCACACGGAGGGGGATTAACAAGAAAAGAGGCTGAGCGTTTAATATCCATCTGGAAAGACCCATTTGAAAAGACTATTGAAGCATTAGATTGGTTAAGAGATATTAAAATTATTGGTCTTGATAATAATGTTCCGATGGAATTAAAAGGGACATCAGATAATTTAATAGCTGCTGATAATTTAGATATATCCCAATTTAAAGGTGATGGCGATGGAGTATGGCTTATAAAAGGTGGTAATACATTATCCTTATGGCCAATGGCATTATTTGGATATCCTTCAGTATCAAATGCGAAGGGTAATGTTGAAACAGGCGACATCAACTCAATCCAAATATATATTCGCAAAGACGTTGTGCAACTTCAATTTACACCACTTGGAGCAGAAGGCTTTAGTCACTCAGAAGCTGGCGTGTCTGCCGTTGAAGCTTTTAAGTCATTATTTAGTTTAAAACGTGCAAACCAGAAAGCATCTGAGAAGGCATTTAAAATACAAGATTTTGGACGAGAGATCCAAAAAGATGCCAATCAAATGGTAGGACGCTTTGAAGAACAAGAGCATATAGAAAACAGCTTTAAAGATATAGAGCAGGGGATAGTGTGGATTACAGGTCCTGCAGGCATAGGTAAATCATTTTTAGTGGCACGATTAGCACAACATCTTATTGATAATAATAAAGATAAAAACAAGATAATCCTTCCTTATAGATTTAAATCTGGAGACGACGCACGCTGTAGTCGAGATGCCTTTGCAACTTTTACTATTGAAAGACTAGTAGCTATGGGTGCGTTGATTGACAATGCTAAGATAGAAGAAAAAGGGAAAGCTGAAGATCGACTAAAAGCCTGCCTCAATTATCTGAATAAAGATAAAAAAGTCATCTTTGTTCTAGATGGATTAGACGAACTTCTTTCGAAAGATACGACCTTTGCTGAGGATATTCCTTTAGGATTAGACTCAACGCGTATTATTTGGGTTTGCTCTGGCCGTCCTGAATCAGAACTTGAGAAAGTATTTAATAATCCTCGCGTAATAAATCCATATCCTAATGGTCTCCCAGCCATGCAAATCCAAGACATAAGAAGTATGTTGTTAGAACGTATTGGCTTGTTTAGAAACAAACTTCTTGCAGGAGATAAAGAAAAAGGTGATGAAGTCGTTAATCCATTTATTGATCTTGTTGCTAAGAGAGCTGAAGGACTACCACTCTTTGTAAATTATGTGACCCAAGATGTACAACAAGGTAATTATCCATTAGATGGGACAGCTAACTTACCCAAGGGTTTAACAGCTTACCATGAGAAGTTAATAGAAGGATTAGAAGTAGGTGCCTTAAAAGAACTATTAACGCCCCTTGTAGCCACATTAGCAATGGCAAATGAGCCTCTGTCAGAACAAGAAATAATAACGTTTTTAAGGCTAAGAGATAGAATACCAGACGGTGAGGCAGGAGATAAATTAGTAACAAAAGGTCTGGCTGCTATAGCAAGCATATTAAGGCGCGCTCCTGATCCTGAAGGAGAAGATGGTTATATGTTGCATCATCTATCACTAAGGGAACATATACTAACGACAGAGACAATGAGTTTTCCAGTAGAGCAGGCAAGGAAAGCCTTTGCGAAAGCAGCTATGAGCCCAGATGAAGAAGCGTCTATATCGAATTACTTATATAGAACAGGAATAGATCATCTTATTGATGCTGGTAAATTAAAAACAGCGGGTGAATTTCTTATTGATTTTGATAGATTAGAAACAATGTTTGCACTAGGAAAAACAACCTCAGATATAAACGGTTATTGGAATAAACTACCAATTAGTACAAATCAATTAGATGCAATCTATTTAAATCAATTTGTACCAATACCTATTTTATCATATGAAGAATTCGGAGATGGTAAAGACTGGTCTAATTTTGTTAAAAATGAAATCTATGATTCAGAAGATTCTAATTTTTTATCAAATTTAGAAGATTTTTGGTTATTAGAATCACAAAAAGTTTCTGCTGAAGAAGCGAATAAAGATTTATCTCACAATGAAATAGAATTACAAAGCGAATTTGATAATCTTCTAGATGATTCTGAAGATCTT
Source organism: uncultured SAR116 cluster alpha proteobacterium (assembly GCA_902618025.1). Classification (GTDB taxonomy): domain Bacteria; phylum Pseudomonadota; class Alphaproteobacteria; order Puniceispirillales; family Marisalimonadaceae; genus Marisalimonas. The sequence goes on from CACMYY010000001.1 coordinate 55,893, forward strand.
ACCGATTTTTTTGAAGAGAGTTCAACAAATAAAAATGAGGACTTCTTCTCTTATTGTCGTACTAAGGCCAAAGAATATATCGAAATAGAAGAGACAGGTTTAAGACTATCATTGTACTATCAATTATCAGAATTTTTTTTACTAGCAAAATTAACACACTCAGGAGTTGAAATTTGCAAAAGAATTTGTAGGTCTTTGTTAGCTGAGTTAGGGCCTGAGAAACCTGAAACAATAATGGCACATGCCCGCCTTTCTGCATTTTATGCCCAGTGGGATGGACAAGATTTAGAAACTGAGATTAATGAACACCATTTATTTTATAATAATAAAATTGGTACAATTTATTTAAAGGCAGGGGCATCTTTTATGGTACCATCGCCGTACTACGCCCCTGAAATTTTTAGATACTGTTTAAAGTTAATATGCGATAAGGTTGGTTTGAAAAGCTCTTTACTATCAACTTTACTTTCCAGTCCTGCCCTAATACTGCCTGCTGTTGGGAAACTCAATATCAAAGTTCAAAATAAAACGATAATGAATGTATCTGATCTTTTAAGGGAATTGTTTCATATTTCTACTAACGATAAGGGTAAAAACCATTTATCTACTATTGAAATTAATCTGAATTTAGCTAATCGTTTATATTTTGAATTAAATATCAAAGAAGCATATTTAGTAGTTGAAGAGGTTTATAAGAATCTTTTTAAGTTATTTGGTTTAAACGACCATAGATCTATTAAAGCTCTTGAAATAAAAGGGAACATCGCATTTGAACTTGGAAATTTTCAAAGTGCTAAGGATATCTTTGAAATTTTAATAAAAAACACAGACAAAAAATATTTAAATCCATCACTTTTAAACGAATGGTCTACTAAATTAGCTATTATAGAATTTACTTTTAAAAATTTTGAAGAAGCAGAAAATTTATGTCAAAAAGGACTATTATATTTTGATGACGTCAAATCAAATTATTCTTATTCTATATCAGATGATAGAATTTTTATTTTGATTAGGTCAATGTTAAGTGAAATTAAAAATACTTCAAACATATTAAATGCTTCAACAAAAGACATGGATGAAGATTTTAATAAAATTATAGATTTTTATTTGGAGAAGGGTCTTTATGAGAGTTGTTTGTTTTATTTATATGATCAAGAACCTAATAATAAAATTAATATTACAGAAATTCTAAAATTTATGCGAATACTAAAACTGTATAGAACACCTGGATTTTCCAATAATTTTAATTTTTTAATATCTAGAATGTCACCCCGACAAGAAAGAATTATACGAATGCGCTACAAGATAGGTACAAATACAACTCACAGTATTAAAGAATTAGCTACCCAATTTAATGAAAGTCATGAGCAAATAAAACTACAAATTATAGATGCATTAAATAAAATTAGATTATAACGAAAAAAACATCTAGAAAAAAATATAATATTAGTATGTATTATTCAAACATCAAAAATAATTTTTAAAATTTTGATAAATCACATAGTTAATCTTATCGAAAATAATTTCTTTTATCTAGTAGATTTCAATAAATACATACTAACTTTCTTGTAAAAAAAATTCTTTCCATTTTTCAATACCACTTTCAATTAAAATATGATTATGAACACGTATAGGTGATTCATCACTTAAAATATATTTTAGCAATTTATCAGCATCTTCAACTGAATTTAAATTTTCTGATGTGAAATCATCTACTAAGTTATACATTTTATCCCAAAGTCCCTCTAAATTATCTTGTAAATTTATTAGTTTTTCATCCATTTGATTTTCCTTTTTTTTGTTATTCCTTTAAGACAAAAAGATTTTTTACCTTAATTTTACATCAAATCTATTGTTCATATCTTTAATTGTTGACGTTGGTACTTTATGAATTGATTTTCCGTTATGCCTGTTTTCTATAATCATAGATATAAACTTTATACCCATTTTATTAGCAAGATTTTGATATTCTTGGACTTCATCAATAGTTGTCATTGTATTGCTTACAATTACAGATTTACCACTTTCTAATTCTTGTTTTACAGATTCATAACAATATTGATGAGCTTTTTTTAGTAATTTGTGATCAAACTTGTTGTTATTAAACTTTTCAAAATATTGATCAGCTTCATAAAAATTTAAATTTAATGATTTTGCGAATGATGTTTTTCCAGAGCCTGGTAAACCTCTTATTGCATAAAGTGTAATTTCATCACTTTTAATCATTTATAAATTTATCCTAATATTTCTCTAATTTTACTTTTAGTTAGCAAATTTTTTTTAAAGTTCGATATAAACGCTTTTTTAAATATATTTTGAAAAAATTTGTTTTCAATTTTACCAAATTTTTTAATTAAGTTAAAAAGCTCTTTTGAATATCCCAAGTATGATTTTTCATCTTTTTCATATTTAGCAATTTCCATTAAGTCTGCGTATGACGTAAAAATTTGTATTTTACTACCGTCATCTATCTTGTTTTGAATATATTTTATGTTTTCAGTGTAGAGATTTTTACTTACATCTAAACTAGTTATGTCAGATTTATTTGATTTAAACAAACTAAAGTAAATTTTGGCCAGGTAGTTCTTAGACATAATAATTCCAAAAACATCATTTAATTCTTTATTGAGTTTTAACCAACTATTACAGCTTTCTAAAACTTTAATTGATATTGGTTCTTTTTCATAATACATTCTTGTAAGTGAACCATATGATCTTGCCAAGCCTGGTTTGTCACTTAAAATTTCTTTTATTTCTATAGATTTTATAATTAGAGATTCAGTAGTTTTATCTTTTGGAAAGTTGTTGCCATATGATGTAAAAATTCTTGAGCTGACAGCTAAATAGTCATTATCTTTTTTATATTTTAGTTTGTTAATGCTTTTCAAAAGCATTTTTTTCCCAAGTTCTTTATTTTGGTTATAATATATTTCAATCAACGCTGAATAGTGATCAATGTCATAAAACAACCATTCTGGTAATTCTTTTTCCTTTTTTAAATCTTTTATAAATTTTATTAATTTTGGATATTCTCTCGCATTATACAATGTTCGCATAGCAGGATAAATGAGTTTAGTTTTATAATCGTCAAGATCTAACCAGTTATCTAAAAGATTTGTAATACCTTCACTATCATTAAGCCCAGAATGAAATACTTTTTCAAATTGAATAAAATATTTTTCTACAGTTATATCATTTAAAAGTTTATTGTAATTAGCGCCATTATAAATTTTTAGGTAATTTTGGCATTTATTTGCTATTATATTAGCTCTTTCAAACTGATTTAATACACATAAATTTCCAATTAAATCCAACCCAGAATAGAATATTTGTTCAATATGATTATAGCCACTTTTTTCAAATAGATTAAAGATCCGTTCGCTCTCAAGTGCAAAATCACTTTGAGAGTTTTTTAATGCTGATGCTGCAGTAAAGCAACATGTCCTTTGTGTTAAAGGAATATTTTCTAAATCATTATTTAATAAAAATATATTTATTAAAGCATTTAGAGTTGCTCTATTTCTAAACTTAATTTTATTATTTGGGTTTGGTAAGCTCTCAAAAATACCTGTTTTAAAGCTAATTTCCTCTATTTTTTTAGCTGTTTCAATTAAATTTAACCCTGTAGCATTAGAGAGAACTTTTAGCTCAAATTGATACCCTAGGCAAGAAGCTATCATTAAAAATGTTTTATATTCATCATTACTTTTTAAGTTTTCATTAATAGTTACTTCTAATGAATTGACTTGACTTTTTAGGACATTTTCGTCTAGATCTTCATTATTAGATAGATACCATGTTTTATCAAAGTAAATTAATTTATTTAGTTTTAGGTTCTCAAAAGTTATCTCAATATCGTCCAATGTTGTTTGATCATCTGTTTTATCTAGGTATTTAATGATTTTTTCAGCAAGATCATGGCTAGCATCAAGTTGAATTTTAGTGTAGTCAATTAATTGATCATTTTTTAGATTTTCAAGTTCAACTTTAGTTTCAATATTGAGATAAATTGGTAATTTGTTTCCAATTAAAACAAAGCTTATTTCTTGATTTGTATTATAATCCTTAAGTTGATCTAACCATTTAGAGCTTTCATTATCTAAATAATTTAATCCGGTAATAAGAACACAAGTATTTTCTTGATTTTTTATTTTTTCAAAAAACTCAAGACTAGCAGCTTCAAAAACGTTGCTTAGAGGTGTCTCTTGGTTGGATTGTGAGACAGCCATATTTAATAGGTTACTGAAAGGGATAAAATTTGTTATCGTTTCTATTGTACTTTCAATGGTCTCATTAGAAGCATTATTAATTTGTTTATTTAATAATTGATTAACTAAATCAAAAGAAGAATTCTCGTTATTACATTCAATTTCTAAAAATGAAAATTTGTTAATATACTTTTGTTTTAAGTATATTTTTGCACTTGTTTCATCAATAGTTTTTAAAAAAGTGAAGCTGAGTTTTGATTTGTTATTTTTCCCTAATGTAAAATTTTGATTTATAAAAGGATGTGTCCAATTTTCAGATGTTTTACTTTCTATAATTGATGTGTTTTGTATTTTTTTTTGTCTAAATAAAAATGCTAACAAGACGTTTCCAAAAAGAAAGGTGGATGTTAAATTGATATATTGAAAATTTAATGTTGTTATGCTCATAAAAAATATTACGACTAAAAAAATTGCAACATAACTAAATATATTAAACTTTGATTTGTCTAATGCTTTGCCAAATATATAAAAGTTTAAAACAAACAAAATTGAAGGTATTACCAAACTATATAAGTCTGAGATTGATCCTTCATAAATAATGAATGAGGTTAACATCCATGATACAATACTTAATGAAATTACTACTGAAATTATCCCAGAGTTATTAAAAATTAATTGAAAAAAATTGGATGATTTAAACTTTAGCTTTAATGAATGTATTATTATAAATGGGAAATACAAATATACTACAGAAACTAAGAAAACATACCAAAAACTTAATATGGCTAGAGTTTCAGGATTAGGCACTGTAATAAATGTATTTATAGCTGGCAAAACAATAAAAGGCACTATTCTTGAAACAACAAAGCTTAGAGATAATATAGATACAAACTCCAAATTTCTATTTGGATTGTAATTTGTTTTTTTCCTATAAATAAAAATTCCTATTACTAAAGATAACAAAAATAATGCAGAGTTTATTAAAATAATTGGGTTTAACAAGTTTGATCTATCTCTAGAAAAGCCCATGTTTCTATATATTTTAAGAGGCTTATCAAAGTCAGGTTTATAATATGAACCTTTAATTACGTAAAAAGCATCTCCCAAAAATGATTTATTTTTTTCAATAGTTACGATAAGCAGATCGTTTGTATCAAAAGATTTAAATAAAGCCTCTACATGAATTTTTTTATAGTTACCTGATTTAAAAATATTAATTTCGGCAGTGTTTAAATTACTTTTTATAAATGCATTATTAACCTCCTTTTGATTATGAACAAAAAATTGAGGATTTTGATTGAATAAATACAATGCCTCATTTTCTAGTGCATAATTAAGAGGTTGAGATGTAAATACTACATCTAATTGTTTTCTCTCTTTTTCTTCTAACGTTTTTATTAAACTTTCTACACCCCTATTTGAAGAAATAACTTGATGATCGTCAAAAAGTTCGAAGGTTCCAAAAGCGTTGGCATCTGTTAGGAAATTATTATTAAAGAATCTAGCTAACGGAAAAATGCCATATAAAGTATCATAAGAAATATCTAGTTGTTGTAATATATCTTGTTTTAAACCGCTCAATTTTATTTTAATATCTTCTGGAAGGTTATGACTTTTTATTTTATCTTCTAAATTTTCAATCTTATTAAAAGCCTTAAGAAAAAGTTCATAGTTTCCTTTTTCTTCGAGACCTATCCAATAATAAGATTCAATTGTGTTTAATTCATTTTCATACTTTGTTATTTTTTCATCAGAAATTGCTACATTTGAAAAAATGCAAAATAAGAGTAAATGTATAGGAATTGAAATGAATTTGAGTTTAAAATCTGATAATTTCATCAAATTTTTTCCATTCTTTATTTAAAAATTTAAAATGGCATAATTTTTAAATTTTATAAATTTAAAAGTTTTAAAAGTTCGAATTTTTTATCAAGTTTTTCTTCAAAATCAATATCTTCATCAATTGCTTTAGTTTCATGTTCATAACAACTAAAACAAAGTTCAATTTTTCTGCCTTTTTTTGATTTAAAAACTTTTATTGGAATTGTTTCAAAGTTGAAATCTGGATGCGGGTTTTTTGTTCTCTTACACCACATGCATCTTGCATCATTTTTATTATAGATAAAGGACACTAATATCTCATTTATTTTTTATTTAACAATTTTGTTATTTCTTTCAATTGTAATTCCATAGATATTATTTTTTTTTGCAAATCTAGTTCAGATTTTTTTTCTTCATGATTACCATCTTTTGATATTTGTTGCATTGCATCTACAATTATACCTATAAACAAGTTTAGTATTGCAAATGTTGTAACTAAGATAAAGGGCACAAAAAACAACCAGGCTAATGGAAATTCTTGCATTACTGGCCTTACTATACCCATTGACCAACTTTCTAAAGTCATTATTTGGAAAAGTGTATACATTGAATTTCCAATTGTGCCAAACCATTCATAAAATCTTTCTCCAAAAAAAGTAGTAGTAAGGACTGAAGAAATATAAAATATCAATATAATAATTGTTCCAACAGACAAAATGCCAGGAATAGAAATAAATATAGCTTGTATTATCCTCTTCATTGACGGGACAATTGATAACAATCTTAAAGTTCTAAAAATACGAAAGGCTCTTAAAACTGAGAATGGACCTGATGCAGGAATAAGAGAAACTGCTACAATTAAAAAATCAAAAATATTCCAACCATCTTTAAAAAATCTTAGTTTGTAAACTGCAATTTTTGAAATTAATTCAATTGTAAAAATTGTTAATGCAACTCTATCAATTATAGACAAAATAATACCAAATTCTTCTTTAATTTTAGGACTGGTCTCTAGTCCGAGAGTAATAGCATTAATTATAATTACTATTGTTATAAAAGTAACAAAATACTTATTCTCTAAAATTTTTTTAATTGAATCCATCAGAATAGTTTAAAATATGTTTTAAATTGTTTTAATAAAATTTTAGAATTTTACAAGTGTAAAAGATTTAGTAATGTCATTAAAAGTTTAAAGCTTTACCATAAATAAATTCTTTGATTAAATACTAAATATCTAAATTTAGTTATAGGTGAATTTAATGTATGTAAGGACCATAAAAATAACATTTAAAGATAAAATGTCTAAAAATATGTTTGTTAATTACACTGATACTAAAGCAGATGCTGAGGGTTTTCAAAATGGTACACTGATGAAATTAATTTTTAGTAATTCTGATGTAATTGCTACTTTGGTTCCGATTTTTCCAGATCATAAAACATTTGTGAGAGATCATAATAATACAGCTGGTCCCATAATAGATTCTTTTAAAGAACAAGGTTTAAAGATTGAGCTAAATGACGGTGAAGTTTCAGGTACAACAGCTGTATCATCCAAATTTTTAGAAATCTTAACTAAAGAGGGCACCTTTTATAAAAGTGACTAGTCAAATATCAATAAGATTATTGTGATGAAAATCAATGAGTAATTGGAAAAATGATTTTGAGGTAAAATTTTCACTTGAATTCAAGCATTTTAATGGAAGAAAAGAAATTAAAAATAATACGTTGATTGTAGAAGCAGAAAGTGAAGATAAAGCAATTGAAATGATAATAAATCAATATGATAATAGCGTATTTTTAAAAATAGATGAGGTTAAGAAAATTTGGAGCTACTGATTGCTAAATTATCCAAAGATAAATTTGAAATTACTGTTAAAGCAAATCAAATCACTAAACATGTTGTTTACGTCACTGATGAAATGCTTTTCAACCTAACTAAGAATAAAATTTCAAAAAAAGAACTTTTAAATTTTAGTTTTAATTTTCTCCTTGAAAGAGAGACAAATACTTCGATACTTTCTTCTTTTGATCTTACAGTGATCTCAAAATATTTTCCTGAATATACAAAAAAAGTTAGTCATAAATGTAATTTATAGAAATATATTTAGTGGTTAGTAATTGCAATCTTATCAATTATTTATAAACGTAACAAAAGAGATAAATTTAAAAGTTGGAAAACTTGGAAAACTTGGAAAATTTATTTTTCCAGTTGGATCTTATGTCTACACAGGATCAGCCAAAAAAAATATCGATAAAAGAATTAAAAGGCATCTTTCTAAGAAAAAAAAACTTCATTGGCATATAGATTATTTACTCAATAATGATGCTGTACAAATTATTAATACAAAGAAATCACAAATGACTGAATGTAATTTAAATAAAAAAACAAAGGGAACAATAATTATAGATGGTTTTGGTAGTTCGGATTGTAATTTATCATGCAAAAGTCATTTGAAATTTAAAGGGAATTAATCATTACCTAAATTATCAGCTAATGCCTTAGGAGGTTATAAATGAAAAATTATTATTTTATCTAATCAGCGAATCAAAAATAATGACTTAAATTTGAAATGAATGAGGTAAATTAATGGCAAATATTCAAATAAAAATACATTTAATTCAAATTTTTGAAACATCTAAATCCAATATAAACTGCTGACATATTTTTATCTTTTCTTGCTTGATGGCCTAGGCGCATCTGTTCTTTTCCATACCACCAAGAACCACCTTTGGTGGCTTTGGTTCTTTTGTTCTTTATGTTAGCCCATTCCCAAACATTTGCACCCATATCATACAAACCATTTATTCCTTTTTTTGTAACACCAACTTAAGAATGACCATTACCTCTTGATAATAGCTTTTTGTAATTTACATTATTTTCGAATTTACAATCTTCCAAATAATTTACACCTTCAGGTGTGTCACCAACTGGATACTCATAAGTTTGTCCATATATAAAATTACTAGATGATTTTTTTCGCATTTCCGTGTATGCTGCATATATCCATTCTTCTTCACTAGGAAGTCTTTTGTCTTTCCATTTGCAAAACATTCGAGCTTCATCAAAGTTTATATGCACAGCAGGTTCATTTGATTCTCCTTTTATTCCATAAGGTTTTTTCCAATTCCAGCCATCTTTTTTTATCCATCCTGATGAATACACATAACCCCATCCTCTTTTTTCGGCCTCTGTAATATAATTTGTAGTATTAGTGAATTTATTGAATTCACCAATTGATACTTCAGTAAGATCAATTGAAAAATAAGAAATTTTTTGCATTCTATCATCTTTCGCCAATGCGCAATTGGCAAAAAAAATAAAAGAAAGGTTAAAAAAATAATTAAAAAACCTTGGTAGTAAAATGTTTAAATAGCATATATCTAATTTATTTTATCATGATAAATTTGCATGCTAAATATGCTATAATGATGGTGATTTTAATTAAATTAATAAATTACTATAAGATGTATAATTAAAATTTAATGGATCAGTCTGATATGATAAATAAATTTAAAGCATGGCATATAGATTTAATTGAAAAAGTTCAAAAAATTACTGGTTTATCAAATTACCAGATAATTTGGATTAGTTTTGCTGAAGGTTTAATAATTGGGTTATTTGTTTGTTACCTTATATGAACTAGATTTACTTTCTTAAAAACAAATTTTTATTCTTTAAAATATGTCCTTATAAAATTCACTTTCATCCATATGTTTTGGATTTTTATTTCCCGTGAATGCTTGTATTTTTTTTATTAAAGTTTCAATTTCTATCTTTGAGAAATTGATTTTAGTCCATTTATTATTTTTAATTACTTCAGTCTTAATACCAGGAAGATCAACAGGTAATTTAGCTCTATTAAAGATTGTACATGAGTAGGAGCTTTTATCTTGAGATGAAGTGAAAGAAATTACATAATAATTATAATCAAGTTGACAAATCCCGTTAATAAACTTTAATTCTTTAAATTTCATTTTTATATTATGTTTAATTTCTACATTTATATTTTATGTTAAGATTTTTTACAATTTTACTTGTTAATTGTTTTAAATTAACACACATGATAATTCTTCAGGTAATGTATCTAATTTTATAGTTCCTTTACTCAATAAGACTGGTTTCAATTTAAGAGTATTTTTATCATAATGCCAGGCAAAATCTACTCCAAGGTAAGCATATTTATCTTCAAATAAGATAAATGTATCTTTTTTTTGACCAACCACTTCTCCAATTTCAATAAAATTATTTTTTATCTTTTTGAACACCGTTGTGTACAGTTCGTTATCTTTATTTATTTTAAAATCTAAAATTGTATTGTCATTTAAGCTTTTGCATTTTATAAAAAGATGTTTTTCCTCAGCTTTAACTAATTTAATGATTAGCAATGATAAGAATAACGAAATCCAAAGAAATTTCATACTTTATAACCGAATAATCTAAACTTACTTACTCTACTAAACTTCTTAAATGTAAACAATTTTATTTGATTAATTAATAATAAATTAGTTAAATTGCATCATTATTAATCTTCAATTCAGGAAATGATATTTTAAAATGAATACTAAGCTTCCTTGCCCATACTGTTCAAGTAAAAAGGGGTATGTATATATCCAATCACATTATCAATGTCTTGAATGCAAGAGGGTCGTTGATGATTGTTGTAGTGGAGAAGTCCTAAGCTGTAATTCTCAAAAAGAACTCCAACAAGATACCCAATAAAAAATTTTAAAACTTATCGTTTATCTATAATATTAGTAAAAATGAATACTTATGTTAGCTGATATTCTATTGCTTTTGGTAGATTTTTTTTGAAAAAAATTTTAGAAAATTGTAGATAGAAAAACAAATTAATAATTTTAATAAAGCTAGATGTTTCAATTGTGTCGACTTTAAATATTACTTAATGATAAGATCTATAAAATTCAATGGAGTTAAGGTATGACTGATTTAACAAGCCGTCTTTCAAAATGTTATGCCAGTGCTATTCATGACGTCCTAAGAGAAAAGGGGTATGGAAATTGTGTCCTTCCACCTGAAATACAAGCTTTAGAAAGGGGTCAAAAGCTATTTGGAGAAATTTACACAGTATCTGGTCATGTGGACAAAACACTATCTAGACACGAATCTCTTCTTTTATGGTCTCAAGTTTTATCAAAGGTTCCAAATGATAAAGTTATTGTTTGTCAACCAAACACACATTCAATTGCACTTATGGGAGAATTATCTGCTCGAGCATTAATGGTAAAAGGAACTAAAGGTTATTTAATGGATGGGCACTGTAGGGACGTTGAAGAAATTATAGATGCTAAATTTCCAGTTTTTTGTAGGTTGTCAACTCCTGCTGATATCGTAGAAAGATGGAAATATAACTCTCTTGGACAACCTGTCACTATTGGAAGCGTCACGATATGTTCAGGTGACTTTATTATAGCTGATATGGATGGAGCTGTAATAATACCTCAAAATGTAGCAGAAGAAGTAATACAAAAGACCGAAGAAGTTATGGATACTGAAAGTGAAATGAGAAAAGCTATATTAGATGGTATCGACCCTGAACAAGCTTATCTAAAATTTAGAAAATTTTAGTTTCTTCCTGGTCTAAATTATATGATTATTAACAGAAGAAATATTTGGTCATTATCTTGGCCATTGATAATTGCAAATTTCACCATCCCCTTAGTAGGCCTTACCGATACCATAATTATGGGTCATATGCCTGAAAGCACTTATATTGCAGCAATTGCACTTGGGGGTATAGTATTCAACTTTATGTATGCAGGACTAAATTTTCTAAGGATGGGAACTACTGGAATAGTATCTCAAAAACTAGGTTCTAAAGATTTCGATGAAGTATTGTTAAGTTTGTTAAGACCATTATTTATAGCCCTTTTAATTGGAATAATTTTATTTTTATCAAAAGAATTTCTGTTCAATTTATCAGTTTATTTTTTAACTCCTGAGGAAAAACTACAAATATTATATAAAGAATATCTCTTTGTAAGAATGATTGGCTTGCCGGCTGGGTTGCTGAATTTAGTATTTTTAGGTTGGTTTTTTGGTATGCAAAAAACAAGAGCAGTGATGGTTCAACTTATCACTATCAATGTTGTAAATGTAATTTGTTCTTTATATTTAGCAGTGATTTTAGATTATGGCATTTTTGGTGTTGCGCTAGGTAGTGTTTTAGCACAATTTTCTGGTCTTATTATTTCAATTACAATTTTTTCATATTCAATAAAAAAATTAAATTTAGAAACTTTAAATCTTAAAAAGTTTAAAAGTATATCAGGATTTCTTAAATTATTTTCTATCAGTAAAGATTTATTTATAAGAACAATGCTAATGGTTTCAGTACAAGCATATGTGATCAAAAAAGCAGGTCTTATTGGTGTTGACGAGCTTGCTACAATTGAGATTTTATTAGTAATTTTTAGTTTGTCATCATATTCGTTAGATGCATTTGCACATTCTGCAGAGTCTTGTGTAGGTGTTGCTATTGGGTCTCAAAATAAAAGAAATATTTATAAAGCCATAAGAATTACAACTGAATTTGCTTTATTTTTTTCAATATTTATTGGTATTATTTTGTACCTTTTCGAATTTTATCTAATTTCTATTTTTACTGATATAAGCGTATTAAGAGATTTGACATTAGGATTATGGGGATTAGTTATTATTACACCATTTATATCTATGTCAGCTTTTCAATTAGATGGAATTTTTATTGGCTCAACATTAGCTAAAGAAATGCGTAATTGTATAATATTTTCATCGTTATTTTTTTTCATTATTTCAGAATATTGGTTTAAAAATAATTTAGATTTAAAAGAGTTATATTCCTGTTTTCTTTTATTTCTAATTTCAAGGGGAGTTTTTTTAACGATATATTTACCTCGCGTTTTCAAATTGGTTAAAATTGATTAAGGTTTATTAATGAATAATGATAAAGTAGAAACTAATAAAATATTTTTTAGAAGAATTATTTTATTAATGATTTTTACAATAATATTGACAGGTCTAATTCCAAGTGTTTTTGATTTTGAAAAATATTATGGGATTAGTCGTTTCATAAATCCAGGTTACACATCAGTATTATTAGAGGGTAAATTTGAACTATATGCTACAATATTTATGGCTTTTTTTTCTCTTAGTAGTCTAATTTTAATATATTTTTTTGTACCAATTGGGAAATATTTTTTCTTAACATATTTTTCTTTAAATTTTTTTTTAATTATGTTTGGTGGTGATATTATCAATTACGGCTTTTTGTATCCTTTAGAGTGGTTAAAAAATGTAACTGAAGCTCTACTGTTATATGAAATGTTCTTAGGAGGAAATAAAGAAAATTTTCGAACAAAAATTTAAAATTAACTATTCATTTTAAAAACTTTAGAATTAAATTTCATTAATTTAAATTAGAGTCTTTTTTTCAATGAAATCATTTGCTTTTTCAAATATCAATTGTTTTCTATCTTCATTCATTCTCTCCAATGATTTAACCAAAATTGCAAGTCTTGGATTACTTTGGAAAAAAGCAATATTGTCATTCATAAACATCCAATATAATCCATCCACAACATTGCACCACTCATCTTTTTTATAATTACTCATTTTTAAAATATAATTTGAGCCACATGAATAAGGTTTTGTTGCAAATATTCCACCATCTGCGAATGTACCCATTCCATAAACGTTAGGAACCATCACCCAATCTGAGGAATCTACAAACATTTCCATAAACCATTTGTATATTTCATTTGGATCTATTTTTGACAGATTCATTATATTACAAATAATCATTAACCTTGGTATGTGATGTGTGTAACCATATTTTATACAATCTTTAATTGCATCATCTAATGGTGTTATACCCGTTGTCCCTTCATACCAATCAGTAGTTAACTTTCGATCATGTTTCCAAAAATTAGAAGTTTGTTCTTCTTTACCTTTGTAATGGTATATTCCTCTAATAAATTCTCTCCATCCAATAATTTGCCGAATAAAGCCCTCTAAGGAATTGATAGGAATTGAATTTAACTTTGCAAAATCTAACGCTTTTTGAATTACTTCATTAGGTGTTAAGAGTCCCATATTAAGAATTGGGCTAATTGCACTATGAAAAAGAAAATTGTTTTCTGAAACCACAGCATCTTCGTAATCTCCAAAATTGAAAAATTTTTCTTTGAAAAAAATATCTAACCATTTTAATGAATCTTCTCTGTTCGTTGGCATCCATAAGTTATCCACCAAGCCTGGATGATGTTTAAATTTCGCATTAATAATAGACTTTAACTCATTGATATCATTTTTAATTTTAATATTAGGTATTGTTGGTATTAAAGTATTTTTAGGAATTTTTTTTCTATTATCCTCGTCATAAGACCATTTTCCTCCAATTGGTTTATTGTTTTCATCAATAAGAATATTCATTTTAGTTCTTATTTTTTGATAAAAACTTGCCATGCGGATTAATTTTTTTTGTTCTTTAGCGAACTCAAAAAATTCTTTTCTTGAAGTGAGAAACATAGGAGTTTGAAATACTTCTTTATGAATATTTTGTTTATTTATAAAATTAACAATTTTATCTTCAAAATCTTTATCTTCAATTTCAAAATATTTTAATTTTGTGATTTTATTATTTTTAATTACTTTAAATAATTTATCTTCATACTTTTCATGAAAAATTTCTTCATCAATTGAGTGATAATATACAGTGTAACCATTCTTAATAAGATTGTCCCTATACTGCCTCATTGACCATAAAAACATCAAAATTTTTAATTTATGATGTTTATGATTTGTAGTTAGACCAAAATCTTCAGCCATAAAAACTTTGCTGACTTTAGTTTTTTTAATATGCTCAAGTGGAAACAATTGGTTGCCAAGAATAATCAATACATCATTACTTAACATTCCATTACTCAAAAACAGTTACATTGGTTGTGTTAGCTTTAATAAAATCCCAATCATATTTAACTCCCAATCCAATTCCATCAGGAACTGATACAAAGCCATTGTTATTTATGCAATCAATCATATCACTATAGCCACAAGTGTATACTGGAGCCATTGTATTTGGGCAATCTGGACCAACTAGAGCAACTTCATAAAAATTTGTGTTTCTAGTAGCAGCCATTACATGCCTGTGAGCAGGGCCGCAGGCATGGATTTCTACATCTACACCAAAAGATTCTGCTAAGTGTGAAATTTTTATTGCTCCAGTTATGCCCATATCATATTCTGGATCAGATCTAAGAAAGTCAGTTCCTCCAGCAATAAGAAAATCACATTTGGTTTCTAATCCTCTAATATGTTCTGTTTGCAATATTGGAGTATTCAACATTTCCCTAAGACGTTTATGTGAAAAAGCAGAAACTCCACTATCTCTATATGGATCTTCTAACCAAAAGAAATTTGCTTCATCACAAGCTCTCCCAACATAAAGTGCATCGGCAAAAGTTTTTAGTTGGCATGCCGGGTCAAGCATTAAAGTCATTTTATCTCCAACTTTTTTTGCCACATGTAAAACATTTTCTGCTTCTTCTTTTGCATCTCCTTCATGCCATCCGTGTATTTTAAAGGCTTTGTAACCCATATCAAAACATTGCTCAGCAAAATCAGCAAAAGCTTCCTTGCTATCCAAACCACCATTTCTGTCACCATGATATGTACTTGCATATGCTTTAAGATATTTTCTGTAACTTCCTAATAATACAGAAATTGAACAATTTAATTTCTTGCCAGCCCAATCCCACAATGCAATATCTAATGGGCCATGACCCATGTGATCAAACTGCCTAAGTTCTCTTTTAAAGTCATCGTATATTTTTTCTCTTTCTTCGGCATTATATTTTAATAATTTAGGTGCCAAAATTTTAGCTTGTGCGCAAGCTACTTGATTGCCTCCCCAGTGAGTGACGTACTCACCCCTACATCCATCTTTAGTCTCTATCACAACCGCAAACTTATCCAATTTAATAGATTGACCTTTGGAATATCCAACTGCTCCAATTGTGTTTGCATTAGTCAATAGACCTAAATTTGTTGCTGAGTGTGTAAATTCGTGTATTTCAACTCTTTTAATTTGGTTCATTTATTTCCCATTTAAAATTTACATAGACAAAATTTAAAAAACTTATATTTATGTAGCTACTAGTAAAATTATCAAGGATTATTATTTAAAATAATTATTACTTTGTTTCATGTAAAGGAAATTAAATGAATTTAAATGATTGTCATAACTTTCAAGATTTCAGAAAACTAGCTAGAAAAAGACTTCCTTCACCTATATTTCACTACATAGATGGTGCAGCAGATGATGAGGTTACTTATAATAGAAATACTGCTGCTTATAATGATGCTGATTTAATCCCAAATGTTCTTAGAGGGGTTGAAAATGTTGATTTATCTACTACTATTTTTGGAAAAAAATTAGATTTACCCTTTTATTGCGCTCCAACCGCTTTACAAAGACTATTTCATTATGATGGAGAAAGAGCAGTTGGAAAAGCAGCACAAAAATTTGGAACTATGTTTGGAGTTTCTTCATTAGGTACAGTAAGTGTTGAAGAAATATCTTCTATTGTTTCAACACCTAAAATGTTTCAATTTTATTTTCATAAAGACAGGGGTCTTAATGACAGTATGCTTGAGAGGGTTAAGGCAGCTAAATTTGATGTTTTGGCTCTTACTGTAGATACAATCACAGGGGGAAATCGAGAAAGAGATCTCAGAACTGGTTTTACATCGCCACCTAGACTAACTCTAGCTAGCCTATTTAGTTTTGCTTCTAAGCCAATGTGGGCAATAAATTATTTGACAAAACCTAAATTTGAGTTACCACAATTACAAGATCATGTAAGTGAAGGTACAAACACAGCAACGTCTATAGGTAATTATTTTTCATCTATGTTAGACCAGTCTATGAATTGGAAAGATGCTGAACGTTTAAGTTCAAAATGGGGTGGTCATTTTGCTCTAAAAGGTATAATGAGCGTTGAAGATGCAAAAAAAGCTGTTGATATTGGCTGTACTGGTATAATGGTTTCAAATCATGGTGGTCGTCAATTAGATGGAGCACGAGCACCTTTTGATCAATTAGCTGAAATTGTTGATGCTGTAGGTGATAAAATTGATGTTATTTGTGAAGGAGGAATCCAAAGAGGCACTCATATACTAAAAGCACTTTCAGTTGGTGCAAAAGCTTGCTCTGGTGGGAGGTTATACTTATATGCATTGGCTGCAGCTGGTCAAAAGGGTGTTGAAAAAGCCTTAGGTTTATATCGCAGTGAAATAGAAAGAGATATGAAACTAATGGGATGCACAAGCATAAAAGAATTAAATAGATCAAATATAAAATTTAGATAAAAAGTTTAATTGGAAAATTATTGAAATCATATTTCAAACTAATTTCAAAAGTTTTTTTGATAACTTCTGTTCCTCGAACAACTTGGAGTTCACATAAACCTAATAATATAAAGCCAAAATTGGAAACTTTTTTTTTACTATGTTTTGGTTTGTTTCTATTTGGTTTAGGTGAAAGTATATTAGTAATTTCTGAAAATGGCGTTACACCATGGACAGTCTTAGCCGAGGGCATTGCTAGGGAATTTGATATTGGTGTAGGCTTATCTACATTTTATATAAGTTGTGCAATATTAATTTTATGGTTCCCATTAAAACTTAAACCTGGATTAGGTACAATCATGAATATTATTATAATTGCATTAACAATGGGTGTTTTAATACCATTAATTCAATTTTTTAATGAAATCTTTAATCCTTTGTTTTTATCTATTTCAGGAACATTTATAGTTGCTTTTGGAAGTGGTATTTATTTAATTGCTAATCTTGGTCCTGGGACTAGAGATGGTTTAATGACTGGAATTGCTAAAAACTTTGACAAACCTATTAGCTTAATTCGTTTCAGCATAGAATTTTTTATAGTTTTTTTAGGCTGGCTTTTAGGAGGTACTTTTGGTGTTGGAACAATTATTTTTGCAATTTTCATAGGACCGTTTATATCCTTAAGCCTAAAGTTAGTTCCTGTTTTAAAAAAATAATTTATTTAAACTGTTTTAATAAAAAGCATTATACCAAGAATAACTAATGTTACTAGAATACAGTTTCTAAACTGTTTTTGATTAATTTTATTCCTTATTTTTGTTCCAATTTGTTGGGCTATCAAAGCGGGTATTATTAATAGCAAGCTCATAATAAGATCTTGTTTTGTAGCAAATCCGTAATAAATCAATGAGCCATATAATGGAAAAGAACCTATAAAGTACATAGTTGATACAGTTCTTACAAATTTCTCTTTTGGTAGGTCCACTGCAACTAAATAAGCTAACATTGGTGGTCCATAGACTGTTGATAATCCCCCTAATATCCCAGAACCAAAGCCAATAATAGATGTGATTATTTTTTCGTGTTTTTTATTAATATTATTATTGATTTTAAAGCCAAAACAATTAACTACAGCCGCAAATATTATTAAAATTGCGATTATTTGAGTAATAGTATTTAAATTTATTTCAAGTATCAGCCTTGCACCTATAATTAGTCCAATAACTAGGAACAAAAACATTGGCAAGAATCTATAACTACTGATACCTTGCTTAAATTTTATTTGTAAAAAATTAGTTAAAAAAATAGGTGCGCAGAGTAAAACCATAGCTGTGGTGACTGGTACAGCGAATGCAATTAATGGCAAAGCTACCATCGGCATCCCAAATCCAATTGTACCTTTAATTAGTCCACCAGCCATTACAGCAAATATTATCACAATAACTATTGTTGGGTCATTATACATTGTTATTCTTAAAAAAAGTATGGCATTGGTAGTTACGTTTGTATTATAATATGTCTTAAGTAAAGCTTTATTTTTGTTTAATTCAATGAATGATGTAATAAATTTTCTAAAAACAAGAAGGTCTACAACTGCGAAGACTATGATATCGGGTCACATTAATAAAAGTGATCTTAATGAAATATTAGCCTGCGGTATAAGAGTTCCAGATCATGGTGCTTTGAACCCTTGGTCTATTACAGTTATTAAAGATAATGCTAGATCTAGAATAGGTAGAGATATTCTAGCTCCTGAATACATTTTAAATAATCCTGAAGCAACAGAAGAAGAAATAGATTTTGAAAAAAATAGATTTTTAAGAGCTAGTGCAGTGATAGCTGTATTATTTAAACCTGTTTCTCATCCAAAAATACCATTATGGGAAATGGAATTATCTACTGGAGCGGTATGTTTAAATATACTATTATCGGCTCAGTCTTTGGGTTATGCCGCTCAATGGTTAACAGAATGGTATTCTTACAATGATAGGATGATTAATGAAGTAGGTGGAAAACCTCAAACTGATAAACTTGCTGGTTTTATTTATGTTGGAGATAAAGAAAAAGAGCCAGTTGAAAGAAGAAGACCTAAGAAAGAAAACGTTATTAATTTTTTAACGGAATAATTTTAAATTTCTCTCTGGCTCAAGCATTTTTCAAAAATATCCTTATCAACATTTCCACCAGATGCTATTACTAAAACATTTTTATCTCTAATATCTATCTTTCTAAAAATTGCAGCAGCTAACGCAACTGCACCGCCAGGTTCAAGAACAATTTTAAGATGTCTAAATGCTGTATTCATTGCAATTAAGGATTCCTTGTCTGTAACTGATATGCCAGCAGTTAGATTTAATCTGTTAATTTTAAATGTAATTTTTCCTGGTTTGTCTGCTAAAAGTGCATCACAAATAGATTTATATTTCATTGAATTTGAAATTATAGATTTTTTTTCAAGAGATTTTTTTGTATCATCAAAATTCTCAGGTTCAACAGAATATATTTTAGCATTTTTAAACTTTTCTTTCATCGCTGTACTAATCCCAGCAATAAGACCACCTCCACCGCAACAACATAAAACAATATCAGGTATAATATGAATTTCATTTAATTGTTCTATACATTCTATACCAGCAGTACCTTGTCCAATTATAACTTTTTCATCGTCAAATGGGGGAATAATCGTGGCATTTAACTGCTTAGCTATTTTTATTCCAATTTCTTCTCTGTTTTCTTTATTCCTATTATACTTTATAATATTAGCGCCCCAAAAAGCTGTTCCATTCAGTTTTGCTTTTGGAGAATCTTCTGGCATTACAATTGTTGCCTGACGACCTGTTATTTTTGAAGCAGCAGCAACTGCTTGTGCATGATTTCCACTTGACCATGCTACAACTTTTTTAATATCTGATGGAAGCTGTAAAATTGAATTCATAGCACCTCTAAATTTAAATGCCCCAATAGTCTGTAGATTTTCAGCTTTTAAAAAGATATTAGATTCTAATTTTTCATTAATATATTTTGATTGTAAGATAGGTGTCCTTACAATTTTCCCTTCTAATCTCTTAGATGCCTCAAAAATAGAATTGTATGTTACCCGACTATTAACCATTAATATTTTCCTAGATTATTTTATTCTATATCTTGTTAAATTTTTATCACATGATTATGATAAAGAAATATTTTTTTTTGACGAGGTATTTTATGTTATTTCATGGTTCTTACACTGCTTTATTAACTCCATTTAAAGACAGTAAAGTTGATTTTGATGCTTATCGAAAATTAATAGATTTTCAAATAGAAAATGGAACACATGGTTTGGTTCCAGTTGGAACAACTGGTGAGTCACCTACTTTATCTCATGAAGAACATAAGAAACTTGTGGAAGTATGTATAAACCAAACAAATGGAAGAGTTCCGGTTATAGCAGGTGCAGGTTCAAATTCTACAAATGAAGCTGTTGATTTCGTGAGACACGCATGTTCAGCTGGTGCTGATGGTTTGTTAGTTGTTACGCCTTATTATAATAAACCTACTCAGTTAGGTTTAATCGCTCATTATAATGAGCTTATAAAAAATTCAAGTAAGCCAATAATTATATATGATATACCAGGTCGTTCAGTAATAAAGATGAATGATTCCACTATGGCTAAATTAGCCGAAAATGATCTAATTGTAGGTGTAAAAGATGCAACTGCTGATTTAGCAAGACCTACAAGATTACAAAATTTAATTGGTGAGGATTTTATTCAACTGTCCGGTGAAGATGGGACCGCATTAGCTTATTTAGCTGCAGGTGGTCATGGCTGTATATCTGTTACCTCAAATATCGCTCCTAAATTACTTTCAAGTATGCACAATGCATGGAAACAAGGTGATATTTCAACTGCTCAAGATATAAATAAAAAACTTATGCCTTTACATGATGCATTATTTTATGAAACTAGTCCAGGTCCACTTAAATACGCTGCATCATTGCTAGGATTATGTTCTTCTGAAGCAAGACTTCCAATTGTAGAAATTGAAGAAGTGAGTAAATCAAATGTCAAAGATGCTCTTGGAAAAGCAGGGTTAATATAAACATTTGTGTTTTGAATGAATAAAAAACAAATAAAAAAAGTTAGTTCTCAAGGAAGAGTTGCTGAAAATAGACGTGCTAAATTTGACTATCTAATTATTGACACTGTAGAAGCTGGAATTGTTTTATTAGGCAGTGAAGTAAAAAGTTTAAGACTTGGTAGAGCTAGCATTAACGAATCATATGCAACTAATGAATTTGGACATATCGTTTTAGTAAATTCAAATATTCCAGAATATAAATTAGCAGCATCAGGTCAAAATCATGATCCAAAGAGAGTTAGACGACTATTAGTACATAAAAAAGAAAGAGATAAAATTTTAGGACAAATACAGAAAGACGGATGCACAGTAGTGCCTTTAAGTTTATATTTTAACAATAGAGGCTTGGCCAAAATATCCTTAGGGATTGCAGAGGGTAAAAAGAAAATTGATAAGAGAGAAGTAATTAAAAAACGAGATTGGGATAGAGAAAAACATAGAATATTGAAAAATAATAATTAAATATTATATCTTATTCGAAATAACCTCTATATCAATTCATGCAAAATCAAAAAATAATAATTGGCATTGGTGGAAATATTTTTTCCGAAGACGGAAGCCATCCTATTAAGGTTGCTATGAAGGCAATTAAGTATTTTAAAGATTACTCAATTAACATTACTAAACAGTCAAGCTGGTATGAAACAGAACCAATTCCTAAATGTGATCAGCCAAATTTTTTTAATTGTGTTGTTTTTGCGAATACAAATTTAAATGAGTTAGATGTATTAAAGTCGTTACATGAAATAGAACATAAACTTGGTAGAAGAAGAAAACTGTTAAATGAATCTAGAGTTATAGATTTAGATCTTATTGATTATTCTAATAGAGTATTAAAAAATAACGAAATAATAATTCCTCATTCAAGAGCTCATAAAAGAAGGTTTGTTATGGAACCATTAGCTGAATTAAATCCTAATTGGGTTCATCCAATTTTAAAGAAAGATGTTTTTGAAATTTTAAAAAAATTAAATAATCAAAATGTCAAAATAGTTAATAAAGAAAAATTAATTTGATTTTTTAGTATTTATTATTTAATTAGTCATAATTATTGTTGGAGATTATATTATGGCACGTGTTACTGTAGAAGACTGTGTAAAAAAAATACCTAATAGATTTGATCTTGTTATTGCTGCCGCTCAACGTTCAAGGGAAATTTCGAATGGAATTCCAATAGAAGTTGACAGGGATAATGACAAAAACCCAGTTGTGTCTCTTCGCGAAATAGCATCAGAAGCTGTGGATGCTGAAAGTTTGCAAGAAAGGTTCATCCGTTCCATGCAAAAAAATTTGATAAAAGAGGAAAGTAATGAAGAAAATGAAGCTTCTTTGGAAGAGGAATTTGCTGCATACTTAAATGATACAAAAACTGAATCAATTATTGATCAAGATTTAATTTTTAATAAAAGCACACCTGATGATGAAGGCTCATTTATTGATGTGCCTGACGAAATGATAAAAAATGAAGATTAAAAGATAATTCACAAGATCTTTTATCATTTCAATATAGATATCATAATTTTTATGATATAATATTTAAAGATGAGTATAACAGCATCGCAACTTTATAAAAAAATTTCCAAATATGACACTGTTGTTTCAGAAGAAGCAATAAAAAAAGCTTACAATTTTTCCAAAAAAGCTCATTTAAATCAATATAGGGGAAGTGGAGAAGAGTATTTTACACACCCGCTAGCTGTTGCAGATTATCTGACACAAATGAAATTAGATTCTTCAACTATAATTACCGCACTCCTTCATGATGTTGTTGAAGATTGTGAAATTTCTATTCAAAATATTAAAGATGAATTTGGATATGAAATTTCAAAACTCGTTGATGGTGTTACAAAGTTATCTAAGTTAGATTTAAAGTTTGGATTTGCTCAAGCTGAAAATTTCAGAAAGCTCTTATTTGCTTCATCTGATGATATAAGAGTGTTATTAGTAAAACTAGCTGATAGATTACACAATATTAGGACAATTAATGGAATTAAAAATCAAACAAAAAGATCTAAAATTTGTTACGAAACTCTTGAAATTTTTGCACCATTAGCTGAACGTTTAGGAATAAATGCTATTCAAAGAGAGTTGGAAGATAGATGTTTTGCTGTTTTAAAGCCAGACACCCGTGATTCAATTTTAAAGCGCTTAAAATTAATATATTCTCAAGACGAGCTTAATATCCCACATATTACAGAAGAAATCGAAACTCTTCTAAAAAAAAATGATATAAACTGTTTTGTTACCGGAAGAATTAAAAGCAGTTATTCAATTTGGAAAAAAATGCAATACAAAAATTTAAGTATGGATCAATTGTCAGACATAATGGCATTTAGAGTTATAGTTAATGATGTCCCAAGCTGCTACAAAACTCTTGGATTATTACATCAAGAATATTCAGCGATAATGGGTCGTTTTAAAGATTATATCTCTGCTCCAAAGCGAAATGGCTATCAATCACTTCATTCAAGTTTGATTGGTCCAAAGAAAACGAAAATTGAAGTTCAAATTAGAACATCTATCATGAACGAATTTGCATTAAATGGAATTGCAGCGCACTGGACTTATAAAGAAGGCGCAAAATGGGCAGAAGGAATTAAATACAAGTGGGTAAGGGAACTTATTCAGATTATAGAGGAAAGTAATGATCCAGAGGAATTTTTAGAAAACACAAAGTTAGAACTATATAATGATCAAGTTTTTTGTTTTACTCCAAAAGGTAATTTAATAATTTTACCAAAAGGAGCAAATGCTATTGACTTTTCCTACGCTGTTCATTCTGAAATTGGTAATTCAGCAGTTGGTGCCAAAATTAATAATAAAAATAGGTTAATGACTACTGAACTCCAAAATGGAGATCAGGTTGAAATTTTAACTTCGAAAAATGGGTTTCCAGATCCAAAGTGGATGGAATTTTGCATTACTGGAAAAGCTAAATCAGCAATAAAAAGATTTATTAGAAACAGGGAAATAAAAGAATTTCTTCAGTTAGGTACGGCATTGCTTCAAAAAGAATATAGGCAGCAAAACAAAAGAATGCATGAAAAAAGTTTAATTCGAGTTATTAATAAATTTGATCTTTTAGATTTAGAGGAATTACTTATTGAGATTGGTAAAGGTAATATTAAATCAAGAGAAGTTTTAAATTATTTATATCCAGAAAAGAAAGATTCCAAAAATAAATTACCAGTATTAAAAAAACCTAACTTGCATAAATCTATGAAAATTAAAGGAGTTATTTCAGGGATGGCAATACATTATGCACACTGTTGCCATCCATTACCGGGTGAAAGAATAGTAGGAATAGTTACTGCAGGTAAAGGAATTACAGTGCATGCAATAGATTGCTTCGCATTAGAAAAATTTAATGATATGCCTGAAGTATGGTTAGAAATTTCTTGGGATAGAGAAGGTGAATCATTTCATAAAGGTAGTTTAGTCACTGTTTTATCAAATGAACCTGGAAGTTTGGCTGATGTAACAAAAATAATAAGTCTTAATGATGGAAATATTTCAAACATTCAAGTTGTTTCAAGGGATTTGGATTACTATAAATTTAATATTGATTTAGAAATTAGAAACATTAATCATTTAAATCAAATCATTGCTGCTATGAGATTGTCACAATTTGTTGAAAGTGTCCAAAGAGGCAAAGACTAATGGAGAGTTTGTATAATTAATTTGAGTTATTTTTATAAAAACATATCTGGTAAAGTTAAAAGATTAATATCTTATTATAAATTAAGATTAGCTCGTTTACCAGCATCTAATTATGCAATATCTGCAGGTTTTGCATGTGGATCCATGGTTTCTTTTACTCCCCTTTTAGGTTTACATTTCGTTTTAGCAGTAATATTTGCCTTTTTAATAAGAGGTAATTTTATTGCGGCTTTAATTGGAACTGTTGTTGGAAATCCACTAACTTTTCCCTTTATCTGGGGATTTATATATAAAATTGGGTCTTATTTTACAACTATTAAGCATTTTGATATTAGTTATGAAATCAATTTTGATATGATAATTAATCAAACATACGAGATTTTTTTTCCAATGTTATTGGGTGGTATTATCATAGCACCTTTAGTCTGGATAATAAGCTATTTTATTATTTACAGTTTTATTTCTTCTTATAAAAGAAGAAAAAACAAAACAGAGAGAAGGTCATTGTAGTGAAAAGATATGTTAGATTAGGTATTAATATAGACCATGTTGCTACCTTAAGAAATGCTCGTGGTGAAAATTATCCAGAAGTAATTGAGGCTGCGAAAATTGTAGAAAAATCAGGTGCTGATTTGATAACTGTTCATTTAAGAGAAGATAGAAGACATATTAATGAAAAAGACTTAGAAAATATTTTAAATAAGATTAGTATACCTTTGAATCTTGAAATAGCTACAAACACAGAAATGGTTAATATTGCCACCAAGTTTAAGCCTAATTCTATATGCTTTGTTCCGGAAAATAGACAAGAAATTACTACAGAGGGCGGTTTAGACGTCATCAAAAATTTTGATCATATAAAAAAAATTCTTACAAATTTTTCTGATTTAGATATTAATTTAGCAATTTTTCTCGATCCTGACATTGATCAAATAATAGCAACTCAAAAATTAGGTATAGACACTATTGAGTTTCATACTGGTAGTTATGCAAATGCTTTTTTAACTGAACGCAATATCGAGCTTGAATTGGAAAAAATTAGAGAAAGCACTAATTTTGCAAAAAAATTAGGTTTTAATTGTCATGCAGGTCATGGTTTGACATTTGATAACGTAAGTTCTATTGCATCAATAAAAGAAATTGTTGAATTAAATATAGGACATTTTATCATTGGAAACGCTATATTTAACGGTTTAGAAAACTCTATAATAAAAATGCGCAATATAATTTCAAAAGCAGTGAAATGATTATTGGAGTTGGCATAGACATACTTAATTCAACAAGAATTAATGATATAATAAAAAGATATGATAAAAAATTTATAGATCGCATTTATGGAAAAAACGAAATTCAAATTTTGCAAAATGAAATAAAAAACCCTGAAAATTATTTTGGAAAAAGATTTGCTGCTAAAGAAGCTACTTGGAAGGCTTTAAGTGAAATAAGAGGTCAAGGAATATTTTTTAAAGAGATTGAAGTTTTAAACGATTTTAATGGCAAGCCATATTTATTTTTTTCGGGAAAAACAAAAAAATATATTGGAAAAAAAGAAAAAAATTTAAAAGGTAAATTAAAGTTTGATATTTCTCTTTCTGACGATAAGCCTTTTGTTGTTGCATTTGTAGTAATTTCACTTGCTCCTTATGTTTAGGTATTGCATAAAGTAAAGTGTATAGATAATCCACATTTTTGGAGTATTTTAATGAAGAATTCTATTAAAGAGCTTTTTAAAACTCTTTTAATTGCAGGGTCAATAGCAATTTTTTTTCGTTCTATATTCTTTGAACCTTTTAATATCCCTTCTGGCTCAATGATCCCAACTTTATTAGTAGGTGATTATTTGTTTGTCTCGAAATATTCATATGGATATTCACAATATAGTTTTCCACTTGGCTTGGGACCAATAAAAGATAGAGTTTTATACAAAACTCCGCAACGAGGAGATGTGATTGTTTTTAGAAAACCAGGGGATGAAACTATTGATTATATTAAAAGATTAGTAGCGCTTCCAAATGATACAGTTCAAGTTAAAGAGGGTATACTTTATATCAACTCAAAAAAAGCTCAAAGAATTAAAACAAACATTGGTATAATAAAAAATATATTTGGTGATGAAAAAGTTTTTACACAATACGATGAGACTTTTGAAGGTTCAAAGACTCATCAAATTATAGAGTCTAGTGATAATGATACATTTGATGATACAATTTTATTTAAAGTTCCTCCAAATCATTTCTTTTTTATGGGAGACAATAGAGATAATAGTAGAGACAGTAGAACACCAGAAGTCGGTTTTGTTCCTAAAAAAAATTTAATTGGTAGGGCTGAAATAATCTTTTTTTCTCATAATAATTCAGCGTCTTTTTTTGAATTTTGGAAGTGGCACAATGCAATAAGGTTTTCAAGAATAGGGATGAAAATAGAATAGTGTCCATAAATAAACTTCAAAAAAAAATTAATCACAATTTTAAAAATATTGAATTATTAGAAGAAGCTACTACTCATTCAAGTTATCAAAAAAATAATTCTAAAACAAATGACAACAATTACGAAAGACTTGAATTTTTGGGAGATAGAGTATTAGGTTTAGTATTATCAGAATATTTTTACAAAACTTTTCCACAGGCAAAAGAAGGTGTGTTAGATAATTATCTTCAGGGATACGCAAATCAAGATAATCTTTTTAATTATGCAAAAAAAATCAATCTTTCAATTTACTTGAAAACACAAAAAGGTGATAATTTAGAAAACAACAAATCAATATTAAGTGACGTTGTAGAAGCCATAATTGGAGCAATTTTTATTGATTCTGGTCTTCAAAATTGTAAAGAGTTTATTTTAAATAATATTATTGACAAAACTTTAATTAATACTGTGCCCGTAAAACACCCTAAATCTACTCTCCAAGAGTATTGTTTAGAAAAATATAAGACACTACCTAAATACAGCATTTTAAATAAATTTGGAAATGAACATTCACCAATTTATGAAGTATGTGTGAGTGTTCAAAATCATGATTTAGTATCAGCAACTGGTTCTAATTTAAAAAATGCGGAAGAAGCTGCTGCTGCTAAATTTTTAAATATTTTAAAAATTTAAAATGTTAAACTGAAAGCAGTGTTATAGTTCTTTGAAAAAAAACATTTCAAAATCAGGTTTTGTTAATTTGGTTGGCATTCCTAATTCTGGAAAGTCTACCCTTATAAACAAGTTAGTTGGAAAAAAAATATCTATTGTATCTCACAAAGTACAAACGACTAGATTTTGTATTAGAGGCATATATAATTTTAATTTAAGTAGTAAATTAAAATCACAAATTATTTTTGTTGACACTCCTGGTATTTTTTTACCAAAAAGAAGACTTGAAAAAGCTATGGTTAATTCTGCATGGTCTGAATTAAAATCAGCGAATAAAGTTGTTTTTATTCATGACGTTTTAAAAAAAATAGATAACAACACAAAAGAAATTATTGAAAAAATTTTTGAAATAAAATCAGATGTAATTTTAATTTTAAATAAAATTGACTTGTTACCAAAAGAGGATCTCCTCAAAAAAATTTCTGAAATTAAAAATTTATATAACTTTGAAGAAACATTTTTGATTTCTGCAAAAAATGGTAGTGGATGTAAAAAATTATTAGAATATTTAGCAAAAAAAATGCCACCTCATCCCTTTTTTTATGATGAAAATACTATTTCAGATTTACCTCAATCTATTTTAGCTTCTGAAATCACAAGGGAAAAGTTATTTAAAAATCTCAACCAAGAATTACCATACAATCTTACTGTTGAAACAGAAAAGTGGGTAATTAACTCTGATGAAAGTGTAAATATTCAGCAAACGATATACATTAATAAACAAGGCTATAAACCTATAATATTAGGAAAACAAGGTCAGAACATAAAAAGAATTGGTACTTTGGCTCGCAAAGAACTTGAAAAATTATTAGATTGTAAAATTCATTTATTTTTGCATATTAAATTTAGAAAAAATTGGATGGATGACCCATCCAAATATTCATCTGTTGGCTTGAATTATAATGCCTGAATGGAATGACGTTGGGATAATTTTATCTGCAAAAAAATATGGTGAAAAAGGCCTGATAATAAATATTTTGACAGAGGCTCATGGACGTTATGTAGGCTGGGTTAATAATTATAAAACCAAAAGTATTCTATCTAGTGTTCAACCTGGCAATTTAGTTACAGTATTTTGGAAATCTAGAATAATTGAACAAATGGGAAACTTTAAAATTGAACAGATTTCTTCAATTTCAGGAAAGATTTTTGACGAGAAACTTAAGTTACAAGCATTAATATCATTATGTTCTTTATTAGAGAAATTTTTACCTGAAAGAGAAAGTTATTCTGAGGTTTTTTTTGCAACTAAGGCATTCTTAAATGTTTTAGCAATAAACAATGAACTTGATAATAAACTATGGATTAAAGGGTATTTGAAATGGGAAATTGGATTATTATCATCAATCGGTTTTTCTTTAGACTTAAAACAATGTGCTGTAACAGGACAAAAAAATAATTTATACTATGTAAGCCCGAAAACTGGAAAGGCAGTATCCAAGGAAGGAGCTGGGAAATTTGCTCCTAAACTTTTAAAATTGCCAATGTTTTTAGGAGGAACAGAAATTATTGGCTCAACTCTTAATGAGGAGATTATTATGGGGATAAATTTAACAACATATTTCTTCAAAAATAAATTATTACAATCTATTAATGATACTAGAATTACGAATTTACCAAATTCTAGAAATAGATTAGAAAATATGATTAAAAAACTATAATTATAGCGAGTTATTTTATGGAAAATGAAGATTTACAAAATGAAAATATAAGTCTTGCCCCTTTTTCAAAAGCAATTTCAGAACGATATCTTGCGTATGCATTATCAACGATAACATCAAGATCTTTGCCAGACGTTAGAGATGGTTTAAAGCCTGTTCATAGGAGAGTTTTGTTTGCGATGATGCAATTAAAACTGAGTCATAACGTTAGCTTTAAAAAGTCTGCGCGTGTTGTTGGTGATGTTATGGGAAAATTTCATCCACATGGAGATGCTGCAATTTATGAATCAATGGTAAGAATGGCTCAAGATTTTGCTTTAAGATACCCTTTGGTTGATGGTCAAGGTAATTTTGGTAATGTCGATGGAGATAATGCGGCAGCTATGAGATATACAGAAGCAAGAATGACTAAAGCAGCTGAATTAATGCTCTTAGATATTGATAAAGATACTGTTGATTTTAGGGTTACATATGATGACGAAGGTAAAGAGCCTGTTGTGCTGCCTTCAGCTTTCCCTAATTTACTTGCTAATGGATCGCAAGGTATTGCGGTTGGGATGGCAACTTCAATTCCCCCTCATAACATTAATGAATTAATCGATGCTCTTCTTCATTTAATCAAATTTCCAAATGCCTCTGATATTACAATTTCCAATTTTGTAAAAGGACCAGATTTTCCAACTGGAGGAATTTTAGTTGAGCCAAAATCATCAATCGAAAACTCTTACAAAAATGGAAAAGGAAGTTTTAGATTAAGAGCAAGATGGAATATTGAAAATATAAAAGGTGGGCAATGGAAAATAATAGTAACTGAAATCCCATATCAAGTCCAAAAAAGTAGATTGTTAGAAAAAATTTCTGAGTTGATGGATAATAAAGTTCTTCCAATGCTTTCGGATGTAAGAGATGAAAGTACAGAAAATGTAAGGATAATAATTTATCCTAAAAGTCGAAATTTATCACCTGAAATGATTATGGAAACACTTTTTAAAAAAACTGACTTAGAGGTAAGAGTTTCTCTTAATTTGAATGTAATTGATGATAAAAACATACCGGGTGTGAAATCTCTAAGAGAAGCACTGAGATCTTGGTTGAGACATAGACAAATCATTCTTCAAAGAAAAAGTAAATATAGATTAAATCAAATTGAAAATAGAATTAATATTTTAAATGGTTATATAGTTGTTTATTTGAACCTTGATAAAGTTATTGAAATTATAAGAGAACAAGACAATCCTAAAGAAGTTTTAATATCCTATTTTAAAATAAACGAAATTCAGGCAATTGCTATTTTAGATATGCGGTTGCGATCCCTAAGAAAATTAGAAGAAATTGAGCTTAGAAATGAACTCCATAAATTAGAAAATGAAAAGAACAATCTAAATGAAATTTTAAATAATATTGATGTTCAATGGAAAGAAATTCATTCAGAAATAAAAAATCTAAAGAAAGATTTTCAAAATATTTCACATCGAAAAACAGAAATTAGTGACTTACCTCAAGTTGAAGAATTTGATGAAGATCAATTTTTAACTAAAGAACCTATAACAATCATTTTATCTGATCAAGGTTGGATTCGAACTCATAAAAGTCATTTAAATGATGATGTCAAACTTAAATATAGGGAAGGTGATAAAGATAAATTAAAGATACATGCCTTTACCACTGATAAAATAATTTTCTTTGCGGACAATGGAAGGTTTTTTAGTGTTTCTGCAAATAAACTTCCATCCGGAAGAGGGTTTGGAGAGCCTATAACTCTTATAATAGATCTCAAAGCGGAAGATAAAATAATATCTTGCTTTCCATTTTTCGAAGGAAATATAGTTTTAGCACTTGAGTCAGGTCATGGTTTTAAAATTAATACTTCAAATATTGTTGCACAGACAAAATCTGGAAAACAAATATTAAATGCCAAAGCTGATAATAAAGCAAAAATATGTAAAATTATTCAAGGAGATACTATTGCTGTTGTTGGAAATAATAGAAAATTGTTAGTGTATTCAATAGATGAAGTTCCTGAATTAAACAAAGGAAAAGGAGTTATACTTCAAAGATATAAAGACGGTACATTGTCTGATATAACTACTTTCAATAAAGAAGATGGAATAATATGGAAAATGACTGGGGGACGTCAGAGAACAGAAAAAGATTTATTAACATGGCAGGGTAAAAGGGGTGGTGCAGGTAGGATGGTTCCTAATGGCTTTCCAAGACCACCATTTTTTAATTAAAATTTATTTTCATATATTATATTAATTAAGAATTGTCCAATATTTATGCATATTTATTTGAGAAAATTTATTTTTAAATAATTAAATAAACTTCTTTAAATTAAGCTTAAATTTGTGTACTAATGATAAAATTAAATTCAAATCTTAAATAATATTACAAAATATAGGGAGGACGTTTTATGAAACGTAGAGATTTTATTAGTAAAGCAGGTGTAGGCGTTGTAGCAGGTGTTGCTGGAGCATCTACATTATCTGCACCTGCTATTGCAGGAGGTCATAAAGAGATTAATATTGTATCAACTTGGCCAAGAGATTTTCCAGGTTTAGGCTTATCAGCACAAAGATTATCAGCCAGAATTACTGAACTTTCTAAAGGAAAGTTGAAGGTAAATTATTTCGCTGCAGGTGAAAAAGTTGGAGCATTTGATGTTTTTGATGAAGTTGCATCTGGAAACTCTGAAGCTTATATCGCTGCTGATTATTATTGGAAAGGTAAACATCCAGGTTTTGCATATTTTACATCAGTTCCATTTGGGATGACGACCGTTGAGTGGAATGCTTGGATTAAGTTTGGTGGAGGTCAAGAACTTTGGGACGAAATGTCAGGTGAATTTGGCCTTAAAGCTCTTCCATGTGGTGGAACTGGTACACAAGCTGGTGGATGGTTCAACAAAGAAATAAATTCTAGCGAAGATTTAAAGGGCTTAAAAATGAGAATTCCAGGATTAGGTGGAACTGTTATGTCTAAACTTGGAGCTTCTCCTGTATCTTTACCTGGAGGTCAAATTTATGAAAATCTTGTTTCAGGTTCTATTGATGCTACTGAATGGGTTGGTCCTTACAATGATTATTTCTTAAAATTCTATGAAGCGGCAAAGTATTACTACACAGGTGGTATGCATGAACCTGGTTCTTGCTTGGCTATGGCTTTTAATGGAAGTTTTTGGGGAAAATTAACTGATAATGAAAAAGCTCTCATAACAGCTGCTTCAATGGAAGAGCATGCTGCTCAGTATGAAGAAACATGTGCTAAAAATGGTGAATATTTAGCCAAATTAATTAATGAACATGGTGTCAAAGTTAGGGCATTTAATGATGATGTATGGGATTCTTTCGGAGAAGCATCAGCAGAAGTTTTTGAAGAAACTAGAAACCATTCAGCATTGGCTAAAAAGATTGATACTGCATATCAAGATTTCATGAAAGAATGTGGTGGCATGATGGCTAAATTTGAAATATCATACGTTAACCAAAGAAACAGAGTTTTAGGACTTTCTTAAAACAATAATGGGAGCCAGTATTCCTGGCTCCTAACTTTATTTAATGGAAAATAAAATTTATATTTATTATCGATTATTTGGTTGGTTTATTATTGCAGCCGTATTTGCGTTTTTAGTGAATAATGTTTTACAACTAAGCTTTGGTTTTGAAAGTATATTTTCAGTCGATAATAAGTTTTCGATTACATCAATTTTTGAACTAATAGTATACTTGTTTAGTTTCATAATATCATTTATTTTGGTGTCGAAGTTTAATAATCAACCTCTAAGATTTGACTCCAAAATATTGCATAATTTTAATGTTTATTTAATTCGATCTTGTTTTTGGGTTATTTTTTTAGTTGGTATAGTTGATATTACTATATCATTCCTAAGAGTAGAGAAACTATTTGAACTTTTTTTAAGTAAGGAATTAACAAGTCAATTCACTCGTCCAGTTTTTGTGGGTATTTTTATTCATGTTCCTTTAATTATTATAGGTTTTATTATAGGTATGTTTACTAGAACTCTTGGTTTTCAATGGTTATCTCTATTAATTGTTGCAAGTGAACTTGTAATAGTGATTACTAGATTTATTTTTTCATATGAACAAACATTTATGGGTGATCTTGTAAGATATTGGTATGCTGGATTGTTTTTATTTGCGTCAGCATATACACTTTATGATGAGGGTCATGTAAGGGTTGATATTTTATACCAAGGACTAAAAGATAAAACTAAAGGTTTAGTGAATTCAATTGGTTCGATAACACTTGGAGTATCTACATCTTTAACAATTATTTTTATAGGTTTCCATGGGAAACAATCAATAATTAATAGTCCAGTTTTAAACTTTGAAATAACTCAACAAGGAACTGTAGGTATGTTTATCAAATATCACCTCGCATTGTTTTTAGGTATTTTTGGTTTAACTATGCTTATTCAATTTATAAGTTACTTTTTTGAATCACTAGCTGATTATTATGGCGAAAAAGGTAAAAGAATAATTGAAAATCAGATTGGTCATTAATTTATGGAATTAATTTTTTTATTATTGTTAATAGTTCTAATGGCAATATCCCTAGGTTCAGGTTTTCCTGTAGCCTTTGCTCTTCCAGGTTCCGCTATTATATCAATAGGAGTAGCTGCATTT
The DNA here is from genome assembly GCA_902618025.1 of uncultured SAR116 cluster alpha proteobacterium. Taxonomy (GTDB): domain Bacteria; phylum Pseudomonadota; class Alphaproteobacteria; order Puniceispirillales; family Marisalimonadaceae; genus Marisalimonas. The sequence goes on from CACMYY010000001.1 coordinate 90,493, forward strand.
TTTGGGTATTTACTTGAAAATAATGCGGATGCTTATTTTTTCTCTGGTGGACCATCTGAATGGCTGTCAGCTGGTGTTACTAATCTCAGAGGAGTATATTGGGAAGTAGAAAGGGATACATTAATTGCTATTCCTTTATTTATTTTTATGGGCTTAATGCTTCAAAGATCTAAAATTGCTGAAGATTTACTTGTAACTATGGCACAACTATTTGGACCTGTCAGAGGTGGTTTGGGTATATCAGTTGTGTTTGTAGGTGCATTATTAGCCGCAACCACTGGAATAGTAGGTGCAACTGTTGTAGCTATGGGATTAATTTCTTTGCCAGCAATGCTAAGGAATAAATACTCTGCACCACTTGCTACTGGAACAATAGCTGCATCAGGAACTTTGGGACAAATAATACCTCCTTCAATCGTTTTGATAATTTTAGCTGATCAACTTGCAACAGCATCCGATCAAGCAGGTACAATGCGTAAAGCTTTGTACAAAGAAGCAACAGGCGAGATATCGATGCCTTCGATATTTGATGTTACTTCAACTAGTGCAGGAGAAATGTTTTTAGGAGCTTTTCTTCCTGGTGTTTTACTTGTTGGTATATATATGCTTTTTATTTTAGTACTTGCATTTGTCTCACCTAAAAGTGCACCTTCAGTTCCATATGAAGGTAAAATGGACAAAAAATTTTGGCTAAATGTTATGTTGATTTTAATACCGCCATTAACATTAATTATATTAGTTTTGGGTTCAATCATTACTGGAATTGCAACAGTAAATCAAGCAGGAGCCATAGGAGCTGCTGGTGCTATAATTATGGCAGGCTATAGGCAAACGGAAGGTTTAAAATCTTCATTATATCCAGCTTTTTTGGTTCTAATTTCTATTTTTTTACTAGCTTATGCAGTTAGTAATTACACCATGAATGTTAAATTAATAAATACTTTTGAAGATAAAATTGGAATATTTATTGGCGTTATTGGATCGACTTTACTTTTAATTGCTATCATATGGAGTAGTTGGAGACTATTTAAATTTAACAACACCATGCAGGGTGTTATGATGGAAACAGCCAAAACTACTTCTTTAGTTTTTATAATCCTTTTAGGAGCTGCAATGCTTACAGCTGCTTTTAGAGCATTTGGAGGAGAAGAACTTGTAAAAGAATATTTAAATTCTTTACCTGGAGGTTTTTGGTCAAAATTCATAATTGTAATGGTAGTTATTTTTATATTGGGCTTTTTTCTAGATTTCATTGAAATTGCAGTTGTAGTAGTTCCAATTGTTGCTCCTATCTTACTTGCTGATCCTTCAGCAAATATAACTGCTGTATGGCTAGGGGTCATGATTGGTCTAAATATTCAGACATCTTTTTTAACTCCTCCTTTTGGTTTCGCTTTATTTTATTTAAGAGGTGTTGCTTCAAAGGCAGTTAAAACTATCCAAATGTATAAAGGTGTAGTGCCATTTATAACTCTACAATTGATAGCTCTAGCAGTTGTAGGCTCATATCCGTTTTTAGTAAATTATTTACCTAATAGATTAAATTTTCTTTCAGAGACGTCTCCCCCACCTAAGAATCCAAAATTACAACTGTGTACAGAAAAATATATGAAAGACAATATGTTAAATCCAAATAGTTTAACAAAAGTATCAATTATTAATCTATCTAAAGCAGATTTATCTTCAATGTCCCGAAAATATCAGAATATAATTAAAAACTCTATAAGCTCAATCGAAGATGGGTTTTTAAACTTAAACAAAGCATTTGAAATTGAAGAAAAAATACAAGATCAATCTATAAATTATTTACCACTTTTAAAAGTAGTAAGAAATAAAGAAAAAAATATTAGAGAACTTGAAACCTTAATTAAAAATAATGAAATAACCATTTCAAGACTTGATAATAATGATAATCAAAAAATTTCATTGTTGAAGTCAGAAAATAAAAAACTAAAAAATAATATTCAAAATGAAAAGCAAGGTATTCCAGAAAATTGGTCTGATACCTATAAAAATTTTCAGAAATTAATAAAAGAAGAAAATTTAAATAGAAACAAATATAGAAGAGCAATGGATAATTCTTATGACGAAATGACAATATTGCTTAACATTCTATTATCAAAAACGGAATTTTATAAATTAAGAGATAAGTTTGAAAAAATAAGTAAAATATTAGAGACTAGTGAGCCAAAATCTTTATCAAATGAAATTAAGGTTTTTTCAAAAAAGGTTTCACGTTTACCTGATAATTCAAAAATTACGTCCAAACTCTCTAAAGTATCTAGAAACTTAAAAAAGAAAAAAGTGAATTATAAAAAAGTTATCAAAGATTTTAATCTTTCTTTCGTAGAGTATGAAAAAAAATATAATGATCTTAAAAAAATTGATAATAAAGTAATCGACGCCTTATCAGTATTTCTTGATAGTACAAAATTTACAATAGGATTAAGACAACAGCAAAATATTCCTAAGGATATTGCTTTGTTTTTAGCAGGCTGTAAATCTGATCATCGTGATTTGTCCTTATACTTTTGATAGGCATTATTATGCTTTCTTCAAAACTTTCTTATAATTATATGATGACTGCTCCTCATCATTTAGCAACAAAAACTGGCTCTGATATTTTAAAAAACGGTGGTAACGCTGTTGAAGCAATGATTGCTTCTGCTGCAATGATATCAGTTGTATATCCTCATATGAATTCTATGGGTGGTGATAATTTCTGGTTAATTTCTGATAAAAACAAAAATGTTCATGCAATTGATTCCTGTGGTCCAGCGTCAAATAATGCAAATGTGGAATTCTATAAAAATCAAGGCTTTAGCTCTATTCCTTCACGTGGACCATTATCAGCCTTAACTGTTCCAGGTGCTGTTGCAGGTTGGAAGCTGGCATATGATTTTAGCATTAAAAATTTAGGGGGTAAAATTCCAATAAGTAGACTTTTGCTTGATGCGGAACAAGCTGCTAAAGAAGGAATTGCAGTAACTAATACTCTAAGAAATAATTTAAAATCAAAATTAAATCAGCTTGTTAACGTTATAGGTTTCAAAGATGTTTATTTAAAAAATGGTAAAATTCCAAATGTTGGAGATAGATTAATTATTCCAAATTTGTCGAATACTTTTTCCTGCCTAATAAAAAATGGGTTAGAGGACTTTTATTCAGGTGAAGTCTTCAGTAAGATCATTTCTGATTTAAATAATTTAGGATCTCCATTAAATTCAGACGATTTTAAAAGTTATAAAGCAACTTTTGTAGATCCCTTAGAATTAAAAATTAAAGATGCTAAATTATTTAACTTACCGCCTCCCACTCAAGGATTAGCATCAATATTAATTTTAGGTGTGCTTGATGAATTATCAATTACTTGCAAAAATAATGATGAATTAATCCATAATATTGTGGAGATAACAAAAGCAGTTTTTAAGATAAGAGATGAATATATATCTGATCCAAGATATATGAGCTCTAATGTTAGTGAATTTTTAACAAAAAATTTCATTAAAAAATTAGCTAAGGAAATTAATTTTGAAAAAGTTGCACCTTGGCCTGCTTCTTCTCCAGGTGGTGATACTGTTTGGTTAGGTGCAACCGATACATATGGAAATACTGTTAGTTTTATACAGAGTATTTATTGGGAGTTTGGTTCTGGTTTAGTTTTACCTAATACTGGTATAACAATGCAAAATAGAGGTATTAGTTTTTCTCTTGATCCAAAAAGTCATAATCATTTATTACCTGCTCGGAAACCATTTCATACAATTCAACCAGCATTAGCTCATTTCGATGATGGTAGGGTAATGTCATATGGGACTATGGGTGGAGAAGGGCAACCTCAGACACAAGCTGCGATTTTTTATAGATATAATGTTCAAAATTTAAATCTACAAAATGCAATTAATAAACCAAGATGGTTATTAGGCAAGACATGGGGTGAGGAAACGACCTCATTGAAAATTGAAGAACGTTTTTCTGCTGATACTTTTGATAAATTAATATCAATGGGTCATATCGTTGAAAAAGTCGGAGCATTTGAAGAAATAATGGGTCATGCTGGAGCATTAGTCAGTTACCCTTCCGGTCTTAAAGAAGGGGGGTATGACTTAAGGAGTGATGGTGCTGCTATTGGAGGATAAATTCAAAAATTTTTCCAATTATTGCTACTTAATATCTGTCCTGGTCTAAATCTTGACTTATATGACATACTTGAAAGTCCATCAATATAATACCCAAGATATAAATATTTAAAATTGTTACTCTTACCAAATAATAAACATTGTGCAATCATATAATTCCCTAGTCCTAACTTATTAAATTTTGGATCAAAAAAACTATAAACAGCTGATAAGTTTTTTTCATCAATATCTAAAAGAAGTACACCTGCTAAATTTTTACATTGATCTCTAAACTCCATAAGCACTGTCTTAATTGGTGAAGTTTCTATCATTGACGAAAATTCATCTACATTCATATCTGACATTGAACCACCAGAATGTCTCTCTAATTGATATTTTTTAAAAATTTTAAAATGTTCATCAGTTGAATTATTATTGACAAAAGTATAACTAAAATTTCTAAAATTTTTTAAAACCCTTTTTAAACTTTTTGTTAATTTAAAATTTTTTATGTCAACTCTATAAGATTTGCAGGCACTACAATTATCGCAAACAGGCCTATACATCCAATTTTCAACTCTTCTAAAACCATTAATTGAGAGTTCTTCATAAATTTTTTGATTATTTGTAATGTCAGTTGCTATTCTTTTTTCAACTTTTCCTCTTAAATATGGGCATGAAGTAGCTTTAGTTAGCATATATATTGGTTGTTCTAAGACACTTTCTGGTTTTATATCAATCATAATCTATATACGGCTTCTTATTTTATATTTTTATTAAATTTTTTTAATCAAATTTTTCGCGATATAAGGAGCAAAATAAGTTATGATCGCATCACAACCAGCTCTTTTAAAACACAACATAGTTTCAAATATAATGTTTTTTTCATCTAACCATCCATTTTGAATAGAATTTTTTAACATAGAATACTCACCAGATACTTGGTAAGCGACAATAGGAAAGTTAAATTCTTTTTTGGCTTTGCTGATGATATCTAAATAAGGCATTCCCGGTTTTACTATTATCATGTCAGCCCCTTCATTTATATCAAGTCTAATTTCTCTTAATGCTTCGTCTGAATTTGCAGGATCCATTTGATAGCTTTTTTTTGTTTTTTTGGATAAATTCGAAGCTGATCCAATAGCATCTCTAAAAGGACCATAAAAAGATGACGCATATTTAGCAGCATATGACATGATTTGAACGTTAATAAGCCCATAATCATCTAAAGAATCTCTTATTGCACCAACCCTACCATCCATCATATCACTTGGTGCTACGATATCACATCCTGCTTCAGCTTGTACAATTGCTTGTTTACATAAAATATCTAGTGTTAAGTCGTTATCAATCTCATTATTATGTAATACGCCATCATGGCCGTGATTTGTATAAGGATCAAGTGCAACATCAGTAATAACACCTAGATTTGGGTTAACTTTTTTTGTAATTTTAATAGCCTTGCATAACAAATTATTTTTATTTAGCGCTTCTTCACCATTAGGTGTTTTTAATTCATTTTCAATTTTTGGAAACAGAGCGATCGCAGGAATTTCTAAAGAAGAAATATAATCAATTTCTTTATAAAGTAAATCTGTTGAAATTCTGTAAATTCCTGGCATGGAGCTTATTTCTTCTTTTATATTTGAGCCATAAGTAATAAAAATTGGATAAATTAAGTCATTAATTGACAAAATATTTTCAGACATTAGTCTTCTTGAAAAATCTGATAAACGATTTCTTCTCATTCTTACTCTTGGAAAACTATTTATAGAAAATTGTTTATTTGAGGGTTGTTTCATGTTGATGTCCTGTCAATAATTCCATAAGTTGTAATTTATACTGCTATAAACTTTCAATCAAATTAGTTTTAATTTATTTTTAGATATAAGCTTTATAAGGGAACAATTACAATGTTATTATCTAAATTTTTTATTCCAATATTAAAAGAAAATCCAAAAGAAGCTGAGATTATATCGCATATCTATATGCTAAGATCTGGTATGATCCAACTATCAGCATCTGGAATTTATTCATGGTTGCCACTTGGAAAAATAGTATTAGAAAAAATCACAGAAATTTGCAGACAAGAAATGTTAAAAGCTGGAGCTAATGAAATTTTAATGCCTACGATTCAGCCTGCTGAGATCTGGAAAGAATCTGGACGATACGATGATTATGGTAAAGAAATGCTTCGCATTAAAGATAGGAATAATAGAGATTTGCTATATGGGCCTACTAATGAAGAACTTGTAACTGAAATATTTAGAACTCATGTAAAAAGCTATAAAGAACTACCTCTTAATCTTTTTCATATTCAGTGGAAGTTTAGAGATGAACTAAGGCCTAGATTTGGTGTAATGAGAGGAAGAGAATTTTTAATGAAAGATGCATATTCTTTTGATAATGACTACAAGTCATCAATAAATTCATACAATAAAATGTTTATAGCCTACATACAATTATTCAAAAAAATGGGTCTGAAAGCGGTACCAATGAAAGCTGATACAGGACCAATAGGAGGTGATTTAAGTCACGAATTTATAATAATTGCAGATACTGGAGAAAGTGTAGTTTACATAGAAAAAGAATTATTAAATTTTAATATATCGTCCTTGAATGTTAATTATGACGATAATCTTCAAGATGAAGTAAATAAATACACATCTTTTTATGCAGCAACTGAAGAAAAGCATAACATGAATAAATTTGATAACAAAATAAATAATTTAATTAAAAAAAGAGGCATCGAGGTCGGTCATATTTTTCATTTTGGCCAAAAATATTCTATGCCTATGAAAGCTACAATAAGTGACAAAGAAGGGAAAAATATTCCAGTTTTTATGGGTTCTTATGGTGTAGGCCTTTCAAGATTAGTTGGCGCTGTTATTGAAGCTAATCATGACCAAAATGGTATAATTTGGCCTAAAGAAATTTCTCCTTGGGATTATAATATAATAAATTTAAAAAGTGGAGATGTTAATTGTGACAATATTTGTTTAAAATTATATAATATTATGAAAAATAAAGGCTTAAACATTTTGTATGATGATACTGACGAAAGGGCAGGTGTTAAGCTTGCTAGAGCAGATTTGATTGGTTTACCTTATCAAATCATAATTGGTCCTAAGGGAATAAAAGAACAATCATATGACATAAAGTGTAGAAAAAGTGGAGATATATCTAAATTATCATACAATGAATTATTAAATCTTGTTCAAACAAAAAAATAAAAGCATATGGAATATTTTATTTTTAATGAAACTGAAAAAATAATTGCTATTAGGTATATTAAATCAAGGCGTGTAGAAGGTTTTATATCTATTTCTGCATGGTTTTCTCTAATTGGTATTATTTTAGGTGTTGCTACTCTTATAGTTGTAATGTCAGTAATGAATGGTTTTAGAACTGAATTAGTCGATAGAATTTTAGGGATAAATGGTCATCTTATTATTTACAAGAAAAATGGACTATCTATAGAAAACTACAACAGAATTGTAAAACAAGTCTCAGATACAGAAAATGTAATTGCAGTTACTCCTCACTTGGAAGGACAAGCTCTTGCTAATACAAAGTATACTGCTTCAGGAGTTATTATTAGAGGAACTAAATGGTCAGACTTACCAGCTAAAAAATTGCTTTGGAAATCTCTTGATAAAACAACAATAGATAATTTTAAAATAAAACAAAATATAATTTTAGGATATAGATTAGCACAAAGATTAAATGTAAGTGTAGGGGATTACATATCTCTTATATCTCCAAACGTAATGCAAACTGCCATTGGTGTTTTGCCAATTAGACAAAACTTTAGGGTTGGCGGATTTTTTGATATTGGGATGTATGAATATGATAATAATTTTATATTTATACCTTGGGAAAAAGCAGAAAACTTTCTTTCAACAAAACAAGTAGCCCATGGAATCGAAATTTTCTTGGAAAACCCAAAATTTACTCAGTCTGTCTACTCTGACTTAAATACAAAATTAGATAACGATTTAATCATAATTGATTGGAAAAAAAGAAATTCTTCATTTATGAATGCCCTTGAAGTTGAAAAAAACGTGATGTTTGTGATCTTAACTTTGATTATTCTTGTAGCAACTTTTAACATAATATCTTCAATGATAATGTTGGTTCAAACAAAAAAGTCTGATATAGCACTGATGAGAACAATGGGGGCCTCAAAATATTTAATTATAAGAATTTTTATCCTTACAGGTTCAATAATTGGTATTTTAGGTACATTTATAGGTGCATTAATAGGAATAGTTGTATCCACTAACATTGAAACTATAAGAGGTTATATATCATTCTTATTTGGACAAGAATTATTTTCGCCTGAGGTATACTTTTTGTCTACATTACCTTCAAATATAAACTTTAATGAAGTTTTAGTGGTAATATTTTTGTCAATTATTTTGACTTTGTTAGCTAGTACCTTTCCTGCTTGGAAAGCTTCAAAAATATCTCCAGCAGAGGCATTGAGATATGAGTAGATTAACTGGTAAAAGAGACTTATTAATTTTAAAGAATATTACTCATGTTTATAATCAACAATCCCAAAAAATTAAAGTTCTTAATAACATAAATCTTAGAGTATTTAGGGGGGAAATAATTTCTTTAATAGGTCCCAGTGGTACTGGAAAATCAACTTTATTAAATATTGCAGGTTTACTTGAGCAACCGACATTTGGAACAATTAGTTTAAGTGGACACAATTGCACAAAATTAAGTGAAGACAGCAAAACAATACTGAGAGGATCTAAAATTGGTTTTGTTTTTCAGTCTCACCGTCTTTTTCATGAGTTTTCCGCTGTTGAAAATGTAATGTTACCGCAATTAATTATGGGTAAATCTAAAATAGTATCAAAAAAACATTCAATAGAGTTGTTATCTATATTAGGTTTAAAAAACAGACTTGACTTTAGACCTGCTAAATTGTCTGGGGGAGAAGCTCAAAGAGTTGCTATCGCAAGAGCTTTAGCTAATTCTCCAAGTTTAATATTAGCAGATGAACCTACTGGAAATTTGGATGCAACAAGTGCAAAAAATGTTTTTGATATTTTATACAAATTAGTCAAATCTTTAGATATAAGTTGTATTTTTGCAACCCACAATAATGATTTAGCAAAATTAATGGATAGGAAGATAATATTAAAAAACGGTTCTATTAGTGAACAATATTTACAAGAACTGGATTAAAAAAAATGAAAGATTTGTTTATCCATTTAAGATTACATTCTAATTTTTCATTAGCTGAAGGCATGCTATCTTTTGATTACATATCTAAATTTTGTATAGAGAACAATCAGCCTGCAATAGCTATTACAGATACATCCAATCTTTTTGGAGCCCTAGAATTTTCTTTAAAAATGACCTCTTTTGGTATTCAGCCTATAATTGGTATTCAAGTAAATATATGTCATAATGAACATAATGAAAAAAATGTTGGTGAGGTTGTTTTAATAGCTAAAAATGATATTGGTTACAAAAATCTACTTTTTTTAACAAGTAGTATTTCAAATGATGAAAATTATTACAAAATCATAAATACTTATGATTTAGAAAGATATAAAGATGGTCTTATTTTACTTACAGGAGGGGTTGAGAATGGTTTCATAGGCAAACCAGCATCTTTAAATAATATTAATTTAGCTTATGAACGTTTAAAATATTTAAAAATTTTTTTTCATGATAATATCTATGTTGAACTTCAAAGGCATGGTATAGGTAATCAAGTTATTGCTGAAAAAAATCTGTTGGACTTAGCAGATAAGCTTGAAATTCCTCTAGTAGCAACTAATGATTGTTTCTTTGAAAATGAACATAAATTTAATGCACATCAAGTTCTTACATGTATAGATAAAGGGCAGACTATTTCCTCTGATAATACTAGAATTTTAACAAAAGAACATTATCTCAAAGATCCCAAAAAAATGATATCATTATTTAAAGATATTCCAGAAGCAATTAAAAATACTGTTATAATAGCTAAAAGATGCTCATTTTTTGTTAAAACACGTGATCCAATACTTCCTAAATATCCTGGTTTAGAAAATATCAGTGAAGCAGAATATCTTTCTAATATTTCCTACAAAGGTTTAATGAAAAGAATAGAGGCATCTAAGGAAATATTTTCTGAAAATAAAAAAAATGAATATAAAAACCGTCTTAAAAAAGAGCTTAAAATTATCACTGAGATGGGGTTTTCTGGTTATTTTTTAATAGTTTTTGATTTTATAAATTGGTCAAAAAATAATAAGATCCCCGTGGGTCCTGGTCGTGGTTCTGGAGCCGGGTCAATTGTGGCATGGTCACTTAACATAACAGATCTTGATCCAATTAAATGGGGGTTATTGTTTGAACGTTTCCTTAATCCTGAACGTATATCAATGCCTGATTTTGATATAGATTTTTGTCAAGATAGAAGGGAGGAGGTTATAAGTTATGTAAGAAATAGATATGGAAAAGATAAAGTTGCTCAAATAATAACTTTTGGAAGTCTTCAGGCAAAAGCCGCTATTCGAGATGTTGGTAGGGTATTGGAAATGCCCTATGGACAGGTAGATAAAATTGCAAAGTTAATACCATTTATTCCCTCAAAACCTATTACAATTAGAGAAGCTATCGAAACGAACGACACTCTTAAACATGAAATCGCTGAAAATGAGCAAGTGCAAAACTTAATAGATACTGCTATTAATATAGAAGGTCTAAACAGACATGTTTCAACTCATGCTGCTGGTATAGTAATTGGTGATAGGCCACTACATAAAATACTCCCATTGTACAAATTTGGTGAACTTGAAATGCCAGCTACTCAATTTAACATGAAATATGTTGAAAAAGCTGGACTTGTTAAATTTGATTTTCTTGGTCTGAAAACATTAACAATCATTGCTAAAGCTGAATATCTAATTAAAAAAAGAAATGTAAATTTTGAACTTAGTCAAATATCGTTAGAAGATAAAAAAACATATGAAATGTTATCATCTGGCGCTACAACAGGGATTTTTCAATTAGAATCTGCTGGGATGAAGGATGTTCTAATTGGTCTTAAACCAGATCGGTTTGAAGACATTATTGCTGTTGTGTCATTATACAGGCCAGGTCCGATGGAAAATATTCCTAGTTACATTAATAGAAAACATAAAAAAGAAAATATTGTATATATGCACGCAAGTTTAGAACCTATTTTGGCAGAAACTTATGGAATATTTATTTATCAAGAGCAAGTATTAAGAGCAGCACAAATATTAGCAGACTTTTCGTTAGCGAAAGCTGACATTCTAAGAAGAGCAATGGGGAAAAAAGATAAAAATGAAATGTCCGAACAAAAGAGATTTTTTTTATTGGGTGCGAAAAAAAAGGGAATTACTGAAAAAAATGCTATTGAGATTTTTGATCAAATTGCAGCTTTTGCCGGTTATGGTTTTAATAAATCGCATGCAGCAGCTTATGCTTTAATTGCTTACCAAACTGCTTGGATTAAGACAAATTACCCTTATGAGTTTTTTGTATCAATGATGACTATAGAAAATAATAACACTGAAAAATTATCATCTTTTGTTGAAGATTCAAAAAATCTTGGCATACAAATACTCAAGCCATGTATAAACAAAAGCAGTCACGAATTTATAATTGAAGAAATATCAAAAGGAAAAATTGGCATAAGATATTCGTTATCGTCCTTAAAAAACGTCGGTACTGATGCTATTAAACAAATTGTTAGAATTAGGAATAAATTTGGAATTTTTAAAGATATTGACGATTTTTTAGATAAAGTTCCATATGGCTTGTTAACAAAAAAATCATTTGAAAGTTTAATTATGTCTGGAGCTTTTGACCCAATTGAAAAAAATAGGAGTAAATTATTTAATTCCATTGATTTGATTTTAAATCATTCACAATACATAGAAAAGGAAAAGCGCTCTTATCAATCAAATCTTTTTAATAATTGTAGTGACAACAAATTATTTATTGATCTTCCAAATATAACAGAGTGGGGATTTCAAGAAAGTATTAATAATGAATTTTTATCTCTTGGATTATATTTGTCATCTCACCCATTAGATAGTTATTCTAAAATATTATCAAAAACAAAAATAAAAAACGTGAGTGAAATTTTAAAAAAACCACAAAAATACTATAATAAAAATTTAAAATTATGTGGTTTACTTACTAAAATACAAAAAAAACAATCTTTTCGTGGTAGATGGGCCACAATACAGTTAAGTGATTTAAGCGGTTCTTGTGAAATTTTAATTTATTCTGATATTTTAAATAAGTACGAAAATTATTTAACTGAAAGAAATTTAATTTTAATAGATGTACAAATAAAAACTGAAAATAATCAAGTACCTAGAATAATTGCAAATAGGGTAATTTCTTTAAATGAATTTGTTGCAGAAAGTAAGTGTAATATGACTTTGTTTACGAAAGGTGACGAATATTTACAAAAACTTGTTCCATTATTAAATGTTTTAGAATTTGGAAAATCTAATATTTTAATAAATAAGTCAAATGACAAACAGCAAGTCGAAATTAAAATAAAAGAAGATATAAAATTATCATCAAAACTTATTCATGATATTTCTAAAGTAAAAGGTATAAATAACATTATTTTTTCATAATTTCCATAAACATAAAAACTTGCAATCTCAATAAAATTGATCTATGAAATACCAATCTTGTGTAATGTTAGGTTTTACAACCGTCCGGTGTTCGTGAACATTACTATAACATTAACCGGTAAAAGGAAATATTATGACTTCATCACCAACATTTACAATGCGTCAGTTGTTAGAAGCTGGCGTCCACTTTGGTCACCATACTAGAAGATGGAACCCCAAAATGGAACCATATATTTTTGGAAAAAGAAATAGTATTCATATAATTAACTTAGAAAAAACAGTTCCAATGTTATATGAAGCTTTAGAGGCAATTCAATCCATAGCTAAAAATGGTGGTAAATTTTTATTTGTAGGCACTAAACGTTCTGCATCTGATTTGATTGCTCAAGCTGCAAATGATTGTGGTCAATATTATGTCAATCATAGATGGCTAGGTGGAATGCTTACTAATTGGGAAACAGTATCAAAATCTATAAAAAAACTCAAAAATCTTGAAGAAAGAATCTCGTCTGGTGAAATTAATAGTTTAACAAAAAAAGAAAGACTTAATATTGAAAGGCAAAAAGAAAAGCTAGATCTGACTTTAGGCGGTATTAAAAATATGAATGGTATTCCTGATGCAATATTTATCATAGACACAAATAAAGAGGCAATAGCTGTTTTGGAAGCCAACAATCTAAATATTCCTGTAATTGCAGTATGTGATACTAATACTAATCCATCTGGAGTTGATTATCCGATACCCGGAAATGATGACGCGTTAAGAGCTATCTCTCTTTATTGTAATCTAGTTGCTGCCTCTGTTCTTAAAGGCTTGGAGAGTAATTTAGAACAAAGTGGTATTGATATTGGAGAAGCACCTGATCTTGAAGAAAAAAATGTTGAAGAAGATAATTTGATTAAAGAAAATTTAAGTGATAAAGATTCTGATGAGCAAATTCCAAATGAAGAAGTTTCAAATGCAGTTGTTTCATAAAACATTAACAATCAGACTATTTGAATATTACTAAAAATACTATTGTGTTATATTTGTTGAAAGGAAATTAAATGAATTTGTCAGCTTCGATGGTAAAAGAATTAAGAGAAAAGAGCGGTGCAGGCATGATGGACTGTAAAAAAGCTCTTATTGCAACAAATGGCATTGTTGAAGATGCGATCGATTGGCTCAGAAAGCAAGGTCTTTCTGCTGTTGCTAAAAAGTCAGATAGAATAGCTGCTGAAGGATTAATTGGCATAACTATAAAAGGCACTAAAGGAGCTCTTATTGAAGTTAACTCTGAAACAGACTTCGTAGCAAGGAATGAATTATTTCAAAAATTTGTGAAAACTTGTAGTCAACTTGCACTTGAAAGTAAAAGTGACATTAATTTTTTAAAAACACTTCTTTTTCCTAATACTGATAAGACAGTAAACCAAGAGCTTACAAATAATATTGCAACAATCGGTGAAAACATGAATATTAGACGTGCAGAATATTTAGAAGTGTCCGAAGGGATTTTAGTTTCTTACATTCATAATAAAGTTACAGATGATTTAGGTAAATTGGGAGTAATCGTAGCTATTGAAACAAAGGCAAACGATAAACAAATAATAGAAACTGGGAAGAAAATAGCCATGCATATTGCTGCAACTTCTCCTAAATCTCTAAATATTAATGACCTTAATAAAGATTTAGTTGATAGAGAAAAAAATGTTTTTATGGATCAAGCAATTGCGTCAGGGAAACCTGTAGAGATTGCAGAAAAAATGGTTCAAGGAAGAATGCAGAAATTTTTTAAAGATGTTGTTCTTAATGAACAGATTTCTGTAATTGATGGTGAATCTAAAATTAAAGATATAGTTAGGGATTTATCTGAGAATGTTGGCACTCAGGTTGTAATAAAAGATTTTAAGATACTAAAATTAGGTGAAGGTATAGAAGTTATTGAAAGCGATTTTGCATCTGAAGTCGCAGCAACAGCGTCCATGAATTAATTACTTACCTAAGGGATAGTTTTGAATAACTTTAAATGGAAAAAAATCCTTCTAAAAATTTCAGGTGAGTCCTTAATGGGACAAGATTCTTTTGGTATAAATCCAAAAGTAATAAAATCATTTGCTAATAAGGTTGAAGAAGTTGTTAATTCTGGTGTTCAACTATGTATAGTTGTTGGTGGAGGTAATATTTATAGAGGTATTTCAAATACTAAAAGTGGTATGGACAGAGCTACTGGTGATTATATGGGCATGCTAGCTACTGTGATGAATAGCCTTGCAATTCAAAATGCAATGGAGCAAATTGGAATTCAAACAAGAGTACAGTCAGCTTTGCCAATTTCTGCTGTTTGTGAACAATATATTAGAAGAAGAGCCAAAAGACATATGGAAAAAGGAAGAGTTGTAATTTTTGCAGCGGGAACTGGTAATCCCTATTTTACAACTGATACAGCAGCAGCGCTTAGAGCATCAGAGATGGATTGTGATGTTATTATAAAAGCAACACTTGTAGATGGTGTTTATTCTGCTGATCCCAAAAAAGACAAAAAAGCCTTCAAATATAATAATCTGAGTTATTTAGATGTTTTAAGTAAAGATCTTAAAGTAATGGATGCATCTGCAATATCGCTTGCAAGAGAAAACAAAATACCAATTTTGGTTTGCTCTATTAACAAAAATCTTAATAAAGTTTTGAATGGTAAGGGCTCTTATACTATCATTTCTGATTAGGAAGGAATTTTAATGACAGAATTAAATTCTAATGAGATAAAAAGTCGAATGGAAAAAGCTGTCGATTCATTAAAAAAAGATTTGAGTGGTCTTAGGGTTGGCAGAGCATCCTCATCAATGTTAGATCAAATAAACGTTAGTGCATACGGAAGTATAATGCCTTTAAATCAGGTCAGCACTGTAAGCGTTCCAGAAGCAAGGTTATTGCTAGTAAATGTATGGGATAGTTCGTTGGTAACTACCATTGATAAAAGTATCAGAGAAAGTCCATTGGGACTTAACCCTATGGTAGAAGGTAATGTAATAAGAATAAATATTCCTCCTTTATCTGAGGAAAGAAGGCTAGAAATTACCAAGGTGGCAGCAAAGTATGCTGAAACTTCAAAAATTGCTGTTAGAAATATTAGACGTGATTATGTAGAAAGTGTAAGAAAACTTCAGAAAAATGGGGAAATTAGCGAAGATCAAAAACATCAAGATGAAATTTTGATACAAGAAATTACAGATATAATGATCAAAAATATTGATACGGTTTTATTAAATAAAGAAAAAGAAATTTTAGAAAATTAATTATGAAACTAGATCATCTGGCTATCATAATGGATGGTAATAGGCGTTGGGCGCGTGCCAATAATTTGCCATCTTACGAAGGTCACCGTAAGGGTGCAAATAACTTATGGGATATAATAAACAGTGTCCAAAAATTAAAATTAAAATTTCTTACTGTATTTGTTTTTTCAACAGAAAATTGGAAAAGATCGAGTAGTGAAATTTCTTTTTTAATGAAATTATTAAACCAATTCCTAGATGAAACAATTTCAAAAATTGATAAAAATAGCTTTAAAATTAGATTTATTGGTGATTTTTTACCATTTGAAAAACAAGTTAAAGAAAAAATTAATATTATAACTAAGACTTCCAGTAATAATAAAGGAGTTGTAATTACCTTAGCCCTAAATTACGGTGGTAGATTAGACATAATTTCAGCTATAAACAAAATTTTAATTAATGGTAAAAAAACTAATCTAATTAATGAAATTGAATTTAAAAAATATACATTGAATAAAGATATACCTGATCCTGATCTTTTGATACGAACTGGTGGTGAAATGAGATTATCTAATTTTCTTTTATGGGATTTAGCTTATACAGAATTAATGTTTGTTAGAGAAATGTGGCCAGACTTTAATAAATCAATTTTAGAAAATTGTATGGTAGAATATGCCAAGAGAAATAGAAAATATGGTGGAGATAATTAAATTTTTTTTAGAATAATTAGCCTATTAAATCTTCAAGAATTTAGACAAAGATTTATTTCGACGATAACTCTAGTTTTTTTGTTTAGTTTTTTATTATATTTGGGTACTCCTTTTCTAACAATTTTATTTTGTTTTCTTTTTAGTCTTGTATTACTTGAATTTGAAAGTTTATCATCAATCCTTAAGAAGAGAATACAATATTTTAAAATTGTGTTATTACAAATAATTTTATTAGTTTACACAATTTTTGAAATTAATAATTACGATATTTTACCAATTATTATCAACAATTTTATTTTTTTTCTGATTTTTTCCTTCTTAATTAATTTATTTTTTTTTATTTTTAATAAAACTAATTTAATAAAATTTATCTTATCAAATCTTATAATTTTTTCTTTTTTTTCATTAATTGGTATTCTGCATAAACCTAATGGTTTATATGTAATTTTATATATTGTTATCTTAGTTAGTACTATGGATATATTTGCATATTTAGGGGGTAAAATATTAGGCAAAAATAAAATAATTCCTAGTATTAGTAAGGGTAAAACTATAGAAGGTACTGCTATTGGGTTAGTATTTATCATTATTACATCTTTCATGGTAAAAGATTTAATAAATTATAATATTATCTATTCTATTATGTACGGTTTGATAATTGGTATTTTATCCTTTTTTGGAGACTTAATTGAATCTGTT
Organism: uncultured SAR116 cluster alpha proteobacterium; assembly: GCA_902618025.1. Taxonomy (GTDB): domain Bacteria; phylum Pseudomonadota; class Alphaproteobacteria; order Puniceispirillales; family Marisalimonadaceae; genus Marisalimonas. The sequence continues at coordinate 107,911 of CACMYY010000001.1, forward strand.
TTCAAAAGAGACGTTGGGGTTAAAGATAGTGGCAAATTAATTCCTGGTCACGGAGGTTTGATGGATAGATTTGACGGTTATTTTTTAGTTATACCTTTTTGTTATATTTTTATTAATTAAAAAGTAATTTAAAAATGAATGATAGAAAAAATATTATTTTATTGGGCTCAACCGGTTCTATTGGTGAATCTTGTTTGCGTTTATTAAGAAATAATAGAGAAAAATTTAATCTTGTTGGTGTTTCTGCTCACAATAATGCTAAATTATTAAGCGAGATTGTTAATGAATTTGATGTTCCAAATGTTGTTCTATCTAATGCTAAAAATGCTAAATCTTATTATGGTAAAAATGAACTAAGCTTAGGACAATCTAGTTTAATTGAATTAGCAAAAATAGATTGTGATATTGTAATTTCTGGTATCATTGGAATTATAGGTTTGTATCCAGCATTTGCAGCAATAAGTGTTGGAAATGATTTGGCGATAGCTAATAAAGAGACATTAGTTTCTGCAGGTAAAATTTTTTTGGAAAAAAGTGTCCAGAAAAATGCTAAAATTTTTCCAGTAGATTCTGAACATAGTGCAATTTTTCAATGCTTAGACAAAAATAACTTTTCTAAAGTTGATTTCATAACACTTACAGCTTCAGGCGGACCTTTTTTAAATACCCCATTTCAAGATTTTAAAAATATTAGACCCAAAGATGCAATAAAACATCCAGTTTGGAAAATGGGTCAAAAAATTTCTGTAGATAGTGCAACTATGTTTAATAAAGCATTGGAAATAATTGAAGCTTCTGTACTATTTGACATAAATAGCGATAATATTGAAGTGGTAATCCATCCAGAACATATCATTCATGGATTGGTTCATTATAAAGACGGATCAATTTTAGCTAATTTAGGGTTCCCCGACATGATTACCCCTTTAAGTGTAGCACTTAATTGGCCTGAAAGATTAGATTTAAATTTAAAAAAAATGTCCTTAAGTTCTATAAGTAGTCTAACTTTTCATGAACCAGACTTTAAAAAATTTCCTGGTTTGAAGTTAGGATGGGAAGCTCTTCAAAATCCTTATTGTTCTCCAATAGTTCTTAATGCATCAAACGAAATTGCTGTTGATGCTTTTTTAACACAAAAAATCAAATTTACAGAAATTTACAATATTGTTTATGAAACATTAAATTGTTATAATCCTTCTATTCCAAATAGTATTGAAGATGTCATAGAAATAGACAAAATTTCTAGAATAAATTCATCGGAACTTGTTAAAAGGCGTCTATAAAATGTTTGAAAGTAGTTTTTTTACATCACTAATTGGGTTTTTTATTGTCTTAACACCATTAGTTTTCTTCCACGAACTAGGTCATTATTATGCTGCGATAAAATCTGGAGTAAAAGTAGAGTCTTTTTCTATAGGCTTTGGTCCTGAAATTTTTGGTTTTACGGATAAAAAAAATACAAGATGGAAGTTTTCGTTAATACCATTAGGTGGTTACGTCAAAATGAAAGGTGAATTAGTAAATTTTTCGAATAAAATTTTAAAAAACTCTTTTGAAAAAGATACCTTTTTACATGCAAATTTGTTTTCTAGATTTTTTATTGTATTGTCAGGCCCATTAGCCAATCTTTTATTAGGTTTACTTTTAATTACTAGTCTTTATGTTTTCCATGGAAGATATACAACACCTCCAATTATAAACGAAATAATTGATGACAAGCCAGCTATGAGAGCAGGTTTAGTGTCTGATGATAAAATAATAAGCATTAATAAAATAGAAATTAAAGATTTTATAGATATTAAAAAAATTGTTGAAAATAATCCTAATAATTCACTTTCATTTGATATTTTAAGGAATGACAATGTTATAACTGTTACAGTTATTCCCTCTAAATTTTATGATGAAAAATTAAATAAAGTAGTTGGAAGGATTGGTGTTACAGCTGTTGAACCTCAATTCAAAACTTTATCTATTTTGTCAGCTGTTAAATTTGGATTTTTAGACTCTATTAATATTACTTTCGAGTGGCTAAAAGGTATAAAGGCTTTATTTGTTTTTGAAATTCAAAAAAAAGATGTTTTAGGTCCTATAGGTATAGCTAAAATTTCTGGTTCAAGTTTAGATAGAGGATTTTCTTCTATAATTTTTTTGATGGCTATCTTATCTATAAACTTAGGTTTAATAAATTTATTACCCATACCAGCTCTAGATGGTGGTTATATTTTACTATTTACGTATGAATTAATTTTCAGAAAGCCCTTATCTAGTAAAATACAATTATATTTATTAAAATTTGGATTTTTATTTATTTTATCTTTGATGATATTAGTCACAGCGTTCGATTTAGGTTTATAAATATAAATGCTATACATTGATGAAAAAGGATATAAAATAATATTATGATTTACACCTTTAGTAAAATTTTAATATTTATTAAACTTTTAGTTATATTTTTTAATTCCTCAATATCTTTTGGAGATCAGTTAAATATTAAAAAAATTATAATTGATGGCGAACAGAGATTATCTGAGTCATATATACTTAATTTTCTTCCTGATTATAAAAATATAAAATTAAATAGTGAAATTTTAAATAAATTCACTAAAGACTTATATAATACTGGTTTGTTTTCTAGAATTAATTTGAATATCAATGGTAATACTCTAAAAATTAATGTACAGGAACACCCAATTATTAATGAAATTTTTTTTAGTGGTAACGATTTAATTGACAGTGAATCTCTGAGTGAAACTATCTCAATAAAAACAAGAGATGTTTTTAATGAAAATGAATTAAATGATGCAATTCAGAATGTTAAATTAGAATATCAAAAAATTGGTCGTTATCTAGCTGAAGTTACTATTAAAAAAATTGAATTAAGTGAAGGCAGAGTAAATTTAAATTTTGAAATCAAAGAGGGCCCTTTACTTGTAGTTAAAAACATTAATTTTCAAGGTAACAAAAATTTCTCTGATAGTGAATTAAAATCAAATATTTCTACTAAGGAAGATGCATGGTATAAAATTTTTGGTTCAGATAAATTTATTCCTGAACGTTTAGAGTATGATAAGGAAAAGTTAAAAGAATTTTACAATAGAAGGGGATATATAGATTTTAATGTTATTGTTGCTAGAGGAGACTTGCTTCCTAATTTTTCAGGATTTAATTTGAATTTCATTGTAAATGAAGGTCAAAAATACACTATAAACAAAATAAATATTATCACATCTTTAATTGATAACGACAAATCTAAATTGCTTTTAGAACAATTAGATTTAGAAAAAGATGAAATTTACGATTCTAGAGCTGTTGAGGAGACTTCAAAGTTCCTTATTAATTATTTTGAAAATGAGGGATTTAATTTTGTAAGAGTAGTTCCTTCTTTAAATAAAAATAAAAACCTTGTAGATGTGAATTTTAATATTAGAAAAGGGAAAGAGAAATATATAAATAAAATAATTATAGTTGGAAATAATAGAACTAACGATAGTGTTATTAGAAGAGAGTTGAGTTTTTTAGAAGGTGACCCTTTCAACAAATATAAACTCAATTCATCAATTAATTCTATAAAAAGATTAGGTTACTTTGAAACAGTCGATTACAGTTTGAATGACTCAAACTTGAATAACTCCTTGGATATAACAATCAAAGTAAAAGAAATGAATACTGGTTCAGTAAGTTTTGGAATAGGATATTCATCACTTAATGATACAAATATGTCTTTTGGGCTAAATGAGAGAAACTTTCTTGGTGAGGGAAAAAAAATGCGTTTACAAGCAGATTTATCGTCAAGAAAATCTACATACAGTTTAGGAATGACAGAACCTTATTTTTTAGATAGACCTCTTTCTCTTTTTGGTAATGTTTTTGACCAAGAAAGTGAAAACGATAAAGGAGATATAAAATCAAATAGTTCAGGATTTGATATTGGATTTGGATTTAAATCAAATGAGATTTCACAAAAAATAACATATCGATTGATTAGGTCTGAAACTACTACATCTAGTACTTCAACGGCTGCTTCCGTAACTGGAGAAGAAGGAGTGGAGATTATAACTTCTTCAGTTTCTCTAGGTCTTTCAGAAGATACGAGAGATAGCTATTTTAACCCTACTTCTGGTTACAAATGGAGTTTTCAAAATACAATTGCAGGAATTGGAGGTGACTCCAATTTTTTTAAATCTCTATTCAATTATAAATCATATTATCCAATAGAATACGGAGATTATATTTTTGGTCTTAAATCAGGTGCTGGTCTTGTTACCTCATTTGACGATAAAATTACGTCATCAAATCGTTTTTTCTTGGGTGGAAAAACCTTAAGAGGTTTTGATAGTGATGGTGTAGGGCCACGTGACACGGGTAATAATCAAGCTATAGGTGGAAATAATTTTTACAATTTATCGTTGGAGATGAAATCTGATAAACTAATGCCTGAAGATACTGGATTAAAATGGTTTATTTTCTCTGATATTGGTTCAATATGGGGAACAGATTACGAAACAGGTGTAAAAGGATACGACGATAAGGCTCCTAGAATAACGAATGGTTTTGGATTGTCAATGACCACACCAGTTGGACCATTGGAAATGGTCTGGGGATTTCCAGTTAAGAGTAAGAATTATGATATTGAAGAAAATTTTCAATTTTCTATAGGTACAAGTTTTTAATTTATTTGTGTTGAACTTAAAATGTTTTTTACAAATTTTATATTTTTTTCCAGCCTGATTAGTGTTAGTAATTATAATTTTAACAAGTATGTCAGTTATGATAGCCCATTAATCAAAGTTAAAAATAATATCAAAACACCTTCAAATTTTGAGATAAATAAAATCGGAATAATAGATTTTAGATTTATATTAAAGAAATCAAACGCTATGAAAATATTAGGAAATAAATTTTTAACTTTAGAAAAAGAAATTAATAAAAAAATAAAACAAAAACAAATATATTTCAAAAAGAAAGAGGATATTCTGAAAAAAAGTAAAGCCGATCTCTCTGAAGCAGAATATAAAAAAAGAATAAAATTATTTAAAGCTGAGGTGTTTGAAATTCAGAATAAATATAAAGAAGAAAGAAGTTTACTTAACAAATCTTTTCAAAAGATACAAAAAGATGTAAAGGATTTGTTGGCACAGGTTATAAAGGACGTTTCAATTAAAAAAAAAATAAACATTGTATTGCTTAAAGAAAATGTTTTTTTATTTAATGATAAAAATATTGATTTTACTAACGAAGTTCTTGAATTATTTAACGAAAGGACAAAATCAATGAAAATTATTATTACGCCCACTAATTAGCATAGTTGTTATAATGAATAAACATTTTTTTAAAATAAATCACAGAATAAAATTACTAGATATTTTAAATTTTTTAGAAATATCACAGGATTATTTTTTTTCTCAACAAAGTAATACAAGGTTTTCTCTTGAAAGTATATACGTTCAAGACTTTGTTTCGTTTGAAAATTTAAAAAAAAATAAATTATCTTTTTTTACAAATACAAAAAAAAACATTCAAAATATCACCTCTGGAATATGTATTGTTGAAAAAAAAAATTTTAAATTTTTACATGAAAATATAATAAAAATTCCATTTAAAAATCCTAAAGAAGGTTTTTCAAAGTTACTAAAGCAATATTTTGACGCCTATCCCCAAAATTTTGGAAATCAAAAAATAGATTCTACAGCTATTATTCATAAATCTGCAAAAATTGGTAGAAATGTCTTTATTGGTGCTTATTCTATTATTAATGAAGGTGTAATAATCGAAGATAATGCATATATATCTGAACGAGTTACTATTTTTTCAAATTGTAAAATAGGCAAACAATGTTTCATTGGTGTTGGTGTGGTTATAGAATGTACAATTTTGAAAAAGATGGTTACTATAGCTCATAATTCTGTATTAGGTAAAACAGGTTTTGGCTTCATCCCAAATAAGAGTAAAACTAGTCTAACTCCACATGTTGGTGGGCTTATAATTGACGAAGGTACTTTTATTGGATCATGTTGTACCATTGATAGAGGATTAATTGACAATACTTCAATCGGAAAATATGTTATGATAGATAATCATGTCCACATTGGACATAACTGCATTGTTGATGATTTTTGTATTTTAGCTGGTAAAGTAGGATTATCTGGTTCCGTTTTTTTAGAAAAAAATGTTGTTCTGGGTGGAGATGTAAGTGTGAAAGACAACATTAGGATTGGGCAAGATACAGTAATTGCTGGAGCTTCTAAAGTTTTTAATAACTTTCCCAAAGGTAGCAGAATAGGAGGAAGTCCAGCGATTGATATTAATTCTTGGAAAAGAATCATTGCGTCTCAAAGATTAAATTATATTAAAAGAAAGAATAAATGACATGGTTCTTAGAGATGATAAGGGAGAAATATTAACACTTTTACATAATGATATAATTAAATTAATACCACACAGACACCCTTTTTTATTAATAGATAAAGTAACTGACATTATTATTAATCAATCTATCACAGGTATTAAAGCTGTGACATATAATGAACCTTATTTTTTAGGACATTTTCCTGAACACCCTGTTATGCCTGGAGTATTAATTTTAGAATCTATGGCTCAAACTGCGGCATGTTTAGTGTCTTATGAAGACTTTTCTTTATCTTTAAATAATCTTGTTTTTTTTACAGGTATAGAAAAAGCAAAATTTAGAAAACCTGTTACGCCTGGACATGAATTATTTTTAAGAATCAACCTTATTTCACGCAAACGTACTTTATATAAATTTAATGGTGAAGCCTTTGTCCAAAATCAACTAGTAGCTTCTTCTGATTTTTCTGCAATGCTTGTTAATCAGGAAAAAGCAAAATGAGTTATAATATACATCCAACATCAATAATTCATAAAGGGTCTGAAATTGGAGATAATGTTACTGTTGGAGCTTTTTCCATTATTGGTCCAAATGTAAAAATAGGAAAAAATTCTATAATCCATTCTCACGTATTGATAGATGGACACACTACGATTGGCTTAAACAATGAATTTTTTTCATTTTCGGTTATAGGATCCAATCCTCAGCATTTAAAATATGATGGTGAAATGACTCAACTTATCGTTGGTAATAATAATGTATTCAGAGAACATGTAACAGTTCATCCTGGGACAAATTTGGGAACAAAAAAAACAATTATTGGTAACAATGGATTTTTTATGGTTGGTTCACATGTTGCTCATGATTGCTTGGTAGGAAATAACGTTGTTTTTGTAAATAATGCTGTAATAGGAGGGCATGTAGAGATATCTGATTATGTTTATCTAGGTGGTCAAAGTGCTGTACACCAATATTGTAGAATTGGAAAGCATGCTATTATTGGAGCAGGCACTACTATTGATGGTGATGTAATTCCATTTACATCAGTTATTGGAAGTAGGGGGTATCTTAGTGGTTTGAATTTAGTTGGTCTAAAAAGAAGATCATTTAAAAAAGAACAAATTAAGACCTTAAGAAATGTTTATAGACTTTTATTTGCTCCAGAAGGTACTTTTAACGAAAGATTGACAGAAGTTAGAGAGACATATAAGGAGAATGAACTAGTAAAGGAAATATTGTTTTTTCTTAAAGAAAACCTCAACCGACCACTAGTGCATCCTAAAATGGATAAACACTTATGAAAATAGCTATAATAGCTGGTAGTGGAGATTTTCCTAAACAAATTGCAAAAGAAAATCCAGATGCTTTTGTTTTGTGTATTGAAGATCATTCATCTACAAGTACATTTAAAAATAAGTCTGAAATTATTTCTTTAAATGATCCATTAAATTGGATTTCAGTATTGAAGAAAAATAAAATTACCCATTTGGTAATGGCAGGTAAGATAAATAGAATTTCAAATGAAAAATTTCATGATAATGAATTATCTCATGACCTAATTAAAAAAACATTTTCTTTAGGTGATAATTCGGCCTTAAATCTTATTCAAGATTTTTTTAATGAACATGGTTTTGAAATTATACCAGTTAGATCTATACTTAAGGATTGTTTTTTTACAAAAGGTTTTTACAAAGAAGAGTTTTTTTCAAAAAAATTAAAAGATTTTGTACTTCAAAATGCTAAATTTGGTACTAAATTCCTTGATAAAATGTCTGAATTTGACGCTGGTCAATCTGTAGTTGTGAGTAACACAATAGTATATGCTATTGAGGCTTTAGAAGGTACTGATGAAATGTTAATAAGAGCAGGAGAATTATATAATAATTACTTCCAAAACAGTATTTTTGGGCCAGTTTTAATTAAAATTCCTAAATTAAAACAAAATTTTAATATGGATTTACCAGTTATAGGTTTAGAAACAATAAAAAAATGTAATGAATTAGGTTTTAGTTCAATCGTTTTATCCTCAAAGGGTACTTTGATTACAGAAATTGACATTGTTAAAAATTATTTAAAAAAAAATAAGTTTTGCATTTTTGCAATTTAAAATTTTAATTTTGATCATAAAATTATGAAATTAAACAACAATAATAAAATTTTTATTTTAGCAGGAGAAACCTCAGGAGATTATATTGGTACCTGTATTATGAGAGGTATTAAACAAAATAATAATAACATCAAATTTTTAGGAGTTGGTGGAAGTTTAATGGAAAATGAGGGTTTAAACTCTCTATATAATATAAAAGAATTTAATGTAATAGGTTTTTTAAATACAGTTGTAAAACTAAAAAAACTAAGAAATTATGTTAATGAAATTGTAAAATTTATTATCAAAGAAGAACCAAAAATTGTTATCACAATTGATACTAAGGGTTTTTCTCTTGCGTTAGCAAAATCTTTGAAAATTGCTTTTAAAAATTCTAATTACAAATGTCCTTTAATCCATTTTGTACCTCCAACAATATGGGCTTATGGAAAATCAAGATTAAAAAAATGGAAAAATATACATGATGAACTAATTTGTCTTTATAAAATTGAAGAAGACATTTTCAAAAAATATAATACTAAGTGTGTTTATTTAGGTAACCCAATCATAGAAAAATTTTTAGATCTTGAAGTGTCTAAAAAAATTAAAAAATATTATATTAGTCGTTCAAAAAAAAATAATATTCTATTATTACCAGGAAGCAGAAGTAGTGAAATAAAATATGTTCTTCCTGAATTTATTAAATTAATAAAAAATACAAATAATAAATTTAAAAATATTAATTGGATTATACCAACAACAAAATCACAATACTCAAATGTTTTATCAAAAGTAAATGAAATAAAATCTTACCCTATAGAAGTAATTATTTTAGAAGATAATTATGAAATACTTAAGCATGCAAACTTTGCGATTGCATGTAGTGGAACTGTTACCCTAGAATTAGTATTGTTCAAAATCCCTACTGTTGCCGTCTATAAAACAGATTTTGTCAGCGCTCTTATAGGAAGAATGTTAGTAAATTTCAAAAATGTAATTTTACCAAATTTTTTATTAAAAGAAAATGTTGTGCCATTTCTTTTTCAAGAAAAATGTAATTATATTCAAATGCAAAAAGTATTAATTAATTTCATGAATAATATTGAGATACAAAATAAACTATATGAGAATTATTCAAAAAATATACTTAAAGACATGGGGTACTTAAATAGTAAATCGAAAAATTTTACAATCAACTCTGGTAAAATGGTAATCAATCTAATTAATAATTATAAAAGATAATTATCTATTTTTTAATTCAACAAAATCTCTAATAGTGTTGCCTGTATAGAGTTGTCTAGGTCTGCCAATCCTTTGAACTGGATCAGTTATCATTTCGTTCCATTGAGCCACCCAACCAACTGTTCTAGCTACCGCAAATAGGACTGTAAACATGTCTGTGGGAAAATTCATTGCTTTTAGAATTATTCCTGAATAAAAATCAACATTAGGATAAAGCTTCTTTTCAATAAAATAATCATCGTTGAGAGCAATTTTCTCTAATTCCATTGCTATTTTTAAAAGTGGATCATTTTTTATTCCTAACAAATCTAAAACTTCATGACATGAAACTCTCATTACAGCTGCTCTTGGATCATAATTTTTATAAACCCTATGACCAAATCCAAATAATCTAAAAGGATCATTTTTATCTTTTGCTCTGTTTACAAATTCATCAATTCTATCTACAGTTCCTATTTCTGATAACATTTTTAATACAGCTTCGTTTGCTCCACCATGAGCAGGGCCCCACAATGAAGCAATACCTGCTGCAATGCAAGCAAAGGGGTTTGCACCAGAAGATCCAGCAATCCTTACAGTTGAAGTTGAGGCATTTTGTTCGTGATCAGCATGTAAAATTAAAATTTTATCCATGGCTCTAGCGATTATTGGATCTATTTTATATTTTTCAGCAGGGACTGAAAAACACATATGTAAAAAGTTTTCTGCATAACTTAAATCATTTTGAGGATAATTAAATGGTTGGCCAAGTGAATATTTATAAGCCATTGCTGCAATAGTTGGGATCTTAGCTATCATTCTTCTTGAAGAAACAAGTCTTTCATATGGATCATTTATATTAGTTGAATCTGGATAAAATGATGAAAGAGCACCAACTACACCGACCATAATCGCCATTGGATGTGCATCACGTCTAAAGCCTCTATAAAAATTTATTAATTGTTCATGTACCATAGTGTGATAGGTTATGGCATTTTCAAATTCTTCTTTTTCAGGTTTATTAGGTAAATCTCCATTAAGCAGTAAGTAAGCGACTTCTAAAAAACTACTTTTTTCAGCTAGTTGATCAATGGAATAACCTCTATGCAGTAATATTCCTTGTTCTCCATCTATATAGGTAATGCCTGACTCACATGAACCAGTCGATCCGTAACCTGGATCATAGGTAAAAATACCTAGATCACTATAAAGTGATCTTATATCTACTACAGACGGCCCAACAGTCCCGGATAAAGTGTTTAATACCATTTCTTTGCCATTAAATACAATTTTATTTTTATCTGATGATGAGTCGTTTGACATGTTTATTACCTACTTTACTTATTAAGACTTATTTGGATTTTTCTATAACTAGTATTTATAATTTAGTCGATTTACAGTAATAGTACAACCTAGTTCATAAATAATTGAGATTAAATCAGGAGAATTTGTTTTACCAGTTAGAGCCATTCTTAAAATTGGTCCAATATCTTTGAATGTTAATGATTTATCTTGAATGTACTGATTAAGTATGTGTTTAATATTGTCCACACTCCACTCACACGCTTTTAATTGTGACCCAATTTCTTTGAGCATTAAATTATTTTTTTGTAATATTAATTGATAATTTTTATCTTTGCAAAAAAAGTTTTTTTGAAAAAGCCAATCAAATTCAAATTCTAAGTCAGTGTAAACTTGAACTCTTTTTAAGAGTTCAGGTAGTAAAGATTTAAATCTCTTTTGTTCCTCATTATTCAAAGAGAGCTTAAATCTATCAATAACCAACTTGTATATATCACTTGTTTTCATACTTTTTAGATTTTTAGCGTTAATATTATTAAGTTTTTTTATATCAAATTTTGCTGGGGATTTACTCACATTTTCGAGAGCAAATAACTTGGCTGCTTTGTCAATACAAAAGACTTCATAATTTTTAGCTGTCCATCCTAATTGAAGTAAATATGAAAACATTGCATCACTAGTGTAACCTAAATCATGATAATCAAAAAGACTTGTGGCTCCGTGTCTTTTAGATAGTTTTGCTCCATCTGTGCCATGAATTAGGGGTATATGTGCGTAATATGGTATGTTCCAGTTAAGAAATTTAATAATTTGTATTTGTCTAAATGCATTGTTAAAATGATCATCACCTCTGATTACATGGGTAATTCTCATGTCATTGTCATCTACAACTGAAGATAACATATAAGTTGGAGTATTATCTGATCTTAAAATTACCATATCATCTAGGATTTCATTTTTAACAGTCACTTTTCCTTGAACTATATCGTCAATTGTTGTTGTACCGTCAGATGGCATTTTTAAACGTATAACAAATTCTCTATTTTTATTATCATATAGTTCTTTTTTGTTTCTCCATGGTGATTTTATTGGGATACCATTTTCACGGCTTTTTTTTCTTAATTTTTCTAATTCATCAGAATTTAAATAACATTTGTAAGCGTGGCCTTTCTCTAAAAGTTCATGAGCAACTTTAATATGAGAATTAAAGTTTTGAGATTGGTAAATTACGTCATGTTCAGAATTCACATTCAGCCAATTTAAACCTTTGTGTATAGCCTTAATCGCTTCTTCAGAAGATCTATTTTTATCGGTATCTTCAATTCTAACTAAATATTTACCTGAGTGTTTTTTTGCAAACAAATAGTTGAATATTGCAGTTCTAGCCCCTCCAATATGTAAATGTCCTGTAGGTGAAGGTGCAAATCTTGTAACTACGTTCAAATTACTTCCCTTAAGTAAATTAAATAAAATATTTGGCATAATTTTATATAAATTTAAAGGATTTTTGATATAATTTTAAAAATATTTTCTTATAAGTGCACACATTTTCCCTTGTATTGTAACCCTGTCAGGTCCATATATTTGGGTTTTATAATGTTTATTAGCAGGTTCAAGTGCGATACTATCTCCCTTTTTTCTGAATTTTTTTAATGTTGCTTCTTCTTTGTCAATTAAAGCAACAACAATATCTCCATTATTAACATTTGTTATTTTACTTATTAAGACTGTATCTCCATCAAATATACCTTCATCTATCATTGAGTCTCCCTCTACAGTTAAGGCAAAACTTTCTTCGGAAAGTAAATAATTTTTAGGTACTTCTATAAGTTGGTCATAATTTGATATTGCTTCAATTGGTGTTCCTGCTGCAATTTTCCCCAGCATTGGTATTTTTTTTATGTCTTCATTCGATATTTCTGTAATGTCTCTATCTTTTGGATGTAATATCTTATTAATATCGATCACATTGCTAATATACGGTTGACCATTGGGGTATTTAGTTGGAGCAATTGCTCTAGCTTTATTTTCTAGATGTTGAATATATCCTCTTTCTTCAAGAGCTTTTACAATTCTGTGAATGCCAGATTTAGATTTTAAATTAAGCTCTAAACAAATTTCTTCATATGAAGGGGAAACACCATCTTGTTCTATACGTAGAATTAAGAAATTTAATAATTGATTTTGTTTGTTTGTTAACATCATTTCCTCGTGTTCACTATTTGTTCTAATGCATTTTTAAGCAAAATACAAGTTTTAAATATTATTTGGGAATTTTAATACTTTTACATTTTCACCATTGCTTATTGATTTTTCGAATGGGTCTCTTACAATCAAACAGTCAGCTCTTGAAAAATTTGTAATCATAGAGCTATCTTGCAATTTAAATGGTGTAACGTTTAACTTACCATTATTATAGCTTGATTTTGCTCTTACAAAATCTAGTCTTTTATCATTTTTGAGCATTTTTCCATTTAAAACACCATTTTCAAAATTTGGAAAAGAACTATTGTCACCTAACATTTTTCTTATAGCTATATTTACAAATATTAATGAGCAAACACCTGAAGACACAGGATTTCCAGGTAATCCCATTAATGGAGTTTTATTTATTTTTGAAAAAAGTAAAGGTTTTCCAGGTCTCATAGCTATTTTCCAGAATTCAATCTTGTTCTTAAATTTTGATAAAGCTTTTTGTATTAGATCATATTTTCCAACAGAAACTCCTCCAGTTGTTATAATTAAATCACTATCAAGAGCATTCTCTAAAATTTCAAAAATATCTTGTAAATTATCTTTAGCAACTGGTAAAATTCTTGCTATTCCTCCAAACTCCTGAACCATAGATGCTAACATAAGGCTGTTTCCATTAGGAATTTTATCTTTTGATATTTGCTCTCCTACTTTTAAAATTTCATTACCAGTAGATAAAATAGAGACTGTTGGTTTTCTAGATACTGTCAACCAAGCTTGTCCAGTCATAGCAATAGATCCAAGGTGACGTGATTTTAGAATCGTACCTTCTTTAAAAAGTATGTTGTTTTTTTCAAAATCTAACCCTTTTTTACGAACAAACTGATTTTTTTTAGGAGTTTCTTCAACTATTATAAAATTTTCATTATTTAAAATTTTAACATCCTCTTGAATAATTACTGTATTGCTACCTTTAGGTAATTTAGCACCTGTAAAAATTCTGACTGTTTCTAATGTGTTAATTTTTTTAGTATAAGGAATACCAGCAGAGGATTCTCCAACAATTTTGAACTTTTTAATTCTATCGTCTTTTACTTTAATAAAATCTCTGTAATTTACGGCATATCCATCCATTGAAGAAACATCATACTTAGGGTTGTCTATGTCACTTATTATGGGTTTGGCGAGGCACCTTCCTAAAGCATCATTTAGAAAAATCTCTTCATTACTAATTTTTTGAAAGCTTAATTTAATTTTATTGATTGCTTCATCTAAGGACAGCAAATCAGACTGCATTGAATTCTCCAGATTTTCCACCAGATTTATGAATTAGTTTTATATTTGTTAATATCATTTCTCTGTCAATCGCCTTACACATGTCATAAATGGTAAGGCCAGCAACTGAGACTGCAGTTAAAGCTTCCATTTCAACTCCAGTTTTCCCAACAAGAGAGGCTTCAGCAGTAATTTTTACACAAGATTCTTCAATATTTGGTTCTAAATCAACATTAACATATGATAAGGGAATAGAGTGACATAAGGGGATAAGTTCATCTGTTTTTTTTGCGGCCATTATACCTGCTAACTTTGCAACATTAAGAACTTCACCTTTTTTAATTTGTAATTCTAATATTTTTTTTAGAGTATTTGCTTTCATAATGATTTTACCAGTTGCAATAGCTACGCGAACGGTAGAGTCTTTTTCGTTTATATTCACCATTGACGGGTTTCCGTTTTTATCAACATGTGTAAGTTCATTCTTGCTCAATTTTAAATTCCTAATATTGTTTTTGTTGCTAAAGTTAAGTTTTTTTCTTTCATAAGGCTTTCTCCAATTAAAAAATTTATTATCCCATTTTCTTTTAAGAACCTAAGTTCTGTTTGTGTTTTTAATCCACTTTCTGCCACGATAATTTTGTCTGGATCAATAAATTTTTTTAATTTTATAGTATTATTAATATCTACTTCCATTGTTTTTAAATTTCGATTATTAACGCCAATTAATTTTGATTTAAGTTTATTAGCCATCTTAATTTCTTCGTGAGTATGTGTCTCAACAAGCACATCCATACCTAAATCTAAAGCCTCTTTTTCTAGTAAAATTGCTTCATCTAAATTAAGTGCTGCCATTATTAACAATATACAATCAGCACCTAATGACCTAGATTCTTTTATTTGCCAAGGATCAATTATAAAATCCTTCCTCAAAATTGGTAAATCAATTTCTTTTTTTATAATATTAATATATTTATTATTTCCTTGAAAATATTTCTCATCAGTTAAAACAGATAAACAAGATGCACCTCCATCTTGATAACATTTTGCCAGTTCTAATGGATCAAAATCTTTTCTTATTAATCCTTTGCTCGGTGACGCTTTTTTTATTTCTGCTATGAGGTTAAACTTATTTGGATTATTAAGGTTTTCTATGAATTTTCTTGGTTTTGTTTGTTTGTCAATTTTCGATTGAAGATCAAAGTTATTTGCTTGATTTCTTCTAAAAGTAAATTCTTCTTTTTTATAGTTTATGATTTCTTGAAGCTTTATAACCATTTTAAATTTCAATCCTATAAATTAGTCATTTCTATTAACTTTTCTAATTTTTCCATAGCTTTTCCATTGTCTAGTGAATCCACTGATTTTAATGCACCCTCTCTAAGGTTTTGTGCATTGTCTGTTGCAACTAAAGCAGAGGCAGAGTTTAAAATAACTACATCTCTAAACTTACTTTTTTTTCCATTAAACAATTCAATGATTTCTCTAGCATTTTCTTCTGGTTCTCCGCCAATAATATCAGAAATTTTAGCAGTGGGAAGGTCTATATCTGATGGATTTATTGAAAATTCTTTTATTATTCCATTTTTAAGTTCGGCGCAATAAGTCTCACCGGTTATTGTAACTTCGTCTAATCCGTCACTCCCATGGACTATCCATGCATGTGTAGATCCAAGATTTTTTAATGATTCTGCAAATGGTAAAATAAGAGATTTGTCATAAACACCTAATAATTGTTTCTTAACTAAAGCTGGGTTGGATAAAGGTCCTAACAAATTAAAAATAGTTCTTATGCCCATTTCTTGTCTTATTTTACCAACATATTTCATTGCAATGTGATGTTTTGGAGCAAGAAGAAAACAAATACCAATTTCATCTAAACATTTTTCTACTATATCAAGCTCACAATCAATATTAACTGACAGAGATTTTAAAACATTTGCAGCCCCTGACTTAGAGGTAGCAGAATAGTTTCCGTGTTTTGCTACGGGGATATTTGTTCCTGCTAGTACAAATGAAACAGCAGTTGATATATTTAATGTACCTAAATTGTCTCCTCCAGTTCCTACAACATCGATTGTATTTTCTTTAGACTTAATTTTTGAACATTTATCTCTTAGAATTTCTGCTCCAGCTGCAATAACAGTTGGGTTATGGTTTTGCATTTTGATAGCTGTCAAAAAAGATGAAATTTGAGCGTCAGTTGCTTTTCCAGACATAATTATCTCAAATGCTGATTTACTTAATTGATAACTTAATTCTTTTCCATCAGTAACAATTTTTAAAATGTTTTTTAATTCCAAATCATAATTCATTTATTAACTCATTCATAATTGTGTTAAAATAATATTAATTTATACTAGAGTTATTTATTAATTTAATCTATCTTTCTTTATCAGTTATTATCATGTGGTATTATAATACTCACTATATTAAGTAATTGAAATTATTATAAAATAATAGGAACTTTTTAATTGACTGTTAAAGATAATAAGGTTAATTAAGCATAAATTTAAAGAAATTTTTATTAAGGAATGATGATATGGCCTTAAAAGGTACTTATTCAGCAAAACCAAAAGATATTAATAAAGATTGGTTTGTCGTAGACGCAGAAGGGTTAGTCTTAGGACGCTTGGCTGCGATTATTGCAAATAGATTAAGAGGCAAACACAAGGTTGGATACACTCCACATATGGCATGTGGTGACAATATAGTCGTAGTTAATTGTGAAAAAGTTGTTTTGACTGGAAACAAAAGAACTCAAAAAACGTATTATTGGCATACAGGATACCCTGGAGGTATTAAGGAAAGAAAAGCTGATAAAATTTTAGATGGAAGATTTCCAGATAGAGTTATTCGTAAAGCTGTAGAAAGAATGGTTCCTCGTGGCCCACTTGGACGTCAAGTTATGAGGCAACTATATATATATGCAGGCAATAATCATCCTCATGAAGCTCAATCTCCAGTAACATTAGATGTAAAATCTATGAATAGAAAAAATAGTTAAAGGTTTAAAATGGCTGAAGAAAATAATAAAACAAATAATCTTGACGCTTTATCTAAATTAAAAGTTGATGATAAGAAAGAAGCTATCGTTAACGACCCTAAAATTGATACTCTTGGAAGGTCTTACGCAACAGGAAGAAGAAAAGAATCTACTGCTCGTGTATGGGTAAAACGAGGCACTGGAAAGATTTCTATTAATGGCAAAGAAATGATAAATTACTTTGCAAGACCAGTTCTTCAAATGCAACTGAATTTTGTGTTTGACGTGACTGAAAGAAAAGATCAGTTTGACGTTATTGCGACAGTAAAAGGTGGAGGATTGTCTGGGCAGGCAGGAGCTGTTAGACACGGTTTGAGTAGAGCTTTAAGCCTTTTTGAACCAGATCTCAGGAAACCATTAAAGTCTGCTGGAATGTTAACCAGAGATTCTAGAGTTGTAGAACGTAAAAAATATGGTAGAGCGAAAGCTAGAAAAAGTTTTCAATTTTCAAAACGATAAAGATAATAATGATGATTTAATTAACGAGGTGTGCAAAGCACACCTTTTTTTTATCTTAAAAATATTTTATAAATATTTTGTTATTTTAAATGAGAAGGAAATTTTATGAAACCTATAAAAATAGGAATCGCAGGGCTTGGAAATGTAGGTGAAGAAGTAGCTTATCAGTTAATTAAAGGTTTCAGAGTTCAAAAAAAATTATTTCAAATTGAGCTAGTAGCTGTTTCAGCAAGATCAAAAAATAAAAAAAGAAAAGTTGATATAAATAATCTTAAATTTTTTGACAATCCAATATATATGGTGTCAGACAATAATATTGATGTCATTGTCGAATTAATTGGTGGTGATGAGGGTGTTGCAAAAGATTTATGCTTTTCTGCTTTAAAAAATAATAAGGCAGTTATAACTGCCAATAAGGCATTAATTGCAAAATATGGTAAAGAATTAGCTGAATTAGCCGAAGAAAAAAAATTATTCTTTTCCTTTGAAGCATCTGTTGCAGGAGGAATTCCAATTCTGAAACTTATAAGAGAAGGATTAATTGTTAATGATATAACTAAGCTAACAGGCATTTTAAATGGGACTGCTAATTATATTTTATCCGAAATGGAAAAAGAACAAAAAAGTTTTGATGTTGTTCTAAAAGAAGCACAAAATAAAGGTTTTGCTGAATCTGATCCATCCTTTGACGTAGATGGAATTGATGCAGCTCATAAAACCATAATATTATCAGCATTAGCTTATGGAAAAATGCCAAATATTCATAATCTTACAATCAAGGGGATAAGGGATATTACACTGAATGATATTTCGTACTGTAAACAATTAGGATATAAAATTAAGCTATTGGGTAATTCAGTGTTATCTAAAAATAAAAATAGTGAAGATGAATTATGTTGTTCTGTTGAACCATGGCTTATATCAAAAAATCTTGGCCTTGCAAGCGTTGCTGGTGTCCTAAACGCTGTCCAAATTGAGTCAAGTTTAGCTGGATCGGTAATGATTACAGGAGCAGGTGCTGGTGGCGAGCCTACTGCTTCTGCAGTTTTAGCAGATATAGTTGATTATGCTAATGAGACAAAGTTATTTACATTTGGAAGAAACTCAAATGACATTAAAAGTAATTATTACACAATACCTTATACAGATAAATTTAGGTATTACTTAAGGTTAAATGTTGTTGATAAATCTGGTGTATTAGCTGATGTTACGTCCATTTTTAAAGATTATGGTTTATCAATTGAAAGCTTTATTCAAAAATCAAATCAAGAAGACAAAACTGCTGAATTAGTAATTATAACTCATGAGGCTGAAGGATCTGTGCTAAAAGATTCTTTATCAAAAATATCAACCTTAGATGGAGTGATTACAAAGCCAGTTTGTTTAAGTATTTATTCCTAATAACTGTAAGCAATTAATTTGACACAAACATTATTATATAATTCAAATCCATCAGTAAATAATTCGGACTGGCAATTAATTGTTTTAAACGACTTTACAAAAAGGTCTGTAGATTACTTGTACCAAAAATATAAGTTGCCAAGTTTTATTACACCTTATCTTTTGTATAAAGGAATTAATTTAGATGATTTTGATACTTTTTTTAATCCAAAACTTAAAAATTTATTACCAGAACCTTTTATATTTAAAGATCTGGAAAAAGGAGTAAAAAGAGTAGCTTCAGAAGTAATTGCATCGCGCCCAATAGGTATTTTTGGAGATTATGACGTAGATGGAGCTACGTCAGCGGCTATTATATCAAAATATTTAGAACGATGTGACTGCAAAACTTTTATACATATTCCAGATAGATTTTTGGAGGGATATGGGCCAAATGAAAAAGCTTTAAAAGGGCTTAATGAAAAAGGCTCAAAATTAATTATTACTGTTGATTGCGGTATCTCTTCTTTTGAGCCCCTTAAGGCAATGAATTCTGTTGATATTGACGTAATTGTTATTGATCATCATTTGCCAGATATAACATTACCTCCAGCATATGCGATAATTAACCCTAAAAGAGTTGATACTGAAAAAGGTTATGAAGATTTATGTGCTGCAGGGGTGACATTTATTTTCTTAATTGGTTTGAATAGAGAATTAAGAAAACAAGGTTTTTTTAAAAATAGAGCTGAACCTAATTTACTTCAATTTCTTGATTTGGTTGCTTTAGGGACAGTTTGTGACGTGGTTCCCTTAAACAAGCTAAATAGGGTCCTTGTAAAGCAGGGTCTTAACATAATGAAAAAAAGGGAGAATATTGGAATCAAAGCTTTGTCTGATATTAGTAAAATAAGTAGTGCACCTAGCACCCAATCTTTAGGTTTTTCTTTGGGACCAAGAATTAACGCAGGAGGTAGAATTGGAAATAGTGAGCTTGGTGTAAATCTTCTAAAAGAAAATGATGAGAATAAAGCTAAAGATAATGCTATTAAATTAGATGAATTAAATAAGAAAAGAAGATTTTTAACAGCTGAATTAGAAAGTAAAGTTATTGGATTAATAGAAAAAATTAAAAAAGAAAATGATAACAGGATACCATACGCAATAGTAGTGAGTGGAGATGACTTTCATCAAGGTATAACGGGTATTGTAGCTGGTAGAATGAAAGAATTATATAATCGGCCTGTATGCCTAATTTCAACTAATAATGGTATAGGGAAGGGGTCAGGTAGATCAATTTATGGTGTTCCGTTAGGAAAAATAATTTTAGAAGCGTTAAATTTAAAAATAATTAAAACTGGTGGTGGTCATGATATGGCTGCTGGATTCACAATTGATCCATCTGAGATAAATAACTTTAACAATTTTTTAAATGATAAAGTAAGTTCTTTTATGAAAAATGGAGTTCCAAGATTTTCACATATTGCAACTTCTGTTATTCCAATTTCCTCTTGCACATTAGAGATAGTTGAATGGCTTGAAAAATTGGGGCCCTGGGGTACAGGGATGGAGGAACCAAAATTTATAATACCTAATTCTAAAATATCGTATTTTAAAAGATTTGGCTCTAATAATGAGCATGCTTCATTTTATATAAATGATGGTTCTTCAAAAAAACTCAGAGTAAAAAAATTTAATTTATTAAATAGTGACTTGGATAAAGTATTTAAAAATTACAAGTACATAAATTTTGATTTTTTAGGTAGTTTGACTATTGATACATGGAATAATTCTAAAACTATAGAGTTTATGCTTGATGATATAATTTATGCAGATGTTACTTGATTTTTAATCAAATTATAGTTAATAACTTACACAGTGGTCCCTTCGTCTAATGGTTAGGACTCAGCCCTTTCACGGCTGCAATAGGGGTTCGAATCCCCTAGGGATCACCATTCAAGTAATTGATAATGTTAATTAAATTGTAATGACAATTTTTTTTGGTGCCAACTTGTTGCAATTGTTGTTGACCTTCATATATATTTGAAACTAGTAGTTTTCAAATTCTATGTAATTTAACTACCTTTATTAATTAATTTAGTGTTCAAAGTATAAAAAAGTTCATTTAATTATGTGTAATCTATTTGATCCCAAGCAAATGATTTTGTGTTTCTAGACAATTAAACGAGTCACTGGCATAATTTCAATACCTTAATAAGTTTGAGTTATTGTTGCATAAAAGATTTATTTCTAACAATTTTTGGCCTGTCCGATGAATAGTAAAAGCTTACAACAGGAATGAAGGTGAAATAGAAATTGAAGTTGCAAAAAATTATGTTAAACAAAAAAAACAAAAAATTAGTCTTTTATACTCCTTTGTTAACCAGTTGCAAGGCAATGGTTTTTCAGGAAACTATAATAGTACTTTTAATGCACAAATTTTTTTATGGTCAAAACTATAGAAATATTGTTGAGTATTGGGATGCTGAAGTGCAATGAATTAAGTCATACAATTATAGTTGGATGGTTAGAAATAGCCACTTGTTTAGCCTAAATTTAGCTAAAGAAGTTGGCACAGTGTGATAAGTGATGGATTAATAAATTGATAAATTTTTTCCGAAGAAATTGGAGGCAGAGCTTACACTCGTTCTTATTAACTTTACCAGCACTAATTGCGACAATTATTTTGCAGAAAGACCTTCCATTTACCACAATGTTATTCAATGGTGGGTTTGCGTTATTTATTAATAATCTTTCTCAACTTATTCTATTTCCATATTATGGTTTATTCATACTCGCGTTAGGGACCTTACTTTTACCCAAACCACCAACCGCTAGAGATAAATATTATTTTTCATCACTAAATATTGAATTAATTCGCTTTTTTAGTGGAGCAAGCCTTCTAGTTGTTCTTGGGTTCACACTTGGTTTTTTGAGCCTTCTTTTCCCGTGGGTAACAATATCTATATTTTGTAGCGTGCTCTATATCTATTTTTTACGATCTCCTAATATAGTACATTATTTTTTGAAGTTGTTAACAAAAAGCCATATATATGGAAACACTCCAGTAAGAGTTACCTCTATTATCATTCGTGTCTTAATTTTGCTAACCATTTTGTATATTTTTTTCACTAAGGGCATCATGTTTGATTTATCTAGTTATGATGTATTACAAATGTATTTTCCTTATTTTGAAGAGATCCGTAACAACAATAGTATTTTGCTTGATCCAGATTATCCTGTTATTTATAGCTTTCTAATTAGTCGAGGAAGAGGTGTTCACCATTTTTTTACTAGCTTCACTAGTCAGTATAATATCCAAATTGTTTCAGTAATGTACATGATATCCATTGGTTGGATTGTCCATCAGGTAATTAGTTTATTTATACCTAAGGATATGTACACACCTACTTGGACTTCTACTAGGTACATTTTACCAAATTGTGCAATGCTTCTAGTTTTATGTTCTCCCATGTTGGCTATAGAAACGGGGAGGTACCATTATGAAACAGGGGCTTTTCTTTTTTATATAATGTGGGCCAGCTTATTTTTTGTTTTTCTTGATAATAAGCAGATAAAATGGCTTTTCCGTATGTTGTTGCCAGTCGCAATTGCAGTTCCATTAATGCTACCCCAGTGTCAATTATTTATAGTTATTATTTTATTAATTGCATCTTCCCTTATGTACTTTTTTAAAAAATTTACAGTAAAATATCATATTGTTTTAATAATAATTGGATTGATCTCAACTTTATTCTCTATATTATTAAACCAACTTTATATAGGTATAGCTGAAGTTAATCCCTATGCGTTATTTTTACCTTTTGCCAACCCAGATAAGCTTCAGCAATGGTCCAGCACTGAATTGATATATTATGTGAATAATGCACAGGGTATAACATTTGATTATCCGTTTTCGATTAACGGGTTAACGGCATTTATTGAAAAACTGGTATTATTCCTAATGAATATTATAAATATTGGGTTTATCGCCAACAAATCAATCCATTTATTAATTCTTGCGATTTTGTTTTGTTGGTTGGTTTTTCTTTTTTGTATTCGACATCAAATCTATAGGAAAATTACCGATTACAATATTTTGGTATTTAGCAGTTTTTTCTTTTTATATTATGTTGTTATTGGTTTATTTGTGTCGCTTACCAATCATGGCAGCCTTGCACGAATGATGGCGTTTAGTGAGGTATATCCTTCGATTCTACTATTTGGGTGCATAATTATGGTGGGGGTAGTGTTTCGAAGGAGTTACTTGTATTTAAATGGCCTTGCTTTTCCAAAATCAAATGGTTTATTAGGCTTTACGAGATGTAATACAAAGGAGATATTCAGCATAATCATGGTTGATATAACTGGAAGGGTTGGTTTTCATTTTAAAACTTTTGTTCTTATTTTAATTAGTATATTTTCGATTATAGTAGCTATATCTAATTCTCATAAAATTAAATTAAATTCAATTGTACCTTCGTTAAAATACTTTACAGGTTTTATGCCATTAGACAAGATCATCCCAAATTATCACCACAAAATTTGTCTTGATCTTAATAAAATTGTCCCTGGGAACAATCCGATACTACCATTAAATGCAGCTATTACTATTACCCCTATTTGTCATGGTTTACCATTATTGCCACGTAACAAAATAATAGAGACATTAGCTCCACCTTTTGCAAAAAAGTATGGAGATGTCTTACTAGGACCACCCCAAGATACATATCTAATATATAAAAAACTCGGAATTAACTATTTTTTCATTCAGAAAAACAACCTACAATTTTGGGGCCCCGGTTATAGTGACAGCTTTAATCCTATGAATCTGATGAGTAACTTCGACATTTTTTATGAAGATAAAAGGTTTTATTTATTAACCTGGAGAGGTAAAGGGATACATCCTGTTTCCTCAGAGACTGCGACGTACATTGAAGAACTGCGAGAAAAACAAAAAAAATATAAGGGTTTTAAAGAGTATTGGAAAGGAGTGGGTCGATTAAAAGAGTGGGTAGAAATAAATAATTAACTTAAAAAATAAGATTTTTCAGGATATGTCGTCAAATCCTTGTGATTAATCAATAGGCTTTTTTTAATTATAAAAGTATTCATGTGGGCTCATTTGCTTATAATTAAGAGATGACGGTGTTTGATCAATTGCATCTTGAATCTCATTAGCTTGATACTTTGATAATGGTGTTCCTACACTATTCCTCCAAGTTAGCATTAGGTACTCGTCTGTATCTGCAACTACATCAAATAGCTCTAAACTGTTCGAAAGTTCAAAGATAGAAGAAAATCCTATACCAAAGATTCTACGTGAAATTATTTTGTTTTTTTCCGAGAAATTACGAAAAAAAAGAAAATAATAAATATTTGATTTCTTTAGTATTGCCTCAACAGATTTAGGTGGCCCAAACATAAGCTCTTTGAAATACAAACCTAATTCTGAATTATAATGATGAACAAATTTATTTTTTGGTAATCGAGTGTCTCCGTGACAAGGAACTATTGTTATTAGATTGTTTAAAGCAACAATTCGTTTATCAGTTTCTGTAAATGATGATAATTCGGTGCAACGACTAAAAACCTTTGAATCATTAACAACCTCAACGTAAGATTTAATGCCAAAAATATATTCTAGCCTTTTTAAAATTAAAGAATGAGAACCACTTGCTATCGAAAAGTATATTGTCAAAGACCAGAGCGCAAACAACAAAATAAAAAGTGATTGTATACGACTTATATTAAATCTTAGCCATTTTGTTGGTTTATATAGAGTTTTTTTGATGTAAAACTGAAAATACAAAAAAAATATGCAAAAACTGCCATTGAAAACAAAAGCATAATATGATTGTTTTATTGCAATACTAATATCGTGAATAGATCCACCTGAATATATATATAAAATATTTAAGAACCACAATGAGTTAATTAAAATAAATAATGGGGCGCAATTGATAAAAATATTATTTACACTATGTCGTTTAAGATATTGATTGTTATTACTAATTGACTCTTTTTGATAAGAAAATTTAAAGTGCAACCAGGTAAGGGAAAGAGAAATAATAAAATACTCCTTAAAAGAAAAATAACTTAAAAGCCTAATAAGACTTGGAGCTTTATATAATTTTAGAACCAATTCTAAGCATAACAAAGAACATAACACTATAAGTAAAGGAGCAAAATAAGGCTTTAAATTGAGCAAACCTGTTTTAACAATACTTTTAAAGTTATCTAAGTAAAAGGTAAACATAGCAAAATATACGCCTATAATTGACGCAGAGAATGTGTTATAAGAAACTAGTTTTACTGACTTAAACTCATAAAACAATGATACTATGAACAGTGCTATTGAAGTTAAAGTTAAAACAATTATTAGGCCCCCAATCAGGTTGCCAAAGTGTCGAGATCTTATTGATTCAAGTAAGAAAAAAATGCCTCCGCATATTATAAAAACAGATAAATCGACTTGTGAACTAACATCAATGACCCATTCATGTAAAGTTAAACCATTTAGAAATTTACTAAATAAATTAAGGTTTTGGAAGCGCTCTAAATAATCCCAAATCTCGATACTTGTCCAAGACAAAAACTTAGATAAGTCTGCGAGCGGAATAAAAATTTTAAGAGGAAGAAGTGCAAATACGCCAACATGAAAATAATTCACGGAGATTGATATAATAAATCCAGCTACAGAGCAAAGTCCTTGCAACATCAACGAGTAAAAAAAATCCCTTTTACCAACAAAAATGGCTGAAATAAATCCTGAGGACAAAAATAATGCAATAAAAAGTGAATATTGTGGAAATGTAATTGGTATAACAAATGATACTGCACAACCAACAATAAGTGCACCTTGTTTGGGAACTTTATTTTTTGGTAATGCTTGCGAAACTAGTGCAAGGAGCAATAAGACTAATAGAAAAAATGTTTGAGAATGATACTTTTCTATTTCATGCGAATGCATTGAATACAATAACCATATTCCAACGCCTACAAAATAATACATTAATGCCTTATTTATTATGTCATTTTTAATAAAGATTTTAGAAAAATTTATTGTAATTAAAGCAAATGAAACCAACCCACACAACACATTAACACCTCCGATTATTGTCCCAATATACTGTTCAAAAATGAGGGCAAAAAACATATGAAAGCCGTTTCCGCGCCCGATTAAAAAATTTGAAGGGTCTAAGCTATTTTGGGTAATCCAAAACCCATTGTCTTCGATTACTCGAAGTAAAAATGGATAATAAATTTGAATAGCGTCATTTCCTTGAAATGATATAGGAATGGCGACGTTTATTAAGAATATACTCACAGATAACATGCAAAATATTCCCAAAATAAAATCAACACTGCGTCTTGGTTTAAACATATTTCCAAAAGATTCCAAAGCCGCTCGAATTAGGTTTGGCCTCCAAATTAGCGCTGACGTCAGTATAATAAATATGGTCGATAGCACGATGGTAGAGGTTAGAATAATTAGTCCACCGTACAACACACCAATTATTAATAGTGCACAATAACCTACGCCAAAATAATAAATTAGTGGAATGCTGTCTTTGTTTTCTCTTATATTGGTTTCTTGATTTTTACCAATTAGTAATATTCCAAGGCAATACGGAGTGACAAATATTCCTAATATTGTAAGGGCCTTTAAAACATGATATAAAAATGTATGTATTCCGTTTGATAAATGTACAGTTTTAAATGTGTCAATCATTTCAAAACCAACATTACAAAAAATTATTGATGTGAATGTAACTCCTGTAACAATAAGGGCTTTGATTCTACCAATATTTTGAAGAGACCATAATAGATTTATAATAGATATAAAGACTCCGAACTGAAGGGCATTACTTCTTGCAATTGCGAGAGACTTTAACTTAACCGAAAATTCAATTACGTCATTTTGTTGCAATCGTAATTTAGCTAATGCTTCTAATGCGTACATATATCCTTTTTGGTGAAGGTGCAAACTTTTGAGTGCATTCGCGTAATATATCTGGACGCTATGTGGATCCGTGACGCCTATTTGTAAAAAAAATCCAATAAATAGCTGAAATATCTGAGAAAAAAATGTTCTCGGACCTAGGGAATAATTGACCCTCCTTTTGCGGGTTGTTCCAATGTGTTTAGCTGCGCCCACAGAAGAAAAAGCTTCAACTAAACTCTCTGCGTCATATGCTCCGTCCCCAGGTATGATTGTGATATATTCACAATTTGATTCTTTAAGCCCGGTATGAAAAACACTACCAACTCCTTGGTTGACTGGGTGTATTACTAATCTAAGTTTATCAATTTTATCTGCTAGAGCTCTAACTATTTCAACTGTCGCATCGGTGCTTCCATCGTCTATAACGATAATTTCAAAGTCATCAAGTGAATCTTTCGCAACATGTGTTATATTTTTAATGGTTTCTGCAATATACTGTTCTTCATTAAAGGCTGGGATAACTATTGATAGTGATCGGGGATAATTAAGCTTAGCAGATGTTTGGCTGATTAAAGTTGAAGTCATCCAAATAACCTTATAGATGAGTAATATTGAAAATTATTTGTGATTTTATAAGTTTCCCTTAAAGTAAATTAGTTATCACTTTCATCATTTAGATTTAATAAAGGTTTTAAGATAATTAGATAGGGTTTTGTTTCGATTACAAGCTTTTGCAAAGAATTTTTGATTTCCTCTCGCCTTTTTTCAGGTATTTTTTCCATACGTTTTGTTAGCGCGATAATTGGTTCTCCTAAACTTTCAATTGTAATAATGTTATGGAGTTTATTTTCAATTTTGTTGGAAAGATCATTAAAGCTTTTTTTTATATAAAAATTTCCCAAGTAACCCAAAATGATTAGGATAATTATCGATAATATTAGGTACAAATATTTTTTGGAACCACTAGATGTAGTTGAATCTTTGGAATTATAATGTGAGGAGAAGATTTCTCTTTGTACCGTCTCTAATATTCCTATGTTATTTGCATCGGACAGAAACGCCTCAAGTTTAGACGTTAGATCAATATAAGCATCTTTTAATGTATTGCCCCTTCCAATGATGCTAATCTCAGGAACTAATAAAACATATATATTTTCTTGTTTTCGTACGATAATCCTATAATTAGATATTCCATACGATTCCATTATAACTTCTAAATTATTATTCATTTTATAATGCTTTCTACAATAACTAACTAATTAGGATAAATACTTGAAGTAGTTCATATTTATAAATTTAAATTTTAATTAAAGTCTTCACATTTGCAACAAATTATCTGACAGGAGGTATCTCTTTAATTATCAAACCATCTAGGGCAGTAGCATATAAGACAACCACATTTATGACTAATTTCAAATATTATTAAAACAATAACACTTTATCTTTGGCTTTTTTAGGTACATGACATCTAATAGCCAAAAATTATAATTAAAATGATTTGAGTGTTTTTTAATATTTTTGAATAGATAAACATTTGTGCTCGACTTAATACTCATACAAAGAGTTGTGACGCATTAGGTAACTACATACTCTGAATTTTGCAAACACTAAATTAAGTAGTTGCTAAATTAATATCCTCATCCTAGGAATGTGTATATTGAGACAAAATTAATAAAACAAATCTTATCTATTGATACCAAATTATCGTAATTTTCAAGAATATATAAGACCAAAAATATAAATTTTTTTAACCTATAATAAATTATTAATTGTGTTGTTTAATTTATTAATCTCATAAACTCATATCTTAAATCAGCATCATCTTTAAAGACACCAAGCATGCGTTTAGTAACTGTGCTCGATTCAGGTTTATGAACTCCTCTCGTTGTCATACATTGATGAGATGCATCTATAATAACAGCAACACCCAAGGGATCTAAAACTCTTTGAATCGTTTCAGCAATTTGTGAAGTCAATGTTTCTTGTATTTGAAGTCTTTTTGAAAAAACATCTACTAATCTTGCCAATTTACTTATGCCTACAACTCTTTTGTTAGGCATATATGCCACATGAGCTATACCAACAATTGGAACTATGTGATGTTCACAGTGAGATTCTAATCTTATATTTTTTATTAACACCATTTCATCATAACCTTCAACCTCTTCAAAGGTCTTTAGTAATATTTCATCAGGGTTAAGATTATAGCCTTCAAAAAATTCTTTATAGGCATCCACAACTCTTTTTGGAGTTTCAATTAAGCCTTCTCTGTTAGGATTATCCCCAGCCCAAGCTATTAGAGTTTTTACAGCATTCATTGCCTCTTCACGAGATGGATCAGGATTGAATTTTATTACATTGTAGGTTTCAGATTTATTTTTCATTTGCTCGCTATTATTATTTTGTTAGTAATGTTATAACATAACAACATATCTAAAATTATAGCAAACTATTTAATCAATAATGTCTAATTTTCCCAAAAACATAGGAATAACGGTTTTAACAGGTTTTTTAGGAAGTGGAAAAACCACTGTTTTAACTTCTTTAATAAAACAAAAAAAAATGGCTAATGCAGCTATTATCATTAATGAATTTGGAGAGGTTGGTTTAGATCACGACTTAATTGAAACTACTGATGAAAATGTAATTGAATTACAAAATGGATGTATTTGTTGTACAATCCAAGATGATTTAAAAACAACACTCTTAAATTTAATAAAAAAGATGGAAAAGTGTGAAATACCACTTTTTAATCACGTTATAATTGAAACTACGGGTTTGGCCAACCCGGTTCCTATAATTCATACCCTGATGAACTCACTGGATCTTCAAAGAATTTATTCGTTAGATGGCATAATTACAGTTGTTGATTCAGTAAATGGAGAAACTACATTCAATGCTCATGATGAAGCTGTTAAACAAACAGTTTTTGCAGATAAGATAGTATTAAGTAAAACAGACATTGCTGACAAAGAAATTATAAATTCTCTAACAAATAGAATAGAAAATATTAATCCAAAAGTCTCTATAATTAGAAGTGATAAGAACTCTTTACCTGTTTCAAAGTTACTTGGACTTAATGATTATAATCCACAAAAGAAAGATTGGAACGTTAGTAAATGGTTAGATATTGAAAAAGAAAAATCTTCTAATAATTTGCATAATCATTACGAACATGTCGATCATCATCATGATCATAATGTAAATCGGCATGGAGATGGCATTGAAACTTTTGCGATGGTAACAACTCAGCCAGTAAGCATGACAGCAGTTAATTTTTTTCTAGAATTACTTATGAGCCAGATGGGTGAGAATATACTAAGAATAAAGGGTATTTTAAATATAAATGGAGAGAAGCGACCAGCTGTCATTCACGGGGTTCAGCATATTTTCCATCCTTTGGAATGGTTAGAAAAATGGCCAACTAAGGATAAAAAATCACGTTTAGTTTTTATAACTAAAAATATAAATAAAAATACTATTGATGACTTATTTAAAATAATTGGAGTAAATGAACTGGATAAAAGCTAGAAAACAATTTAATTTTAAAATTAATCTATAATTAATAATTGATATTGAGAAAATGCATGGATAATAAATTACCAACTAAAACAATTACAATGGAAAACATTGAAGAAATTTATGAATATATTTTTGCACCATATGTAAAACAACTTAAGCTTTCATTCTTAAAAATAGAAGAAGGGAGGGTAATAGCAAAACTTAAAAATTCTTTAGATTATCAATTTGTAACTGGGGCTGTTTCTGGCCAGGTTTTAATGTCTGTAATTGATACAACAATGTCTATAGCTATGAATACCTCTGTTAAATCACAAAGGGGCACGCTTTCTCAGAATAATAATTTTATTCGTCCCGCATTTGGAGATTATTTTATTATTGAAAGTATTGTTCAAAGGTTTGGAAGTTCAATTGCAATTGGAGAGACTAAAG
Source organism: uncultured SAR116 cluster alpha proteobacterium (assembly GCA_902618025.1). Lineage (GTDB taxonomy): Bacteria > Pseudomonadota > Alphaproteobacteria > Puniceispirillales > Marisalimonadaceae > Marisalimonas. The sequence continues at coordinate 139,118 of CACMYY010000001.1, forward strand.
TTTACTCAGAAGATGATAAAGAAAAAATTATTTGCCATGCAACCTCAACATTTCCCCTTAAATAGCTGTTTTAAATATAAATATTCTATTGTATTGACAGCCATATTTAAATGTGTAGAGTTTCAATCGTTGGCAAAATTTAGCAACCTATTTAACCTATCAAATTCAAAATATAATTAAAACATAATCAATTTATAAGGTTTATATTTATTATGCAATCTATTAAAGAAAAAATTAATACGACCGAATTAGAAATCATTAAAGCACAAGAGTTATGGGCTAAAAATGTTATTGAAATAGGAGATTTATATACAAAAAATGAAGATTTCAAATTAAAAGCAAGGGTATTTGTTAGGGAATTTTATGCCTTTGACATATGTAAAGTCTTATTTAAGCCTACATTAGCTTTTGAAAAACAATTTCGTTATACTTATGAAGATGCATTATCTTATTTTATTGGTGGCTCTATAGAAGAAGATAGAGGTTTTGCACTCAAACCTTGGAAAAAAATTAGTTTTAGTGAAAGAAAAACTGTTATTTTTGAAGATAATGCTTTATCTATGGGAAATTATTTTTTTCAAAGTTTTAATGATACCTATGAAGTAAAAGTTGAATTTACTTTTGGATATATAAAAGACAATAATGAAAATTTATTGATAAATCTTCATCATTCATCAATTCCTTTCAAAGGCTAATCTTAATGTCATTATGCTAAATTTTTTTGATATAGGAAAATTTACTTAATATCATAATTATTATTGAAATTCTTAAATTATTTAAAGTCAAATGGTGGTAATTCTTTGATACTTTTTTTAAGAGACTCACCCCAACTTTTTGATATATATTCAAAATATTGATTATTCTTTTCAATTCTAATTTGATTAATGGCTTTAAATTCATTTTGTTTTAACGTACATACGTCAATTGGCATGCCTACAGAGACGTTGGCCTTCATAGTACTATCAAATGATACAAGAAGTAATTTTATTGCATCACCAAAGCTAGACTCTTTTTCTAAAGCTCTAACAATTATAGGTTTGCCGTATTTTGTTTCTCCAATTTGAAAAAATAACTGATCCTCGGAAGCTTCTATAAAGTTTCCTTCAGGATAAATTAAAAAAAGTCTATGTTTCTGATCAATTATTTGACCGCCTAATATCAAGGTTGAAGAATAGGGGTTTTCACCTGCTTGACCATCAGAAGCATATTCATTTGAAATATTTCTTAAAATCTTACCAACAATTCTGGCAACTTGAAACATTGATTTAGTTTTTAAAATACTATCTGTATCATCATTAGGATTTTCAATAGCTTCATTTATAAGATTTATACAGGCCTGTGATGTGGCTAAATTACCAGAAGTTAATAAAACAATATTTCTTTCATTTTTTTTAGTCCAATTAAACATTTTTTTGTTGGTGTTAATGTTGTCAATGCCTGCATTCGTTAGTGTATCAGACATAAAAACCAAGCCTTTATTTAATTTTAATCCAACACAATAAGTCATTGTACTTCCACACTATTGGTTAAGTATATCAATACTTAACTCTAAATTTTGATTTTCAATAAAATTTCCATTTATTATACCTTTTACAGGGACTACATCATTATAATCAAAACCTTTTGATATTACTACATATCTTTCATCGGGTGAAATACCATTAGATATATCAAAGCCTATCCATCCAAGATCTTTTATAAAAACTTCTGCCCAAGCATGCATTGAAAGATTTATGTTATTATCATTTGGTATAAATAAACCACAAACATACCTGCAAGGAAGATTATACATACGAACAAGGGACAAAAAAATATGTGTGTGGTCTTGACAAACACCAGCACCTTTTTCGAATGCATCTTCAGCAGTTGTTTTATAATTTGTAGTTCCTTTTTTATATTTAACTCTAGATTTAATATTTAAAGATAAATTATGAAGGCTTCCAATTATATCTTCAAAATTGAAACTAATTTCTTTATAAAAATTTGATATTAACTTACCAGGGTTAGTCAATTTTGTTTTATCAACGTAACACCAAATTGGTAAATCCTTATCTGTACTTTTAACTATGCCAAAGTTAGGCTGTGTTTCCACTCTACCTAGGACGTTATACTCTATCTTTTTAGCATTATTTTTTATACTAATTAAATCTATATGATTGCCAAATTGATCCTTAGAAGTAAGTTCTTTATTTCCACCATCTACTTTAATTTTCCAATTCAATATAGTTTGATTTTCATTATTTTGAGGTGTAAGTAATAGTTTATTGTATCCAAAATTAATTACCCCATCAATTTCATATATAATTTTTTGTTTTATTTTTAATATCATTGCCTTAATGGAAATTAAATTCCACCTCTATATTTGTAGCCAAATCCATATTTAATTTGATTAAACCATTTAAAAATAAATAGTTATTCAAACTTAAATTTTTTAGTTTAATCTTTTTTTGAATACCTAAGGCATTAATATAACTCCTACTATTCTTTAATTTTTTTTTATTAATGAATTTTAAATTTTTTAAAGTTTCATTAATACAAAAAATAAGTGATTTAGGCATGTCTTCGTCTGAAATCAAAAAATAAGAAACTTTTTTAGGATTTATTTCATTCTGATATTTCCACATAAATGATCTATAAGAAGACATGCTTCTTAAAATCATTTCTAATTGAAAATTATCATAACCTTCTAAACGATATTTTTTCTCATCTAAAAATAAATATTGTCTTGTATTTAATATTCTTGCTGTATTATCAAATCTTTCTATGTAAGTACCTAAATAGCAAAAATTAAGAATTTCATTTTTTAACATTGTCTTTTCAAGAAAGCCAAAAATTAGAGCAATCTTCTCTCTTGTTGTTTGTAATATTAATTGAATTTTATTTTCAGTAATGTGTTTATTTAATTCTTTATTTAAATACAACCAACATGTGTTTATTGACTCCCATACATCCGTAGTTATCGAAACTCTTGATTTTCTTGCATTTTCTCTAGCTTTTGAAATAAGACTTAAAATATTATTAACATTTCTAGAATCTTTAAGCATAAAATTTATTATCTTCAGACTATCCAAAGAATTGTTTTTTCTTAAAAAATATTGCCTTATAGAATTCGTTCTTAAAATTGCATCCCATTCATTTTGCAAATTAGAAGATGATAAAAGATATAATTGGAGTCCACTTTCAATTACGCATAATGTATTTTCTGCTCGTTCTATATATCTAAACATCCAAAATAATGAGTCAGCTGTACTACCTAGCATTATGTACCCAATATCCAGGTATCCTTAGTCCCACCACCTTGACTTGAATTAACAATTAAAGAGTTCTTCTTAAGAGCAACTCTTGTAAGTCCACCGCATATGACTTTAACTTTATCTTTAGCTAATAGAGCAAAAGATCTTAAGTCTACATGTCTTGGGGTTAATCCCTTTTTAGAATAGGTAGGACAAGTAGATAGAGCTAATGTGGGCTGTGCAATATAATTATAAGGATTTCTTATTAATTTTTTTTTAAATTGTGATATTTCGTTTTTGCTAGCTAATGGACCTATAAGCATACCATATCCACCTGAACCGTGAACTTCTTTAATGACTAACTTATTGAGGTTATCCAACACAAATTTTAAATCTTCTTTTAAACGGCACTTGAAAGTTTTTACGTTTTTCAGTATTGGTTTTTCGCCTAAATAAAATTTTATTATATCAGGAATGTAAGAATAAATGGCTTTATCGTCAGAGATACCTGTACCTGGTGCATTTGCTATGGTTACATTTTTGTTTCTATAAACTTCCATTAATCCTGGCACACCTAAGAAGCTTTCTTCTTTGAATGATAATGGATCCAAAAAAACATCATCTATTCTTCTGTAAATAACGTCAACCTTTTTCCATCCTTCAATGGTTTTCATATTTAAAAACTCATTGATAACGCGTAGATCTTTACCTTCTACTAATTCAACACCAAGCTTGTCAGCTAAAAAAGCATGTTCAAAAAAAGCAGAATTATAAATGCCAGGAGTAAGTAAAACAATATTTGGATTTTTCTTAAATTTCGTAGGAGCAACGACTTTTAATATATCGGATAAGTTTTTAGTATAATTTCTATTATCTTCAACGTTATATTTTGAAATTAGTTCAGGGAATAATTTTATCATTGTATCCCTGTTTTCAATCATATAAGAAGCACCTGAAGGAACTCTAACATTATCTTCTAAAACATAAAAATCACTTGTACCCGTTTTAATTAAATCAATACCAGAAATATGGTTATAAGTTTTTTCTTGGGGTGTAAATCCAAGCATTTGTTTCAAAAATGCAGGGTTATTTTGAACCAAATCTATAGGCAATACACCATGTTTAATGATCTCTTGTTCATTATAAATATCATTAAGAAAAAAGTTTATAGCTAATACTCTTTGAGTAATTCCTTTAACAATTTTATTCCATTCTTTATGATCTAAAATTCTGGGAATTATATCAAATGGTATTAAATTCTCTTTGTTATTTGAATCTGAATACAACTTAAAAGTTACTCCAGTTTTTTCAAAGAAATTTAAAGCATCAATTTGTTTTTTTGATAATTCTGATTTTTGTTGTTTTTGAAACCAATTATAGAACTTTTTGTAGTTAACTCTGGTAGAACTATTACTAATAAATGCTTCATCATATTTATTTATATTATATGCCATAATCTAACTCATACTCAACCTATCATATGGTTTATAAAGTTCAGTTAAATCAAAAAATTATTTTTTTAAACAAATGCTTAAAAAGTGAGCTTTTTTGAGAATTTTAAAATTTTAATTATAATTAGTTTAAATTTTTTATCCAATTAACCATTAATAATTTTGCATTCTCAGTTTGATTTGGAGAAATGATATCACCAGCTAATACATGTGAAAATTTATCATCCTTATTTGAAAGTTTAACGATTTTTGTTGTTTTTTTTCCTCCCCAATTAAATATAAACTTTTGGATTTTATTAGGATCTACAACCTTATCTTCCATTGAAAAGTAAAAAAGTGCAGGTTTATCCACCGTGCTATAATCCTTATTATTTACTTCTCTTATTAATTTGCCCATTGGTATAAGAGCATTTGTTGGATACGACATTGTCCAAAATTTTTTATTAAGCTCATTTCTAGGGTTGTGTTTTATATTTTTACCAAGAATTAATTTTAACCAATATTCAGAAAATGGCCACGATATCATGTTTGCAAATTTATTATTTATTCCAAAATTAGGTGACATAAATATGTATCCTAAAATTTTTTGTGAAACTTCTCTATCTAGAGCAGAAGTTACACTTATTGTTCCACCTGTTGATGAAGACATTAAAATAACCTTTTCACCAATTCTTGAGCCAATTTCAATTGCTTCATGTAAGTCCTTCATCCAACTTGGAATTGAGCATAATTCCATTGCTACTGGGTTTCTTCCGTGTCCTGTTAACCTAGTAAAAAAAAGATTTGCATTCAAATCACTTGCAATTTTGTCAGGAAGAGGACGGACTTCTTCAGAGGAGGCTGTAAAGCCATGTATGTAAACTATTGAAATTGGTGTTTTTTTTTGATTCTTTTCAGCCCAAATTACTTTTTTTTCTACTCCTTTTTTAATATCTGAAAATTGTCCTTCTCTATCTTTTAAATATTCGTCTATGTTCGACCCAATTATATTTGGATTAAAATCACTGGAGAATTTTATCTTATTTTTATTCATAGATATTATTAAAATAAAAATAAAAAGTACTATAATGTATACGATATATTTTAAAAATATTTTAATATCTCCTAAACTCTTAACATGAATTATCAATTAATAATTTAGTAAAAAAATAGTAAATATTAAAATAATAAATGTTAATTTTTAACTATTTGTGTTTATATAAATTTATTATTTTAATGGTTTTATTTATGAATAATTTGCCACAAATTTTCTTTAATAACTCGGAATTATATGAAAACAAAACACTATTTGGTTTTAAAATAAATAGTAACTGGGAGCAGGTTTCTTGGAAAAAAGCTGGTGATTTAGTTCTAAATATAAGTTCAGCATTGTATGAAATAGGTGTTAAAAAAAATGATAAAATATCCATTATTGCAGAAAATAGCTATGAGTGGTGTGTTGTAGATCTAGCTATAATTTCTCTAGGTGCAATAACTGTACCTGGTTACACAACTAGCAACGAAGAAGAGATTTCTTATCTTTTATCTCACTCAGAAACATCAATAGTTTTTACTAACAAAAAACTTTTATCACTAATTTTAAAAATATTACCTGGTTTAGATAAAATTAAACATGTGATTTGTATTGATGATGTAAATACTTTAAAATTTAAAAAATTTAACATCACTTATCATACATTTAATCAACTATTAAACTTAGGTTCAAAAAGTGATATAAAATCAAAAATTACACGACGTTTTATTACTCAAATCGATGAAAATGACGTAGTATCAATTATATACACATCTGGAACTAGTGATAAGCCTAAAGGAGTAATGTTAACGCATAAATCTATTATTTCTAATATAATTGGAGCAAAAGAATTAGTTTCCCAAATTAAAATTAAAGATCATAAATTTTTGTCCATAATTCCACTATCACATGCTTATGAACATACAGCAGGTTTTTTCTTACCTATTTACATAGGTGCAGAAATTTATTTTAATGAAAATCGTGATCAAATAGTAAATGATTTGTTGAGTGTCAAGCCTACATTGATGACTGCAGTTCCAAGACTTTATGAGGTTTTGTATAAGAAAATAAACAACCAATTATTAACTAAAAGTAAATTTTCTCAAAAACTATTTGAAAAAACAATAACATTTGGAATTAAGAAATATAAAAGAATTAAATTAAGTTTTCTAGAAGAAGTTCAAGATATGGTTTTGGATAAGCTAGTAAGAAAAAAATTTCAGAAAAATTTTGGTGGAAACTTACAAGCATTTATTTCTGGTGGAGCTGCGTTGAATGAACAAGTTGGTTTGTTCTTTCAATCTCTTGGAATAAATATTTTACAAGGTTATGGTCAAACTGAATGCTCTCCACTTATATCATGTAATCCAATAAATAACATAAAAATAGACACTGTGGGAGTAGTTATTAAGGGGCTTCAGGTTAAAATTTCTAGTGAAAATGAAATTCTTATAAAGGGAAATTCACTTATGAAGGGTTATTGGAAAGATAAAAAAAATACTGAGAAAGTTTTAGTAAATGGATGGCTTCATACTGGAGACCTAGGCTCAATTGATAATGATGGATACTTGAAAATTAATGGAAGAGCAAATGAAATGATAGTTAACTCTGGAGGAGAAAATATAGCTCCCGTTCCAATTGAAAATATTTTGCTATCATTTGAAGAAATTGAACAAACAATGGTTTATGGTCATAATAAACCTTTTTTAATCGCTTTAATCATTCCAAATGAAATTTTTTTTAAGGAATATGAAAGCAATTTAAATGATTTAAAAGAAAAATTTCAAAATATATTAAATTCAGTTAACCAAAATTTATCTCAAACTAAAAAAATTAGAAAATTTATTTTATCGAATGAAGGTTTTAGTACTGATAATGGTCAATTAACGCCAACACTAAAAATAAGACGACATGTAATTGCAGTTCGTTACATAGATGAAATTAATAACTTGTACAAGAAATCCTTTTTTTAGTCATGATAGGTCTCTAAAAGGTGAGATTTAATTTTTTACATCCACAACTAAAAGATAATCCCGTTTCTTCATTATCAATGCTGGTTTTAGGAGTAATAATTTTATCTTTGCAAGATAGTTTAATTAAATTCATGTCGAGCGAAACAAGTTTTTGGCAGTTACAATTTATTAGATCAATTGGAAATATAGTCTTATTAATGTTGATAGCTAAATACACTAACGGGATTCATCTTCTTTTTCCTATCAACTGGAAGCCTGTATATTTTAGAGCTCTTATGATGACTACCTGCATGTTTTGTTTCTTTGCAGCATCTCCAAAATTAACTTTCGCGCAGATGGCAGCTGGTCTTTATACCTTCCCAATCTTTGTTTCTTTGTTAGCAATAATTTTTCTTAATGAAAGGATTGGGATATGGAGAATTTTTGCTTTGATTTTAGGTAGTTCTGGCGCTTTGTTGATTTTAGAGCCATGGTCTGAAAATTTTTCTTTGTTGCAGATATTACCTATAATGGCTGGTTTCTTCTTTGCATGTAATATTATTCTTATCAGAAAATATTGTAGGGAAGAATCTGTTATGTCTCTCACTTTGGCAGTTGGTATAATGTTTTTTGTTTCTGCTTCTTTAGGAATATTGTTTTTTGAGTTTATTTATAAGGTTTCTATATATAGAGATACAAGCCCATTTGTTTTTATAGGATGGCCTTTATTAACTTTCATCGTTTTCTCATTTTGTTTATCATGTTCAATATTAAATATTACTGGTAACATGCTCTTAGCTAAAGCCTATCAGACAGCTGAAAGTAGTTGGTTGGCTCCAATGGATTACTCGTATTTAGTTTTCGCAACTATTTGGGGCAAAGTCTTTTTTGGAGTTTGGCCTAGTTATTTAAATGCTTTTGGAATGTTCTTAATTGCTTCTTCGGGCATTTTGATTGCATTTCGAGAACAATTAAATATAAAAAATCAACAAAGAAAATAATTTTCAATATTTTTATCAAAAACTATATCAGAAACATTAATTTTCCTAGTTAAAAAAAGACCATCCAAAGAGGTTACTCTACTTAATGCAACATAAGTTTGTCCAGGAGCAAATGACCCTCTATCTAGATCTATAATAGCTTTTTCAAATGTTTGTCCTTGGCTTTTATGAATTGTCACAGCCCATGCTAGTTTGATAGGGTATTGAGTAAAAGTTGCTACAACTTCATGTACAACTTGACCATCTTTAATTAAATAATCAAATTTTTCCCAAGTATCTTGTTTAATTTTATATATTTTATTTTTTATTTTTAATTGAATAGAATTTTCTGTTAACTGAGTAACTACCCCAATTGAGCCATTCACCCATCTTTTTGGAGATTTAAAGTCATTTTTAATTAACATAACTTGAGCTCCAACTTTTAGCTCAAGAATTTCATCAGCTGGTTTTTCTTTGAAGTCACCATTTTCAGATGCCTTATAAGAAAATGTCTCGCTATTTATGTTTTGAAGGTTTAGATTGTTTATTGAATCCACTCTTTTATTTGTAGGTGACAATATAATTGTCTCTGACGGAATATCAGAGTTTTGATTAATTATTCTGGTATTTAATACATTAAGGTCATTATCGTTAATTTTTCCAGATCTAATATTGCTGAGTATACTTATAAAATTTTTATCTTTTTGTCTAAAGACTTTTGTTAATTCATAGGTTTTAATATTACTTTCTTCAAAGCAATTAGCATTAAAAAAATAATGACCAACTGGATAAAAATTATTAAAAATTTCTCTTTCATTTTCTCTTATTACTGGTGGAAGTTGATGTAAGTCTCCTAAAAGAATAATTTGAATGCCACCAAAGCTTTTATTGCTATTTCTATTTAATCTTAGTGATTGATCTATAGCATCAAGAACATCACATCTTATCATAGAGCATTCATCAATTAAAATAGTATCAATTTTACTTATTACTTTACTTCTCAACCTTTTTATTTTTTCATTTATTAATATTCTTGGTGGAAAAAGAAAAAAAGAATGAATAGTTTTACCTTTCGCTTTAATAGCAGATATTCCTGTTGATGCTAAAATTACAAAATTTTTTTTTGAATTGTTTCTAAAATATTCTAATAAAGTTGTTTTACCTGCACCAGCTTTGCCAGTAATAAAAATATTTTGATTAGAATATTCCATTTGATTATAAATATCTTTAAATTCATTTTCAAATTTAATTTTTTCGTTCATATTACTGTTTTTATTTGATTTATTTTTCATAATTTAATTTAATATTTGATAATTTTTTAGCTGAATTTAACTCTATAAATTATTGTATAATTATTCTGATCTTCATAAGACGACTAACCTTTTTGTGAAATGAGTAATATTCTTATATTAAGTTAAATTATTTTTCTATCTGATTTAATTAATTTCTATTTAATCTAAAAAAATTAGAAATTGAATCATAAAAAATTTCTAACATCACAAATCCAGTTATTGCTAAAATTGCTATTAATTGATTATCGTAATACCATCTTCAAGGATAAAAAACACCAATCCTAGAGCAATTACAGATTTTAAGAAAAATAAATAATTTCCTCTTGCTATATCAGGAATTTTGGATAATCCCCATAACCAAAGTATGAATGCTAAAGGTGTTCCAAACCCCAAGAGTCATTATGGACATATACTCAATATGTGTTCTATCAAAAAGATTAAATGGATTTTTCCATATATTCCAAATTACGCCTATAAATGGGTATAAGGCTAAGAAACCCAATACAAAAGCGTATGTAGTCATCCTAATAGGGCCATACACTTGAACATAAGGCTTTACCATAACAAGGTAAATTGCTCCTACTAAAGCACATCCAATAGATAAATAAATTCCCAAGATACTATCACCATCTCCACTGAGTTGTTCCAAGTATCTGTCAGTAAGTAAAAAAATACACCCTAGAAAGGCACCAATTCCACTTATTATTTTTGGAGGTGTAATCTTAGTTCCTTCAATTACACGAGCTACGAAAACAACTCCTATTGGAATTATTGTAACCATAGTGGCCACATGAACAACTGAAGCAAAGTCTAAAGCCCAATGAAATAAAAATTGTCCATAAGCCATCCCAAGAACTGAAAGAATAACAATGGGGTAGGGAATTTTTTTAAGTAGATTAATTAAGTTTCTTGATGTTGGATTGATTAAGCATAATATCAATAAGGTAAGCCACCTAAACCAAATCTCCAAACTGAAACTTCAACTCCAGATATTCCTGATAGTTTTACAAAAATTTCATAGCTCGCGTAGCCACAGACGCCTAAAAATGTAACAAAACAAGCTAACAATATCCAAGTTTTATTATCTTGATCCACTGATCAAATAATAACGCTTTTTTTACAATTAATTACCTTCAATAATTTTCAAAACTTTAGGCGGAGACATTGGAAGACTATAAGAACGTTTCCCGATTGCTTGATAAACTGCATTTGATATTGCTGCTAAAGGTGGTACTAAAGGTACTTCACCTACACCTCTTACTCCTTGTGGATGTTTTGGGTTTGGGATTTCAATTAGTACAGTATCTAACATTGGTAAATCTGAACATACAGGCATTCTATAATCTAAAAATCCAGTATTATCCAAATGACCATTCTCATTGTAAATATATTCTTCGCTTAAAGCCCACCCAATACCTTGAACACAGCCTCCATGAAGCTGACCTTCCACGTAATCAGGATGAATTGCTTTTCCAACGTCTTGTATAGATGTATAGCGTTTAACTCTTACAATACCAAGGTCCATATCTACTTCAACATCACATATATGTGTTGCAAAGCCACCTTCAGCACCTTCAGTGTTTACCTGATATCCAGCTCCAATTGGGCCACCAGTAGCTGTAGCTTTCTCGGCTAATTCAGATAATGTAAGAGGAGAAAATTTTCCTGCATTATCACCGGCAGGTCTGGCTTCTCCATTTTCCCATTCGATTGCCTCTTCGTCTATACCCCAAATTTTGGCTGCTCTTTGTTTTAATTGTTTAATTACTATTTTAGCAGATTCTGTTACAACCATAGCTGATGCAAATAAAACTCTACTTCCTCCAGTAAGATTACTGTATCCAATTGTTGCAGTGTCACCAATTAAAACAGATACTTTATCGTGATGAATACCTAACAATTCTGCAGTAATGTTAGCTATCGATGCTCTTGAGCCTCCAATATCTGGATGTCCAGTTGTAACAACAACATTTCCGTCTTCAGTGATATTTAACTGTGCACTTGATTCTCCACCAGCATTAAACCAAAAACCACTTGCAACTCCACGACCTTGATGCTTTCCTAAAGGAGCTTTATAATGAGGATGATTTAATGCAGCTTCAACTGTTTCTAAGTATCCCATCTGTGGGTAGGTTGGTCCGTGAACTGCTTTTGTACCTTCCTTTGCGGCATTAACTTTTCTTAATTCTAGAGGACACATTCTAAGTTTTTCAGCAATTTCATCTAATACACACTCTACGCCATAAGCCCCTATAGGAGCTCCAGGTGCTCTGTATGCAGCAACTTTACATCTGTTTGAAACAACGTCGTATCCAAAAGTATGGGCATTAGGAATATCATATGGTGCAAGAGAACATCCTACTGCACCTCTAATCGGAGAACCAGGAAACGCTCCAGCTTGTAAATAATATGTTCCTTGTGCTGCAACAATTTTTCCATCCTTAGTAGCACCAATTTTTATTTTACTTTTAGAGCCTGAAGTTGGCCCAGAAGCTCTCATTGTATCTTCTCTGTTCATAACTATTTTAACTGGACGACCTGTTTTTTGTGACAAGATTGTTGCTAATGGCTCTAAATAAACAATTGTTTTGCCTCCAAACCCTCCACCAATTTCAGCTGGTATTGCTCTAATGTTGCTCTGTGGTATACCAGTTAAATATGAGGTCATTGCTCTTACCATAAATTGACCCTGGCTTGAACTCCATATAGTAGCTCTACCATCTGCCGCAACACTCACTAAACATGAATGTGTTTCTAAGTAACCTTGATGAACTGCTTCAGTTTTAAATTCTCTTTCTATGATAACATCTGCTTCTGAAAAACCTTTATCAATATCACCTTTTTTATGCTCAAGAGTGCCGGCTATATTAGACGGTTTTCCTTCAAATTGAATATGATCATGTAAAATAGGGGCATCAGGTTTTATTGCATCATCTATCTCAATTGCCCAAGGTAAAACTTCATACTCTACTTCAATTAATTCACATGCTTTTTCTGCTATCGCTTCAGTAGTTGCAGCAACAGCTGCAAGAGGATGACCATGAAAAAGAACTTTGTCTCTAGCCATTACATTTCTACACATCCATCGCATGTCTTGAATACCAAGTATAACAGGAGTGTCGATAGGAAAATCAACTACATCTTTCGATGTTATTACTGCCTTAACACCCTCTAATGCTTCAGCCTTTTTGGTGTTAATTGATATTATCTTTGCATGAGGGTGAGGGCTTCTAAGCACATGCCCCCAGATCATACCTGGCATTGAGGTGTCTGATGAATATTGAGCTCGACCAGTAACTTTATCAGCACCGTCAGGTCTTATTGTGTTTTTACCAATCCATTTGTTGCTAATTTCATTCATTATGCGCTCTCCTTCATTTCATTAGCAACTTCCAGTACAGCTTTTACAATTTTGTCATATCCTGTACATCTGCATAGATTACCGGCTAACCAATATCTAACCTCAGTTTCTGTTGGTGAAGGATTGTGATCTAATAGAGCCTTGGAGGCCATTAAGAAACCAGGAGTACATATGCCACATTGAAGTGCAGCTTTTTCAAGAAACTTTTGTTGTAATGCATGAAGCTTTCCTCCTTCAGACATACCTTCAATTGTTTCAATATTACTACCTTCCGCTTCTGCAGCTAACATCAAACAAGAACAGATTAATTCACCATCAAGGATAACACTGCATGATCCACAGTCGCCTGAACCACAACTTTCTTTTGATCCAGTCAAATTTAATTGGTTTCTTAAAACATCCAACATAGTATCATGTGGTTCGCACAAATAGTCTATATTTTCGTTATTTATTTTAGTTGAAACTTGAATTTTTGCCATGATATTAATTTCCTCTTATTCTATCAGCTGCTAATTTTGCAGCTCTTTTAAACAAAACGCCTGCAACTTTTGTTCTATAATCAACTGTTCCTCTTTTATCATTAATTGGATTACAAGAATTCATACATACCTCAGAAACTTTATCTAAAGTATCATCATCAAGCTTTGACCCAACCATTATCTTGGAAGCTTCCTCAATTAATAAGGGTGTTGGTGCAACAGCACCTAACGAAACTCTTGCATGAGTACAAGTATCATTTTCTAATGAAATATTTACACCACAACCAACAACAGCAATATCCATCTCAGTTCTAGGTGTCATTCTTAAATAAGCATCTGCAGAATTTGAAACACGTTTAGGAAACTTTAAACTCACTAACATTTCTCCATTTTCTAAAACTGTTTTTCCTGGTCCTAAATGAAAATGTTCAATTGGTACATCTTTTCTACCTTTAGTACCAGCAATAACTGCTTTACAGCCAGCTGCAATTAAAGCCGGAACACTATCACCAGCTGGTGATCCATTGCATAGATTTCCACCTAAAGACGCTCTTCCTTGTATTTGTTCTGATCCGATTAATCGAAACGCCTCTAAAACACCGGGCCAAAGCTTAGCAAATTTAGAATTTCTATTTAAATTACTGCCTGATACTGAGGCACCTATCTCAAATTCACCGTCTGAAATTTCATTAATTGAATTTAACTCAACAATTTTTTTAATGTCTATAACTAAGTTAGGTTTTCTGATTCCGCTTTTGATTTGAACTAACAAATCTGTTCCACCAGCTAAAAACCGTGCTGTTCCATTAGCTTTTTTATGAGCATCAACTGCTTCGTCAATAGTTTTTGCAGCTAAATATTGTGTGTCTGACATTTTATCTCCCAAAAATTAAAATTGAATATCAATTAAAAGAATTATATTAGATAAATAACAACTAATTTTTTTTTATTCAATATATTTAAGCACATTATATACAAAAATTTATGAAAATTTTAACTAATCCTCATTTTCTATTAACCCTAACATCAATATTTTGGGCTTTTAATACTGTTGCGGGAAGGGCTGCAGTAGGAGAAGTTTCACCGTTATTAATAGTCAGTGTGAGATGGTTTTTCGTTTCAATAATTTTATCAATTTTATGTAGGAATCAATTAATTGAAACTTGGATTATTTTAAACAAAAATATTAAATGGCTTATTTTCATGGGGTTGTTTGGCTTTACTGGTTTTAATTCTGCGTACTATGTTGCTGCACATGATACGATAGCTATAAATCTTGGTTTGGTCCAAGGGACAATGCCTGCATTTATAATCATAATTGCATGGATATGGTTGAAAGATAAAATTAATTTTACCCAATTCTTAGGTGTTTTGATAACTTTTATAGCAGTATTGATTGTTGTTTGTTCTGGAAACTTTAATTATTTAATTGAACTAGAATTAAACAGTGGTGATATCGTAATGATATTTGCTTGTACCTTGTATGCAATTTATGCAGTTGGTTTAAGAAAAAAACCTAAAATTAGTGCTTTATCTCTATTAACTTTTTTTGCATATGTAGCATTTCTGGGTTCTCTTCCTGGTTTAATATATGAAACTTTATCTTATGAGTTAATTTTGCCTGGTTTAAAAGGAATCATAATATTGGGTGTTATAATTATCTTTCCATCATTTTTAGCACAGATATTTTTTATGAAGGGTGTTGAAAAAATAGGCCCTTCAAGATCTGGTTTGTATACTAATTTAGTACCAGTTTTTAGTTCTTTATTAGCTGTATTTTTTCTAGGAGAAGAATTTCAGTTTTTTCATTTATTATCATTAGTAATGATTTTTATTGGAATTTATCTTTTTGAATATAATCAAGTACAAAATTTGAAATAATATTTATGTTTACAGATTACAGTAAGTTTGTTGAGTTTTTTTCTTATTCTTCTTCGTACGATCTAATTTTATTATTAATATTTATTGTTTTTGGAAGATTATTTATAATTAATTTGAAAATTAAAAAAAAAGGGTGGCAAACAAAAGCGTGGATTAATGGAATAATAACGTTAATTTCATTTTTAATACTTGCATTTTTACCACTTAACTAAATTAAGAAATGTTAATTTTTTGAGTTCTTTTACAGTTAAGTTGACTTATCAAAGGACTATTAGGATCTATATCTTTATTACATACAGAGCACTTATTTGAGTCAGAGATGGCATTCAAGCCTCCACAACTTCCCTTAATATTTTTATTCATTAACATTACACCTAATGACATTATTAGAATGATAATTAAAAATATAACAAATGATATGATAAAAATTTCCATACTTACTATTTACTACTTATAATTATGAACCTCAATCAATTTTGTTTAAATTTAAAAATTTGTTACTTTTAAACTTTTTTAGCTTACCATCAACTTTATCAATAAAAAGAACTGCTATCTTTTCTTTTTCAGCTATTTTTAATCCTTCCATTCTTCCTAAAGCTAAAAGGGCTGTAGCCCACCCATCGGCTTTCATTGAATTATCATGGATTACTGTTACTGATTTAGTTTTATGTGTAATTGGTTTCCCAGTTTTAGGATTTATTATGTGTGAATATCTTTTCCCATTTTCAGTAAAAAAATTTTTATAATCTCCTGATGTTGCTAAACCTTTGTTTGTTATGTTAACAATTTCTTTAATTAATTTTACGTCTAAATTTGGATTTTCTATGCCAATTATCCAATTTTTCCTTTTTTTATTGTGACCCTTGGTAAGAATGTCTCCTCCAATATTGATTAAGTAATTTTTTACTCCTAGTTGATCTAATTTTCTTCCAATTAAATCAATTCCAAATCCTTTTCCAATAGGTGATAGATTAATCGTTAAATTTTTATTTTTTTTTGTAAGCTCTTTATTATCGTAATTAATACTTAAAAGTGATCTTTGTCCTACCAAAGATAGTGTATTTTTAATTTGCTGTTCTGTAGGTACCGTTTGAATTTGTTTGCTTTTATAACCAAATCCCCAAAGTTCAATTATAGGATCAAGTGTTATGTCAAAAAAACCATTGGTATTAACATTAATATTGGTTGCAGTTTTGAAAACTTCATTTAATTCATTTGAAATTTTTATTGGTGTAGTTTTATTAAATTTATTAATTATACTAATTTCAGAATTTTTATCCCAATTAGATAAAATCTTATTTGTTTTTTCAAGAGTATCTCGAACTTCTTTTTCAATTTTTTTAATTTTCAATTTTTTTGGAACATTTACTAAATCAATGATATAATAAGTCCCCATTGTGTTTCCTTTTAATTGAGCATTGTAATTTTTTTCTTGAGAGCATGAAAAAAAATTAATACAAATAGTCAAAATTAGAAAAAAAAATGAAAATTTATTCTTTGAAGTAATAATTATTTTATCTGTTTCCAGTTTTACCATAGAACTTCTTTAGTTAATTGCTTTAATTATTGTCAAAAATATATTTATAAAAAAAAAACAAAAAAAATCCATATACACTCTTGTTTTTTTTTGAATATATTATATACAAAATAATATCTAAATAAACTTGTTTTAATCATACTAAAATCATTTTTTAAACAGAGGTAAATATTACTTTTAATGTATAAATTCAATCTTAAGAAAGGTCTGAATATTCCTGTTGCAGGGGTACCAAAACAAGTTGTAGAAGATACAAAAATTCCAAAATCGGTTGCAATTCTAGGTCCTGATTATAATGGTATTAAACCAAAAATGTTAGCAAATGTAGGAGAAAAGGTAAAAAGAGGTACACCTCTTTTTTGTCACAAAGATAATCCAGATGTGTTTTTTGTTTCACCCTGTAAAGGTTTTGTAAAAGAAATTAATAGGGGAGAAAAAAGAGCACTTTTGAGTGTTGTTATTGATATAGAAGATGTAGAAGATAAAGGGATTGATGTAAAAAAACTTCACTCGAAAGAAAAATCAAAAAAAGAATTTACAAAAAAATGCCTATTTAGTAGCGGCTTATGGACCTCCTTTTTAACAAGACCTTATTCAAAAATTCCTGATAGTCAATCTGAACCATCTTCAATTTTTATAACTGCTATGGATACAGAACCACTCAGCCCAGATGCAGATATTATTATTATGAATGATCTTAAATCATTTGAAGAAGGCGTAAAACGCATTTCACTTTTGACTAATGGTAATGTTTTCATATGTAAAAAAGAAGGTAGTGAAATTAAGGTCAATAATTTTGAAACATATGAATTCGCTGGACCACATCCTGCCGGTTTAAGTGGCACCCATATGCATTTTTTAGACCCACCAAATGCCAATAAGACAGTTTGGTCAATAAATTATCAAGATGTGATTGCGATTGGAAAATTATTTATTAATGGCTATGTTGATATCTACAGGACTATTTCAATATCTGGTCCTTTGTCTAATAACCCAAGATTAGTCAAGACTATTGTTGGTGCATCTCTTGATGATATTCTTGAAGGAGAATATAATAAAACTGAGGATTGCAGAATAATTTCTGGATCTATTCTTTCAGGCTTTCACGCGACTGGAGACATGGCTTATTTAGGAAAATATTCTAGGCAGATTACGATTATAAAAGAAGATAAAGAAAAACATTTTTTTGGTTGGATTAAACCTCAGCCTAATAAATATTCAGTTATGCCTGTCCTTTTATCAGCTTTTAGTTTTTTTAAACTATTTAATCTAACCTCAAATTTAAATGGAGGAAGAAGAGCAATGGTTCCAACAGGTGTTTTTGAAACTTTAATGCCACAAGATTTTTTGCCAACACAATTACTTAGATCTCTTTTGGTAATGGATACCGACGTTGCTCAATCATTAGGTGCGCTAGAACTTGATGAAGAGGATGTTGCATTGTGTACCTTTGCTTGTCCTGCAAAATATGAATATGGTACTGCTCTAAGAGACAGTTTAACAAAAATTGAAAAAGAAGGTTAATTAATGTCATTAAGAAACTACTTCCATTCTCTAGAACCTCATTTTGAAAAAGGTGGAAAATATGAAAAGTATTATCCGATTTTCGAAATGGTTGAGACAATATTTTTTACAAGTAACACAGTTACAAAAGTTGCTCCCCACGCAAGAAGCTTTGTAGATATGAAAAGGGTAATGACGTATGTTGTCATTTCTACTATACCTTGTATCATATGGGCGCTTTACAACACTGGTTTACAGACTAATAGTGCTTTGGCTACTGTAGGTATTGAAGCTCAATCAGGATGGCGTATATCATTGCTTCAATTTACTGGCTTAGGAATTAGTCCGGAGAGTTTAGTATCGAATGTTTTTCATGGATTATTGTATTTTCTACCAATTTATTTAACAACTTTGATAGCTGGAGGTATCTGTGAAGTAACATTTGCTACTATTAGAGGTCATGAAGTAAATGAAGGTTTTTTAGTTTCTTCTATGTTATTTGCATTAACCTTGCCTGCATCTACTCCGTTGTGGCAGGTAGCACTTGGTATTGCCTTTGGTGTAGTAGTTGGAAAAGAGGTTTTTGGTGGAACTGGTAAAAATTTTCTTAATCCAGCACTCACAGGTCGTGCATTTTTATATTTTGCTTATCCTGCTTACATGTCAGGTGACTCAATCTGGACTCCAGTTGATGGATATTCAGGAGCTACTTCTCTCGGAATAGCTGCTGCCGAAGGATATGAAAGTTTAAGTAATTATGGAATAACATGGGCGGATGCTTTTTTTGGAACTATTCAAGGTTCACTTGGTGAAACGTCTACGCTTGCATGCGCAATAGGTTTGGTTTTCCTTCTTTTAACAAAAATTGCAAACTATAGGATGGTTGTAGGATGTCTTTTAGGAATGATCATTTTTTCTTCATTTCTTAACTGGGTAGGCTCAGACACAAACCCAATGTTTAGTATGCCTTGGTATTGGCATCTAGTTATTGGAAGTTATGCTTTTGGATTAGTTTTTATGGTTACTGAACCTGTGTCTGGGAGTCATACAAACCTTGGACGATACATATATGGCGCATTAATAGGATTTATGGTTGTAATGATAAGGGTGTTAAATCCTGCATTTCCTGAAGGTATGATGTTGGCAATTTTATTTGGAAATATATTTGCGCCATTGATTGATCATTTTGTTGTTATGGCAAATATTAAAAGAAGGACAAAATTTAATGTCCAAACCCAATAATATTTTAACTAAATTTAAAAATATGCCAGTTGATGGCATGACTAAAACTTTATTTGTTGCAATAACACTATGTCTAGTTTGTTCTATGGTTGTTTCTTTTGCTGCTGTAAATTTAAAAGAAGTTCAGGAAGTTAACAAAGCAGTTGATAAACAAAAAAATATTCTTCAAGTTGCTGGACTTTATTATGAAGGGATTGATGTCAAAAAGTCATTTTCTTCATTCGAACCAATAGTTGTTGACTTAAATCAGGGTAAATTTACAAATCGTTTTAATCCTTTAACTTTTGATGATAGAAAAGCTGCACAAGATCCTCAACTTAGTACGTTATTAAAAGAAGATCCAGCGTCAATAGGAAGGCGAACCAACTTTGCAACTGTCTATCTTCTTAAAAAAGAAGATGGATCTTTGGACAAGATTATACTTCCAATACATGGGTATGGTTTGTGGTCGACATTATACGGTTTTATAGCTTTAGAAAAAAATGGTAATGATATTTTTGGTCTTCAATTTTACCAACATGCAGAAACACCCGGATTAGGCGCTGAAGTAGATAATCCTAAATGGAAAGCTCAATGGAAAGGAAAGAAACTTAATAATAAAAATGGTGAACTGATGATTACAGTAGCTAAAACTCAAAAGTATAAAGATCATCATATTGATGCTTTAGCTGGAGCTACTCTTACTTCAAATGGTGTTGATAATTTAGTTAAATTTTGGATGGGTGAGTCTGGTTTTAAAAAGTTTTTAATAAATTTACAAAATGGAGAAGCTTAATGTCTCAGACAAGGAAACAACTACTTACTGATCCTTTGGTGGATAATAACCCTATAACACTTCAGGTTTTAGGAATTTGTTCTGCTTTAGCAGTAACGTCTTCTTTGAATGTTGCGTTTGTTATGTCATTAGCTGTGATAGCGGTTTGTGGATTTTCATCTTTATTTATTTCATTTTTAAGACATTATATACCAAATTCAATTAGAATTATTGTTCAGATGGTTATAATTGCATCCTTGGTAATTCTAGTTGACCAAATCATAAAAGCATATGCTTATGAGATTTCTAAAACATTATCAGTTTTTGTAGGTTTAATTATTACAAATTGCATTGTTATGGGAAGAGCAGAAGCTTTTGCAATGAAAAACAAGCCATTTGAATCGTTTGTAGATGGTGTTGGAAATGGTCTAGGATATAGTCTTTTATTGATGAGTGTTGGAGTAATTCGTGAGCTTTTTGGATCTGGTTCGTTATTTGGAGTGATGATTTTTGAACCTGTGAGCAATGGAGGGTGGTATGTTCCAAACGGTTTGTTACTTCTTCCTCCCTCAGCTTTTTTTATTATAGGATTTATTATTTGGGGTGTTAGAACATGGAAAAAATCACAAGTTGAGGTCCGTGAATACAAAATACAAACACTAGAGGAACATTAATGGAAGGTTTGATTTCTTTAGCTGTAAAAGCAATTTTTGTAGAAAATCTAGCTCTATCTTTCTTTTTAGGGATGTGTACCTTCATTGCTGTATCTAAAAAAATATCAACAGCCATTGGCTTAGGTATTTCAGTAATGATAGTTCAATCAATTACAGTTCCCGCTAATAATATTATACTTTCATATTTGCTAAAACCAGGTGCATTAGCTTGGGCAGGATTTCCAGACATTGATCTAACTTTTCTAGGACTTATTTCTTACATAGGTGTTATAGCTGCGTTGGTTCAAATTCTAGAGATGATATTAGACAAATATTTTCCACCACTATATAACGCACTTGGAATATTTCTTCCCTTAATAACTGTAAATTGTGCAATATTAGGAGGTTCACTATTTATGGTTGAAAGAGATTATAATTTTTCAGAAGCTACAACTTATGGGATAGCCTCAGGTTTTGGTTGGGCCTTGGCAATTGCCACTATGGCAGGTGTTAGAGAAAAACTAAAGTATAGTGACATACCTGACGGCTTACAAGGACTTGGAATTACTTTTATAACTGCCGGGCTTATGGCAATGGCTTTTATGTGTTTTTCTGGTGTTAAACTTTAGAGGATTAAGAAATGGATACATTTGTACTCGGTATAACTCTTTTTACAATGATAGTGCTTACTTTAGTTTCAATCATCATATTTGCTAGAAGTAAGCTAGTTTCATCAGGAGATGTAAATATTACCATTAATGGTGAAAAAACTGTATCTGTTCCAGCAGGTGGTAAATTATTACAAACTCTTGCAGCAGAAAAACTTTTTGTTCCATCGGCTTGTGGAGGAGGCGGAACTTGCGCTCAGTGTCGAGTTAAAATTCACTCAGGTGGTGGAGCTATTTTGCCTACTGAAGAGAGTCATATTAACAAAAGAGAAGCGTCTTGTGGGGATCGTTTATCATGTCAAGTTGCTGTAAAACAAGATATGGAAATCGAAGTTCCAGAAGAAGTCTTTGGTGTTAAAAAATGGAGATGTAAAGTTAGAAGCAATGACAACGTTGCTACTTTTATAAAAGAATTAATATTAGAACTTCCAGAAGGTGAAGATGTCAACTTCAGAGCTGGAGGATATATACAAATTGAGGCGCCAAGTTATTCATTATCATATAAGGATTTTGACGTTGCAAAAGAATATCATGAAGATTGGGATAGATTCAAAATATGGGATTTTAACGCTGAAAGTAATGAGCCAATAGAAAGAGCTTATTCTATGGCAAATTGTCCTGATGAAAAAGGTATTGTAATGTTAAATGTAAGAATAGCCTCTCCTCCACCAGGCTCTACAGGAATTCCGGCTGGAAAGATGTCTTCATATATTTTTAACTTAAGACCTGGTGATGAGGTGGTTATTTCAGGTCCTTTTGGTGAGTTTTTTGCTAGAGAAACTGATAAAGAAATGGTTTTTATTGGTGGTGGTGCAGGGATGGCACCTATGAGAAGCCATCTTTTTGATCAATTTAATAGAATTAAAACTAAACGTAAAGTTACCTTTTGGTATGGTGCTAGATCAAAAAAAGAAATGTTTTATGTAGAGGATTTTAATAAATTAGCAAAAGAGAATTCAAATTTCAGTTGGCATGTAGCGCTCTCAGATGCAATGCCTGAAGATAAATGGGACGGCCTTACTGGATTTATTCATAATGTTTTATATGAACAATATCTTAAAGACCATCCTGCACCAGAGGATTGCGAATATTACATGTGTGGCCCCCCCATGATGAACCAATCAGTTATTAATATGCTTCTTGATCTTGGTGTGGATAGGGAAGATATAATGCTTGATGATTTTGGGGGATAAACTTAATCATTAATTAATCAAAGTATTAAACTGATTTTTTTTAGTTACATTCATACCTTTATATTATATTTTAATATAAAAAATAAAGTTGTGAATCATGGAAATATTATTATTTATTTTCCCATTACTAAGTTTTTTATTGTTTCAGTTTTCAAGTAAAAAAATAAAAACTGAATTTTTATATGCTTTGCATATAATTTTAATAGCTATTTCATTTATTTTAAGTTTGTATGTTTTTTTTAAAATATTAAATTTGGATAAGGATGTACCACAATATTTTTACACTTTATTAAAATTTGATCATCTATTTATAGACTGGTATTTAAGATTTGATATCCTTGTTTCTAGCATAATAATTATCGTAACATTTATTGGGTTGATATTATCAATATACTCAATAACTTCAATAGATGACTTTTCAAAAAAATTTAAAATAAATAGTTATTTATCATTATCAATTTTTAGCTTATTAGTAGTAATTACTTCAAATAACTTGATACAATTTTTCTTAGCTTGGTATTTGATAATTTTATCCTCTTATTTGATGGCTAAAATTTCAAAAAATCAAATAGATAATAGAAACAATTTTTTTCAAAATAGATTTTCTGATCTTTGTTTATTTTTAAGTTTGTATTTTTTTTATAAACTTTCAAATTCAATAAATTTAGACGTTATTTTTAAAAGTTTTCCAATTGTTGAAAATAATTCAACTGTTTCCCACTTAACTTTTAGTAATTTGGATATAGTAATTTTTACTTTATTTTTTTCTTTTTTATTAAGATGTCGTCAATTTTATATCTCGAATTCTAGGTATGATTTGTTAAGCTTTAATTCAATTTCTTACTCACTTGTTTTGTTTGGACTATTTTTACCTCTTGGACTTTATATAATTTTACGCTTTTTAACTTTAAATCAAATTAGTTCCGATTTTTTTAATGTATTGTTATTAATGGGTACAACGTTTATTTTTATTTTTTCAATTTTATTAACCAGAACATATAATTTAAAAAAAATACTTTTATATATTGCTTCTGCTCAATTTGGCATTTTATTAATTGCAGTTGGTTTAAAATTATTTAGTGCAGTAGTTTTTTATTTTTTTACATCCGCACTATCTTTATTAATTTTATCTTTAAGTTTTGGAGTCATTTCATCCCAATTAAATAATGAACAAGACATTAGGAAAATGGGTTATCTCATTTTCAAATGTCCATCGATATTTTTGTTTATTTTAATTGGCTTCACTTCTTTGTTAGGGATACCTTATTTCTCAGGATTTTATTCTAATCAATTAATTTTCTTTGAACCTTCACTTATTAATAAAGAAAGTTATTTTCTAATCTTTACTTATTGTTTTCTTTATACTTTTATTATTAGCTATATTTCATTCAAGATTATTTTAGTTGTATTTTTAGGTCAAAATAATTGTGATATCCATTTATATAATAAAATAAAAGAAAGATCATTTTTTTTAAGATATACTTTATTTGTTTTGTCAATTTTAATAATTTTTTCTGGTTGGTATCTGAATAATTTGTTTTCAGGTAATTCTGGCGAAAATTTATGGAGTTTGGCAATAATAGGTGATACTAATTCTACTATAAATCATAATCATGATAATAAATCTTGGCTTTTTGAAACTAGATATATTTTTTGTTATTTTGGAATTTCTTTTGCTTTTTTAAATTATCTTATTATACCGAAATTAGGAAATAATTTAAAACTTAAAAATATTAAATTATTTAAATATTATCTTAAATATTTTACTTCATATGATTTTAGTAGATAATGGTTTGAAGGTAAAATTTTGACAAATTTTAATCTTAAAATTATAGAAACGTGTTCTAGCACAAATGACATAGCTATAGAATATGCAAAAAAAGGATTGCCAGAGGGTAGTTCATATTTATCTTATTTACAGACTAACGGACGTGGCAGAAATAGTAATCAATGGAAATCAATGAAAGGAAATCTTTTTTTGTCAACTATATTTAGGCCAAAAATTAGTAAAGTTAATTGGCATCAACTATCATTGGTAATTAGTTTGTCAATAATAGAAACACTAATTACCTTAGGTTTAGATAAAAGTAAAATTGAATTAAAATGGCCTAATGATGTACTTGTTCATAAAAGTAAAATTTCAGGTGTTTTATTAGAATCTGTTGATGATTTTATTGTTGCTGGAATTGGATTAAATGTTTTAAAAAAACCACAAAGTGAAATAAAATGGAAAACTACTAAATTGCATGATCATATAAATAAAGATTTTTCTCTTAAATATATTGCTAATGTAATATTAAAAACAATATATAAAAATTACGCCATTTGGGAAGATAAGGGACTTATTTTTTTTAAAAAAAAGATAAATGACAGTATGCATAATATTAAAAATAAAATTGTTATTAAATTAAACTCTCAATCTAACTACATTAATGGTATTTTTTTAGGCATAGGAGATAATGGAAGTTTGAAGATTAAAGTTGACAATAAATTTTTAGAATATTACTCAGTTGATAGTTTTTTTTTTCCAGATGAAGAATTATTATGATATTAGCAATTGATTGTGGCAACACAAATACTGTCTTTGCTTTATACACCACAAATAATCAAATTAAACAATTAACAAGTTGGAGAATTGATAACGATTCTAAAAGGACCGCAGATTTGTATTATCCTTGGTTATTAAAGATGTTTGAAGTATCAAAATTTGATATAAAAAGTGTTACAGGAGTATCTATAGCATCAGTTGTGCCAGAAACACTTTTAAATATAAAATCTTTAATAAAAAAATATTTAAAAGTCAAAACATTGATTGTTAATGAAAATATTCTTAATTTGGGAATAAAAGTAAATATTGAAAATCCAAGAGAAGCAGGCGCTGATAGATTGGTTAACTCGTATGCTGCTGCGAAATTAAAAATTTCACCAGCGATCATAATTGATTTTGGAACAGCCACAACTTTTGACATTGTTGGGAAAAATGGTAGCTATAATGGAGGTATAATTGCTCCTGGTGTGAATTTATCTCTAGAAGCTCTTTATTTAGCTACAGCCAATTTACCAAAAGTGTCACTTAGACCTTTGGCAGATAAGAATTCCTCTATAATTGGCAAAAATACCATAAGCGCAATGGAGTCCGGTATTTTTTGGGGGTATGTGTCAATGATTGAGGGTTTGATTGAAAAGATAAAATCTGTTAATAAATTCTCTGACTACAATGTTGTAGCAACTGGTGGATTAAGTAATTTATTCAAAAAATCGCTTAAAAGTATTGATGTCATTGTAGATGATTTAACTTTGATTGGATTAGTAAAGTTATACTTAAATAATGAAAATTAATTAATTATTTTAAAGAAAAAAATATGTATTGGGATAAATCTGATTTATTATTTTTGCCTGTTGGTGGCTCTGAAGAGATAGGAATGAATGCAAATTTATACCATTATGATGATAAATGGATACTAGTTGACTTTGGAATTTCATTTCCTGATGAGACAGACCTGGGTATTGATGTTTTATTACCGGATTATGAATTCATCAAATCTTTAGAAAATAAATTTTTAGGTATAATTTTAACACATGGGCATGAAGACCATATAGGAGCAATACCATATTTTGCAAATTATATAAAATGTCCTATTTGGGGCACACCTTTTACTATTGCTCTTTTAAAAAGGAAATTAAAAGAAAATAATAAAAAAGATAAAATTACATTAAAAACTTTAAATATAGATGAAATATTTGATATTGGTCCCTTTAAATTAAAAGCTGTGAGAACTTCACATTCCATTCCTGATCCTGTATCAATTTTAATTTCTACGAAAACAGGCAATATATTTCATTCAGGAGATTGGAAACTAGACAGTCCTGCTAATATCAATGAAAACATCAATATTAATGATTTTCGATCTTTAGGTAATGATGGGATTTTGGCAATGGTTTGTGATTCTACTAATGCTTTAGTAGAAGGTAGAACACCATCAGAGGATTTTGCTTATAATGGATTGATGGAAACCATTCCTAATGTAAAAGGAATGGTACTAGTCACTTGTTTTTCTTCAAATATTAGTAGAATTAAATCATTATTGGATATAGCTAAAAAATCTGATAGATCAGTTTTAATTATAGGTAGAGCGCTATTAAGGTCAATTGATGCTGCAAAAGAGGTTGGAATTTTAGATAATTTACCTGATTTATTATCTGTTAATGACCTTAATTTAATTCCTAGATCTAACGTTTTAATAATTTGTACTGGATCTCAGGGCGAGCCAAATTCAGCTTTAAACAGAATTTCAAGAGATGCCGATAAAAATATTAAATTAAAAAAAGGTGACACAATAATTTTTTCCAGCAGGAAAATACCTGGAAATGAAAATGCTATATCAAAAGTTCAGACGCGGTTTCTAGAGATGGGTGTTGAAATAATTACAGATGATGACAAAAATGTTCATGTTTCTGGTCATCCTTCAAAAGATGAATTAGTAGATATGTACTCTTACATAAAGCCAAAAATTTCTATTCCAGTGCATGGTACAAGAGAGCATATAAATGCACACGCGGAACTAGCTCACCAATGTCAGGTACCATTAATTATAAAACCAAAAAATGGTGATATTATAAAGTTAAATGGTTCTTCTCCAAAAGTTATTTCAAAAATGGATTTTGTTAATCATGTGTATGATGCTGGTGAGATTGTTCCTGTAGATAATGAGAGATTTACTGTTAGAAGACATTCATTATGGAATGGATTTGTAAGTATTTCAGTTGTGATTAATGAAGAAGGTTATTTAATTGCTCCTCCGCAGATTTCACAAATAGGGGTATCAGATAGTAACAAAATGGACAATTTTTTAATTAATATTTCTTTAAAAATTGAAAGTTTGATAGATGAGAATATGTTAAGTATATCAAAGTCTGACGATGACATTATTAATAAAATAAAAAAGATTATTAGAAGTGAGTTTAAATCAACTTTTTTAAAAAGGCCTGCAGTAAGCGTCCATGTCAACAGAGTTAACAAAGAAAAATGAGTTTAGTATCATATATAGTGGTTTTTCTAATGATTTGGATGATTTCTTTTTTTATTTCACTTCCAATAGGTGTTAAAGTTTCTGAAAATCATAAAGAAGGAATGGCAAACTCAGCTCCTGACAAAGCTAATGTAAAAACTAAGGTAATTATTTCTTTTTTAATATCGTTTGTGCCAGCTTCTTTAATTTATGTGGTGATTGAAAAAAAATTATTTGATAAGTTTTTTAACAGTTATATTTTATAGATATTTTATTTTTTTAATTATATTTTGAATTTGAACTTTAAGTTTTTCTGAGGTAAAAAATCATTAAGTATTTTCGTTGGTTATATTATAATGTTCAATAAAATTTTTTTATCCTCAGATCATGCTGGTTTTGAACTCAAAGAAAAAGTCAAAAGTTTCTTAATAGATAATAACTTTGTGTATGAAGATTTAGGTTGTTCTTCTTTAGAACCAGTAGATTATCCAGATTTTGCAAAACTCTTATCTAAAAAAATAAAAGACAAAAATAATTCTACGGGAATACTTTTTTGCGGAACAGGTATTGGTATTTCAATGGCTGCAAATAGGTTCCAGCATATAAGAGCTGCTTTGTGTACAAGCGTTGAAATGGCTTCTAAAAGCAGAAAACATAATGATGCTAATGTGCTCGCGTTGGGTGGAAGAATTTTAGAAGACAAACTAGCTTTAGAAATAGTAAAAGAGTTTTTGCAGACTGATTTTGAGGCTGGCAGACATAGTTTAAGAGTTGATAAAATATAGAGTTAATAATAAGGATAGATAAATGTTTTATAAAGATGGTTTTTTTAACAAAGATATAAGTGATTATGATCCAGTTTTATATCAATCTCTTAATAGGGAACTTGATAGACAACAAAACCAAATTGAGTTGATAGCATCAGAAAATATAGTTTCAAAATCAGTCTTACAAGCACAAGGCTCTGTTTTAACCAATAAATATGCTGAAGGTTACTTTGGTAAAAGATATTATGGTGGATGTGAATATGTAGATGAAGTTGAAAAACTTGCAATTGATAGAGCAAAAAAACTTTTTAATTCTAACTTTGTAAATGTACAACCACACTCAGGCGCACAAGCAAATCAGGCTGTGTTCCTTAGTTTATTAAAGCCGGGCGATACTATTCTTGGAATGAGTTTGGCAGCTGGTGGCCATTTAACTCATGGTGCTAAACCAAATTTATCTGGTAAATGGTTTAATGCAATTCAATACGGTGTAAGGAAAGAAGATTCATTAATTGATTTTGAAGAAATTGAAGAACTTTCAATCAAACACAAACCAAAATTAATCATAGCAGGAGGTTCTGCTTATCCTAGAATAATTAATTTCAAGAAGTTTAGAGAAATAGCAAATAAAATTAATGCGTATTTATTAGTGGATATGGCTCATTTTTCAGGTTTGGTTGCAGGTGGTGTTCATCCAAACCCGATTGACTATGCAGATGTAGTAACGACAACAACCCATAAAACTCTTAGATCAGGTAGAGGTGGAATGATTTTAACAAATAATGAAGAGCTATTTAAAAAGATAAATTCTGCTGTTTTCCCTGGCCTTCAGGGTGGTCCATTAATGCATGTAATTGCTGGTAAAGCAGCAGGTTTTGGAGAAGCACTAACAAATGAATTTAAAATATATGCAAAAAACGTTGTTTTAAACGCTCAATGTTTATCTAAAACATTAATAAAAAGAGGTTATGAAATAGTTTCTGGTGGAACTGATAATCATATAGTTTTATTAAATCTAAATAATAAAAACATAACAGGAGCTAGTGCAGAATTGGCACTTGAAAATGCTGGCCTAACTTGTAATAAAAATGGTATTCCATTTGACCCTTTACCACCATCTATTACATCAGGAGTTAGATTTGGTTCGGCAGCTGCAACTACCAGAGGTTTTCAAAAAAAAGAATTTGAATTAATAGGAAATTTTATTGCAGAAGTTTTAGACGGGTTTAAAGATAGTAAATCTGACGTAAAAAAAGAAAAAATTATTTATGAAAAAGTTAAAAATTTATGTGCAAATTTTCCAATTTATTAATTTATAGGAGAATATTATGAGATGCCCCTTTTGTGGAAAAGATGATACACAAGTTAAAGATTCAAGGGCAAGTGATGATGGTAGTTCAATTAGAAGAAGAAGATTATGCACTAGTTGTGGTTCTAGATTTACAACATTTGAAAGAATTCAATTAAGGGATTTAACAGTAATTAAAAGAAATGGAAAAAAAATTCCATTTGATAGAGATAAGTTGTTAAAATCAATGTTGATGGCACTTCGTAAACGGAAAACAGAAGAGGACGCAATTGAGCGTGCAATCAATGGTATTGTAAGACAGCTTGAATCATATGGAGAAAATGATATTCAATCAAAACTAATCGGTAAATTGGTCATGAATGCCCTAGCCGAAATTGATAATGTTGCCTATATCAGATATGCATCTGTTTACAGAGATTTTAGAGAAGCTGGAGATTTTGGCAAATTTGTAGAACAAGAAATAAAAGATTAATAAAATATAGTTATAAAATGTCTGTCAATCACGTTAAATGGATGAGTTTTGCAATACTACAGGGTTTTAGATCCAAAGGTGCAACTGGAAGAAATCCACCGGTAGGATGTGTAATTGTAAAGAATAATGTTCTTTTGTCCTATGGCAGAACAGGTTCAGCTGGTAGACCTCATGCTGAGGAAGATGCAATTGATAAAATTGTCGATAAAAAAAATCTAGTTGGATCTACCATGTATGTAACTCTGGAACCTTGTGCCCATAAAAATTCTTTTGGTATTTCTTGTGCTGAAAAAATATGTAATCATGGCATTAAAGAAATCTATGTCAGTTGTATTGATCCTGATCCTAGAACAAATAAAAAAGGAATTAAGATTTTAAAAAAAAAAAATATAAAAGTTCATGAGAACTTTATGAATAACCAAGCTTCAAAATTATATAATGGCTTTTTTTCAAGAATTTTAAACCAAAAACCCTTTGTAACTCTTAAAATTGCATGTTCATTAGATGGGAAAATTGCTTTAAAAAATAAAAAATCCAAGTGGATAACGAATGAATTGAGTCGTTCTTACTCTCATTTTTTAAGATCACAAAATGATGCTATTATGACTTCAAGTACTACTATCCTTAATGACAATCCAAGAATGGATTGTAGATTAAATGGGTTAGAAAAAAGAAGCCCTACTAAAGTTGTTATAGACAGATATCTAAAAGTACCTTCAAATTATAATATATTTAAATCATTAACTACAAATAATATTCTTCTTTATTCATTATTAGAAATGAAAAATCATTTAACTGAAAATAAATTTGTAAAAAAAGTTAGAGTTAATAAGAAACTAAATGATGAAAGTTTTTTTAATTTTATTTTTAATGATTTAGCGAATAGAGGTATAAATAACTTATTAATTGAAACTGGTTCTATAATAAATACTTTATTGTTATCTCTTAACTTAGTTGATGAAATAGTAATATTCCGCTCAGGAAACATCATTGGTAACGATGGTCTTTCATTTGTAAATAATTTAAACTTTGAAGAAATTAATGAGCTTTCAAATTACAAAATTTCTTTTTTAAGGTCATTTCAAAATGATATTTTTGAAGTGAGAAATATTGCTAAATAAGGATCTAGAATGTTTACAGGTATAGTTAGTCACATAGGAAAAGTTAATAGTATTTTACAACCTAACGATTGGGAGTTGCTAGTTGATGTTATAAATGCTGATGACTTTAAAAATAGCTTTAATTTAAACTCAATAGCAATTGGCGCTTCTATATCTTGTTCAGGAATTTGTTTAACATTAAAAAAGGTCCATAATACTACTTTATTTTTTGATGTTAGTGATGAAACACGAGACAAAACTAATTTTTCTACTTGGAGTTCTGGAACTTTAATTAATCTTGAAAAATCTTTGAAAGTTGGAGATGAATTAGGAGGTCATTTTGTCTATGGTCATGTTGATACTACAGCTAAAATAAAATATCTAAAAAAGATCAAAGGATCATACAACATTACTTTTTCTATTGATAGTAAATTTATAAAGTACTTTGCGCCAAAAGGTTCAATAACAATTGATGGTGTTTCATTAACAGTTAATGAAGTAGATACAGATTTCTTTACAGTCAACATCGTTCCTTTTACTTGGTCTCATACTAGTTTTCAAAATTATGAAGTTGGAACATTAGTAAATGTTGAATTTGATATTTTAGTAAGATATTTAGAGAAACTAAATGCAAACAAGTAATGATTGTGATTAATTAAATAAATTTTCATGGAGATGAGATGGGTTTATCTAGTATTGAAGATGTTGTAAAAGATGCTGCTGAAGGTAAAATCTTTATATTAGTTGACGACGAAAATAGAGAAAATGAAGGAGATTTGTGTGTTTTAGGTGAATACGCATCACCTGAAGCAATAAACTTCATGGCAATGCATGGTAGAGGACTTATTTGTTTATCTTTAACACGCTCTCAATCTGAAAACTTAGGTTTATCTCTGATGGAACGTAGGAATGAAGGTAGATTTGAAACTGCTTTCACTGTTTCTATTGAAGCTTCTAATGGGGTTACAACTGGCATCTCTGCTGCAGACAGGTCACTAACCATTAAAACAGCAATTAATCTAAATGTTTCACAAAATGAAATAACTACACCCGGACATGTGTTTCCATTAATTGCTAAAGATGGTGGAACTCTTATTAGAGCAGGTCATACAGAAGCTGTGGTTGATATAGCTAAACTAGCTAAAGCAAATCCATCTGGTGTTATATGTGAAATAATGAAGGATAATGGGGAAATGGCTAGACTACCAGATCTCATTGCTTTTGCAAAAAAACATAACATAAAAATAGGTACGATCTCTGATTTAATTTCATACAGAAGAAAAAATGAAATTTATATAAAAAGAGTTTCAGAATCAATTCTTGAAAGTAAGTTTGGGGGAGTGTGGAGAATTATAATTTATAAAAATATTATTGACCAATCTGAACATATTGCTCTTGTAAAAGGAGTAATCAATAAAAAAGAAACTATTTTAGTTAGAGTACATGCATTAGACCTTTTGTCTGACGTTTTAGGTAATCAAACAACTGATAGAAATGGATCTGAATTATCTACCGCTATGGAAACAATTGCATCAAAAGGTAATGGTATAATAATTTTAATTAGAGATATATCTCCAGAATCTTTATCAAATAAGATGTCTAACCTATTGAAAATAAATTCAAAAAATAACAAAAATATTAGAGAATACGGAGTAGGAGCTCAAATACTTTCAGACCTAGGTGTAAAAAATATGACTATTTTATCTAATAAAAAATCTAACGCGATTGGATTGGAAGGATTTGGCTTGACTATTAAAAATTGGAAAAGATTAGGTTAAAATAATGAGTGATAATAAAAAAGTTCTGCTTGTTTGTTCACCTTATTATCAAGATATAACAAATAATTTGATAGATGGTGCTGCAAAAGTTTTAAATTCTAATTCAGTAGGATATAAAATTTTAAATGTACCAGGAGCATTAGAAATCGCTCCTGCGATTAAGTTAATTTTGGATAAATCAATAAAAAGGCCATTATTTGACGGTTTTGTAGCCCTAGGATGTGTAATTAGGGGAGAAACATATCATTTTGAGATAGTTGCTAATCATTCCTCAAGAGCTTTAACTGAATTATCTCTTAATAATTCCATTCCAATTGGTAATGGTATATTGACAGTTAATACTATGGATCAAGCTATTAAAAGATCTGATCCTCTTCAGTTAGATAAAGGTGCTGATGCAGCACTTGCGTGCATTTCTTTAATTAACATTAAAAACAATAATACTTATGGATAACGCAGATTTAAAATTAAATGAAAATACTAGACATATTTCTATTAGAAAAAAAACTGCCTCAAGAATTTGTTCTATACAAGTTCTATATAGTTTTTCATTTTTAAATAATGATATAGATTTATTGATTAATAGTTATGTTGAAAACTACTTACCCACGATCGTAAAAGATTTAAATTTAAAAAAAATAGATTATGAGTTATTTGAAACAATTATAAAAGGTGTTCACAATAATATTTCAAAAATTGATAAAATAATTGCTAAAAATCTATCAAAAAATTGGTCAATTGATAGGTTAAGTCAAACAGAAAAATCTGTCTTGAGATTAGCTACTTACGAACTTTTGTTTGAAAAAAAATTTACAAGATTAACCATTATGAATGAATATATAAGTATATTTGAAGTGTTTGGAGGAAATACTGATTTTGCAAATGGCATTTTAGATAACATTTCTAGAGAAATTAGATTAGTTTAAAATGAATGAATTTGATTACATAAATGAGTTTTTTAAACCTCTTACAAATAAATTTGCGGGCAATTTGAAAAATGACGCAGCAATTTTCAATCAAAGATCATCCTTTGATCTTGTTATTAGCACAGATACTTTAGTCGAGGGGATACATTTTTTTGGTAATGAAGATCCTGCTGATATTGCAAAGAAAAGTTTAAGGGTAAACTTATCCGATATAGCAGCTATGGGTGCTAAGCCTATTTTTTATAATTTAGCATTGAGTTTACCAAAACAAAAAGCCAAAATGTTTATTCCTAAATTTGCTAAAGGTTTAAAAGATGATCAGAAGATATTTAATGTAAAGCTAATAGGTGGAGATTTAACGTCTTCTTTAAAACATATCAATGTGACAATTACCATTTTTGGAGAAACATTAAAAAATAAATCGATAACCAGAGAGGGGTCAAATGTTGGAGATTCTCTATATGTTTCAGGTACATTAGGTTTATCAAAAATTGGATTAGATAATTTTAGTTCTAATTTGAAAAAATTTCGTGATGCCAAAAATAAATACTTATTACCAGAACCAAGAATAGATTTAGGTATTTCATTAAGTAACATTGTTAATTCGATGATAGATATCTCAGACGGTTTAGTTCAAGATGCTACACATCTAGCAAAGAATTCAAATTTATCTATTGAATTAGACATAGATAAAGTGCCTGTTCCAATTATTAACAAGCTTGACAAGAATAAAATTCTAGATTCAGCATTATATGGAGGAGATGATTACGAATTACTATTTTCTTGTAATCCTTCTAAAGATATCTTCTTAAATAAATTATCATCTAAAACAGATATAAAAATAACAAAAATTGGTTTTTTTAAAGAATTTAAAGATGTATATCTTAAGTTTAAAGACAGTACTTCTAAACCTAAAAATTCATTTTTACATTTTTAATCTTCTATATTTCTCCTTCTCATAGCATTTATAATATCCTTCCAAAACATCGTAAAATTAATACCTGAAGAATCTTCTTTTTTAGATATATTTAGATCAAGTCCGTCTTTTTTAGTATATTGTTTATAGTTTTGAACTATGTTTTTATCATCAAGTATAATTTCGTAAACTAATAATTTATTAGTTTTGCGTTTTTTAAAAGTTTGGTAGCTAGTATCATGTGATACATAATACATAACATTTTCATTAAAAATATTTTCAAAAATTGGAGGACCATAATTTTCTGTTAAATACTCTTTAGTTGTCTTTCCAATTACTATTTCAATATTTTTCAATTTTCTGTTAGATAAGCCATTTTGTTGAATGTTTTGAGAACAGGCATTTAACAAAAATGACAAAGTTATAATAAAATATAAATAATACATATATATTTCCAATTTAGTTAATTTGATGTATTTATTTTAAATATTATATAATCCTTTAAATTTGGATAACTTAGTGATGTTTTTTAACTCTTATATAACTACAAAATACAAAAATAGAGATTTGGTAGATATATTTTATCAAAAAACCGTTGAAGTTTCCAGACATAAAGTATTTTACAGTAAATTAAAAGTACCTGATACATTAGATGGTAGATATGATCTTCTAGCATTGTTTTCAATTATACTTACTTTTTCATTATCTAAATCAGGAAAACAGGGTATTGATTTATCTCAAATTTTTTTTGATAAAATATTTTTAGATTTAGATTTAAGTTTACGAGAGTTGGGCGCTGGTGATGCTGGTGTTCACATCAAAATTAAAAATATGATAAATTCTTACATGGGACGTCAAAAAGTTTATTGTGAAAGTTTTGAAAATAATAATTTTAAAAAGCTTGAAAATCATATTATTAAAAATATTTATAGGAATACTTCTAATTATAATAACGAGCCTAAATTATTAGTTAAATATTGTAGATATTGTATACATGAATTTGACAAAAAAAATATCGAATATTTTTCATCAAATCAATTTAACTTTCCAAAAGTAGATAATTTTTTTGAATAAATAATTATTCTATAATTTATTAATTTGCATTAATCATATGTTATTGTTAATAGTTTACTGTTTTAAAACTTGTAGTCTATTTTAAATTTTACTGGAGTGATTGTTGACAAAATCAATACATTTATCGGTAGACGCAATGGGTGGTGATTATGCTCCAGAAATTGTATTAAATGGAGCAGCACAATCAAAAATAAGGTATCCGAATATAAAATTTACTTTTTTTGGAAATGAAAATAAAATTTTA
Source organism: uncultured SAR116 cluster alpha proteobacterium (assembly GCA_902618025.1). Lineage (GTDB taxonomy): Bacteria > Pseudomonadota > Alphaproteobacteria > Puniceispirillales > Marisalimonadaceae > Marisalimonas. The sequence continues at coordinate 175,904 of CACMYY010000001.1, forward strand.
CCTTTGATTAATTCACTAGATATCCTAAAAAACTCAAGTGTTATTCATACGAATGATTTTATTGATGCTAATGAAAAACCTAGTGTAGCTCTAAGAAAAGGTAAAAATTCATCTATGGGAATGGCTATACAACTTGTAAAATCTGGCAAAGCGGATGCTCTAGTTTCTGCTGGAAATACAGGTGCTTTAATGGCCATGTCTAAATTAATTTTAAGGCCAATGGATGGTATTACAAGACCTGCAATTGCAGCATATTTTCCTACAATTGTTGGAGAAAGTTGTATGTTAGATTTAGGTGCTAATATAGAATGCGATGCAAAAAACTTAGTTCAATTTGCTTTTATGGGGCAAGCTTTTGCTAGTATTGTCATGGGTATCAAAGATCCGACAATTTCACTATTAAATGTTGGAGAGGAAGAGCAAAAAGGTCTAGATTACATAAGAGAAGCTTCAAAAATTTTAACTAGCTTAAAAGAGCAAATCCAATATAGAGGTTTTATTGAAGGTGATAAAATTGCGCAAGGTTTATCTGATGTTATAATATCAGACGGTTTCAGTGGAAATGTTTCACTAAAAACTGCTGAAGGAACTGCATTATTGGTAACCTCATATTTAAAAAAAGCACTTTCAAGTTCTTTAAGTTCTAAAATAGGTTATTTATTTGCAAGAAAAGCTATAAATAATTTTAGATTACAAATGGACCCTAGAAAATATAATGGAGCTGTGTTTCTTGGTCTTAATGGCATTGCTGTAAAAAGTCATGGTGGTACAGACGCTTTTGGTTTTGCAAATGCAATCGGAGTTGCTGTAGATATGGTTAGATATAATTTTATTTCAAATTTAAAAGATAAAATTAGTAAAATAGAATATAATTTTTAAGAAACAATTCTATTAGGAGAATTATAATTTCTGATAAAATACTATTAACTGGTGTAGGTTCTTATTTGCCACTGAATAAATGTTCTAATGATGAACTTTCTGAATTTATTGATACATCTGATGAATGGATTTCAAAACGGTCTGGTATAAAAAATCGTCATTTTGTATCTGCTGACGAAACTACTTCTGATATGGCTTACTTTGCAGCAAAAAAAGCTATAGAAAGTGCACAAGTCTCAGTTAATGACATAGATTTAATAATTGTGGCTACAACAACACCAGATAATACTTTTCCGTCAACAGCAACATTAGTACAAAAGAAATTAGGCGCAAATTCAGTTTCTTTTGATGTTCAAGCTGTGTGTGCAGGTTTTATTTTTGCATTATCAGTCGCAAAGTCAATGATTACAGATGGTATTTATAAGAATTGCATAGTAATTGGTGCTGATACTATGTCAAAGTTATTAGATTGGAAAGATAGAACAACATCAGTGTTATTTGGAGATGGTGCAGGAGCTGTAGTTCTTCAAAAGTTTAGAAATGAAAACAAGAAATATGATGATTGGGGAATTTTATCGAATGTTATACATTCTGATGGTCAATTTTATGATTTATTGAAAACTAATGGAGGAGTTTCTTCTAATCAAAAAGTAGGTTTCATAGAAATGTCTGGAAAAGAAATCTTTAAGCATGCTGTTGATAAATTGTCATTTTCTCTAGATGAAGCATTAAAAGTATCAAATAAAAAGATTACTGAAATTGATTGGTTAGTACCTCATCAAGCTAATCAAAGGATAATCTCTGCAGTAGCTGATAAAATGAAGATTGATATTAATAAAGTTATTTCGACTGTTAAAAATCATGGAAATACTTCTGCTGCTTCAATACCGTTAGCTTTAGATCATGCTGTTTCTTCTAATATGATTTTAAATGGTAACCTCATTGGCATGCATGCAATTGGTGGAGGATTAAGTTGGGGGGCATCAATTATTAGAATTGGAAAACCAATATTTTTAAAAAAATAACTTTTAACTTATTTATTTTGTATTAATATATGATGATGAAAAAAACTTGGACAAGAAATGATATCATTGAAGAGATAAGTGGTAATGTTGGATTATCGTTATCAGAGTCTGCCAAAATCATTGAAGAAATATTTGAATTTATTTTGAATGAACTTGAAAAAGGGGATGATGTTAAAATCTCTTCTTTTGGTACTTTTTCGGTAAGACATAAAAAATCTCGACTTGGTAGAAATCCTAAAACTGGAATTTCTGCACCAATAAAAGAGAGAAATGTGGTTACGTTTAGTTCTTCAAATATATTAAAATCTAACTTCAAGTAATAATTATGTCTAACATTGATTATGATGATAACTCATTCTTTACTATATCTAAGACTGCAAAAATTATCGGTGTACAATCTCATGTTTTGAGATTTTGGGAAAAAAAGTTTAATGATATTAATCCAAAAAAAAGTTTAAGTGGCAGACGTTATTATTCCTCAAGAGATATTAACTTTTTATTGATGATTAAAAAACTACTCTACGAAGATGGTTTTACTATAAAAGGGGCAATAAATTTTCTTGATAAAAACAACAATCACCAAGCAGGCAAAATGGATGTAACTGTAAAGAAAAAAATTAACTATATAATAACTCTGTTACAACAAGCATCAAAAATAATTAACAAAAATTTAGATTAATTGTCAATATTTGGTTTGTTTAAATAATTATCAATTTCTTCATAATTTCTTTGTAATTTATGTTTGTTAACCAAGTTTTGAATATAAAAATTTGAAAAATCATTAAAAAAACTTTTTGCGAAATTTAAATTTAACTCATTATAATTAGTTTCACTGAACTGATAATCATCGATTCTTGTTTTCTTAATTTTTACAGCCAACAAATTATCTTGTGTTTCTAAAAATTGAACTTTTTTAGCATTTAACTCAAATATTTTGGTTATAATGGATGGATCATTTAAATTGTCTAAAGATTTATCACTTCTTTTAATTGATTTTTGCAAAGGTAGCATATTGTTATAAGATTTAATTATTTTTTTTGCTTTTTCTTTAGTTCTCAAAATTGTCTCATTTTTTAACCATTCACTATAAATTTTATTTTTTACTAAGTTGTAAACTGGAATTTCTTCTATGTTTTCTCTAACAACTTCAATCAAATAAAAATTATCATCATCTGAATTGATTAATTCACTCAATTCATTAACATTTGTATTCCAAATATTCTTTAAAAATTCTCTATTCTTATCTAAAAAGGTAGTATTTTTATCATATGAATAAATAAGTCCTCGCTCAGAGATTTTATTTAGTTTTTCGATAGGCATTTTTTTATCAAAAATTTTTGAGTTAGTAATTTCTGTTAATGTACTACCCTCAGCAATTAAATCTTCAATGAAATCAAGTTTTTCAAAGAGAAATTCAATAGACAATTCTTTTGTTAATTTTTTCTTCAAGTCCTCTCTAATTTTTTCATATTCCATTTGTTTCGCGGGAGATATATTAGTAACTTTATAAATAGTTAATCCAAATTTTGTTTCGATAGGTCCTAAAGTTTCATTTAATTTAGCCTTAAATATTAATTCTGCACTTTCTTCAGGTAAGTCAGATTTTTTTAAAAAACCCATATTAGTATCAGATTTTGCTAAATTAAATTTATTTTTTGCAACTTCATCAAATTTTTTTCCATTTTTAGTTAATTTTATAAACTCATTCGCCTTTTTCAAATCTTGAGTAGTTATTTGTCTAATTTCTCTAGTTTCTTCTATTATATAGTTGGATTTTTCAATTTCATATTTTTCATCAACTAGTTTTTCATTTATTTGGACTTGATCTTCAAAAAATGAGGGTTTTATTTGGATATATTTTATGTCTCTAGTTTTAGGAATTTCAAGTGAATTTTTTAGTTTATTATAAAAAGTTTTTAATACTTGATTTGAAGGTTTTTTTATTTCATTTTCTTTTATATATTCAAATATTTCATAATCAATATCCCTAATTTCATTTTGCCAATCAATTATTTTTTTTATAATTTTTTCACTGTAAAAGTCGTTAGACATGAATGGCATTGATAGTTGTCTAAAATTTGTTTCAGTATTAATACTTTCCAAATATTTTGCCTCTGATAAACCAGCATTTTTTAAGGATTGTAAAAATCGATTTTGTGAAAACTTTCCAAGCGAATCCTTAAATGCTTTTTCGTTTTGAATTAGTTCCATTTTCACAGATAATGGAACAGTTAAATTTAAATAATTTGCTTCTTGATTAATTAAAATTTCCTGTTCAAGTTTACTTAAAATATTTTTGTGCAAACCATTTTTGAGAGCCTCCTCCATACTTGGTCTTTCTGGTAGCATATATCTTGCTCTATTAACTTCATTTAAAATCTCTTCAAGGGAAATTTTTTTATTTTCTACACTTAAAATAGTTTTTCCTTTATTTCCTCCAGTTAAATCACCAACACCCCATAGAGCAAATCCACAAATAAGAAGAACTAAAAAGCATTTAAAAAATATAGATTTAGTTTGATTACGAAGAGCTCTTAACATTTAAATACCTACATCAATTGTTGAATTTTTTAAATTAATATACTATCAAAGTTAATTTTTAAATAACATAATTAATTTATTTACATTATCAACGGAAGTAATTTTGAATGTTTATAGCTGCTAATTGGAAAATGAATCTAAACAAGAAATCTATATTAAACTTTTCAAAGCAATTAAAAAAATTTAAATTCTCTAACAAAGTTCAAACATGTATTTTCCCACCAATGACTTATGTTGATTATTTAAATGAACTTATTTCTAAATTACCAATTTCTGTAGGAGGACAAAACTGTCACTATAAATCCTCAGGCGCATTCACTGGAGAAGTTTCACCAAAATTCCTTATAGATATTGGTTGTGAATATGTAATTATAGGTCATTCGGAAAGAAGGACTCTTAATAATGAAGATAATAATGAAATAAAATTACGTGCTCAATCAGCCATAGATTGTAATTTAAAAGTAATCCTTTGTGTAGGAGAAAGTCAAAATGATCGTGTAAAAGGTCTTGCTAGAGAATTTGTGGAAAAACAATTACTCCAGTGTTTACCAAATAATTTTGAAAATTGTTACATAGCCTATGAGCCAATTTGGTCTATAGGTACAGGATTAATTCCAACTAAAAATGAAATTAATGAAATGCATAAAAATATTAAAGAATTTATCTTTAAAACTACTAATATCGAAACAAAAGTTTTATATGGTGGATCAGTAAACAAAATAAATATTAATGATATTTTGGATATATCAAACGTCGACGGAGTTTTAGTAGGTGGTTCTAGTCTTGAAGTAAAAGATTTTCTTGCAATTTACACAGCAGCAGTTAAACATTTAGTAAAATCTGAATAAACTTAAGGAAAATCAATGATTACAATTTTACTAGTTATACACATTATTTTGGCTGTTTGTATAATATGTGCAGTTTTAGTCCAGAAAAGTGAAGGTGGTGGATTAGGTATTGGTGGTTCTGGAGGTGCAGGTGGTGGTTTTATGACTGCTAGAGGAACCGCAAATTTTATGACTAAATTAACAGCTTTTCTTGGAGGATGTTTTTTCTTAACCTCGATTTTGCTAGCATTGTTATCTTCTAATGATTCTCCTTCAATAGTCAATGAAGTTAATAAATCAATTGAAGAGAAAAATACTAAAGAGCCTTCCGTTCCTCTTGGTAATTGATTAAAATATTAGGATGATAAATGAAAAATACTTCTGTAAAGTTTATTTTTATAACTGGAGGTGTTGTTTCATCATTAGGTAAAGGCTTGGCGTCTGCATCCCTTGGTGCATTGCTTCAAGCTAGGGGATATATTGTAAAATTAAGAAAACTAGATCCTTATTTAAATGTTGACCCAGGTACAATGAGTCCATACCAACATGGTGAATGCTATGTAACTGACGATGGCGCTGAGACAGATTTAGATTTAGGTCATTATGAAAGGTTTACAGGTGTGCCTGCCAAAAAATCTGACAATATAACAACTGGTAAAATTTATTCAAATGTGATTGCAAATGAAAGAAGAGGTGACTATTTAGGGGCAACCATACAAGTAATACCCCATGTAACAGATGCAATTAAAGAGTATATTTTATCTGATATAAATGGTGAAGATTTTATTCTTTGTGAAATTGGAGGAACAGTTGGTGATATAGAATCACTTCCATTTATAGAAGCAATTAGACAATTAAGAAATGAATTAGGGTTGTCTCAAACTTGTTTTTTACATGTCACGCTTCTACCTTATATTAAAACTGCAGGAGAGTTAAAAACTAAACCAACTCAACATTCTGTAAAAGAATTACAAGGTATGGGAATACAACCCGATATTTTACTTTGTCGAACTGAAAATGTAATTCCAAACGAACAAAAAGCAAAAATTGCACTTTTTTGTAATTTAAAATCTGAAACAGTAATAGAAGCATTAGATTGTTCATCAATATACGAAGTTCCGATTTCTTATCATTTGCAAGGTCTTGATCTTCAAATTTGTAAATATTTTAATTTGGACTTATCTCAAAAACCTGATTTAAGTCGATGGAATAAAATTAATCAAATTCAGAATTCTTCAGATGGGAATGTAAATATTGGAATAGTAGGTAAGTATACTTCAATGATTGATGCCTATAAATCTTTAATTGAAGCAATCAATCATGGTGGATTAGCCAATAATGCTAAAGTGAAAATAAAATGGATTGATTCTGAAGAATTAGAAAATGAAAATTCAGATTTGACTAATATATTTAAAGATATTAATGGAGTAATTGTTCCAGGAGGGTTTGGTGAACGAGGATCAGAAGGTAAAATTAATGCTATAAATTTTGTTAGAATCAATAAAATACCTTTTCTGGGTATTTGTTTTGGAATGCAAATGGCTGTTTTAGAATTTGCAAGAAATGTTCTAAATTTAAAAGATGCATCTTCGTCAGAATTTGGAGTAACTACATTGCCATTAGTTGGACTATTAACAGAATGGCAAAGTAAATCTGGATTAGAAAAAAGAAATAAAGATTCTGATCTTGGTGGTACAATGAGACTTGGAGCCTATGATTGTAAACTTTTGGAAAAAAGTTTTGTGAAATCCATCTATAAAAAAGAAATTATTTCTGAACGTCATAGGCATAGATATGAAGTAAATAATAAATTTATTTTAGACTTTGAAAAGAATGGTTTGATATTTTCTGGAATGTCTCCGGATAATTCTTTGCCAGAAATTCTTGAAATACCTATGCATCCATGGTTTGTTGGTGTTCAATTTCATCCTGAATTGAAATCTAAACCTTTTGATCCACATCCACTTTTTTCTTCACTAATTGAAGCAAGCTTAAAAAAATCACGTTTATTGTAATATTATTTTAGATTGGTATTGTAAAAAAATGCATCAAAAAATAGTAAAAATATTAAACTTTGAAGTCTCAAACAACCATCCCTTTTTTTTAATAGCTGGTCCATGTTCTATTGAAAGTAAAGATCATGCAATTAATCATGCCGGCATAATCAATGAAATATCCAAAAAATTGTCAATAAATTTTGTTTATAAATCATCTTTTGATAAAGCAAATAGAACCAGTACAAAGTCTTCAAGGGGGGTGGGCCTTCAAAAGGGTTTAAGTATTTTATTTGATGTAAAAAAAAGCTTTAATTTACCAATATTAACCGATGTTCATGAAACACATCAATGTAAAGAAATTGAAGAAATTGTGGATATTATTCAAATACCTGCTTTTTTATGTAGGCAAACTGATTTATTAATTGCTGCTGCTAATACCAAAAGGATAATAAATGTTAAAAAAGGACAATTTTTAGCTCCTTGGGATATGAAAAATGTATTAGATAAGATTTTAAATAATGGAAATGATCAAATTTTACTAACCGAAAGAGGTACTTCTTTTGGTTATAATACCTTGGTTTCTGATATGCGCGCACTTCCACAAATGTCTAGTTTTGGATATCCGGTTGTTTTTGATGCAACACATTCTGTTCAGCAACCTGGTGGATTAGGTTTTACATCTGGAGGTCAAAGAGAGTTTGTTCCAACATTATCAAGAGCTGCTGTTTCAGTTGGAGTTTCAGGTTTGTTTGTTGAAGTTCATGAAAATCCTGATAAAGCTCCAAGTGACGGCCCAAATATGTTAAAAATGTCTGAACTTGAACCTTTATTAGCTAAGTTGATTGAAATAGATAAAATAATCAAAACGTAGTATATTATCCTAAATTGGAGTTATTATGGTATATATTGAAGAAGTTCAAGCTAGACAAATATTAGATAGTAGAGGTAATCCAACCTTAGAAGTGGATGTTAAATTATCTGATGGAAGTGTTGGTAGAGCAGCCGTTCCATCAGGAGCCTCAACAGGAAAATACGAAGCTTATGAGCTAAGAGACAAAAAAAGCAATTTATACAACGGATATGGTGTAAGTAAAGCTGTTGAAAATGTAAATGTTGAAATATTCAATACTTTTTCAGGAAGAAATCCGCTTGAACAAAAGAGTATAGATTATGATTTAATTGAGCTTGATAATACAAAAAATAAAAGTCGCCTAGGCGCTAATGCTATGCTTGGTTTTTCGATGGCTGTCGCAAGAGCTTCTGCTAATTTAAGAGGTTTACCTCTTTGGAATTATATAGGTGGTATTAGAGCAAATACTTTACCTGTGCCAATGATGAATATAATTAATGGTGGTGCCCACGCTAATAATGGATTAGATTTTCAAGAATGTATGATAATGCCTATTGGGTTTTCAACATTTTCTGAAGCACTCAGAGCTGGTGTAGAAATTTTCCAAAGATTAAAAAACATTTTGTCAGAAAATTCTCTCTCAACAGCAGTTGGCGATGAAGGCGGATTTGCCCCTAATATTAGTAATCTTGAAGAAGCGCTTTCGTATATTTCTAGAGCTATAGAAAAAAGTGGATATAAATTAGGAGAAGAGATTTTTATTTCTATTGATGCTGCTGCAAGTGAATTATATAAGAAAGGTTTTTATCATTTAACTGGTGAAAATAAAAAATTAAATACTGATGAACTTTTTAAATATTGGGAAGGTGTTTGTAAAAAATTTCCAATCGTTTCAATTGAAGATCCCTTTGATGAAAATGATTGGGATGGGTTTAAGGAGCTCACTAAAGTTTTAGGTAATAAATTACAAGTTGTTGGAGATGATTTATTTGTTACAAATAAAAAACGACTTTTAAAAGGTATTAAAGAAAATTCAGGAAACGCTATTTTAATAAAACTAAATCAAATTGGAACAGTTTCAGAAACTCTAGAAACTATTGAACTTGCTAAAAATTATAATTTTGGAGTTATAGTTTCTCATAGATCAGGCGAAACAGAGGATGTTTTTATAAGTGATCTCTCAGTTGCACTTAATGCCGGTCAAATTAAAACAGGTTCATTATCTAGAAGTGATAGAACAGCTAAGTATAATCAACTTCTTAGAATTGAAGAGACACTTGGAGATAATGCTCATTACTACGGAAAAGATTTCTTTAATTCGAATACTTAAGGATTATATATGAATAATTATCTTATAAGAAAAAAATTTGTTTCAAATTCTATAAATATTTTTTCATTTATTATTTTTGTTTTTTTTATTTCTCATATTTTCTTTGGCGAAAGGTCTGTTTTTAAAATTTTTTCTCTTAATTCACAAATAGCCGCAGCAAATAAAGAGTATAATAAACTTATAGACAATAAAAAAAATATTATGACTGAGATTTATCTTTTAAGAGATAATAATTTAGACTCAGATTATATTACTGAAATTTCATATGATCTTTTAGGATTGATACAATCTGATCAAATAGTCATTGATATTAAATAATAGATTAAATTAGTATTAGAAATAAATTTAATTCTTTGTTAAAAGTAAGATTGAATCCACTTTAAATTCATAGGAATAAAATGAATAAAAACATGGCTAAGAAAATATCAACTGAACCAAAAATGAACTATGATTTAAATTTATTACAAGATATGTATAAAAAAATGCTTCTTATTAGAAGATTTGAAGAAAAAGCTGGTCAGTTATATGGTATGGGACAAATTGGAGGCTTCTGTCATTTATATATTGGGCAGGAAGCTGTGGTTGTTGGTATTCAATCGGCTCAAATTGATGGTGATAGTATTGTTACATCTTATAGAGATCATGGCCACATGTTAGCATGCGACATGGACCCTAAAGGAGTCATGGCAGAACTCACAGGAAGAAAAGACGGTTATTCAAAAGGCAAGGGTGGTTCCATGCATATGTTCAGTCGTGAAAAGGGTTTTTTTGGTGGCCATGGTATTGTAGCTGCTCAAGTACCAATAGGAGCAGGTTTAGCTTTTTCACATAAATATAATGGGAATAAAAATGTTTCGATTACCTATTTTGGAGACGGCGCAGCAAATCAAGGTCAAGTTTATGAGTCTTACAATATTGCCTCTCTTTGGAAGCTCCCAGTAGTTTTTGTAATTGAAAATAATAAGTATGGTATGGGAACGTCTGTAAACAGATCTTCAGCAGGAGAAAATTTATCTGATAGAGGTAAACCATATGGTATTATGTCTGAGATAGTTGATGGAATGGATATTTTAGCAGTCAGAGAAGCTGCTATAAGGGCTATTGATTATTGTAGATCAGGAAAGGGTCCATATATTTTAGAAATGAAAACATATAGATATAGAGGACATTCAATGTCTGACCCAGCTAAATATAGGACCAGAGACGAAGTTGATAAAATAAGAAAAACATCTGATCCAATAGAAAATATAAAATCTCTTTTAAATAAGATGGGTGTTGAAGACAAAACTCTTAAGGATATTGATACAGATATTAAATCAGTTATTGCAGAAGCAGCCAAATTTGCTCAAGATTCACCTGAGCCATCTGAAGATGAATTATTTACTGATATAACTATTAATTAATGGTGTTTTAATGACAATTGAAATATTGATGCCAGCCCTTAGCCCCACTATGGAAGAGGGAACCTTATCAAAATGGCTTGTAAATGAGGGAGATTCTATTTCATCTGGTGATTTAATTGCTGAAATAGAAACTGACAAAGCTACTATGGAAGTTGAAGCAGTTGATGATGGCAAAATTGGACAATTATTAGTTGCCGAGGGCACTGAAGGAGTCAAAGTCAATACTCCTATTGCTTTGTTAGTAGATACAAATGAATCACCTCATGCCACTATTAAAAATATTGCTGATAAACCGTATTTAGAAAAAGAAAAGATTCCATCCAAACCTACAAATGACAAGCCAATCTCAATTGAAGCTAATTCTAGTTTAATCACAGTAAGGGAAGCATTAAGAAATGCTATGGCTGAAGAAATGAGAGCTGACAAAAGTGTGTATGTAATGGGAGAAGAAGTTGCTGAATACCAGGGTGCATATAAAGTAACTCAGGGTTTATTAGATGAATTTGGAGGTAAACGAGTATATGACACTCCAATTACAGAACATGGTTTCGCTGGAATAGGTATAGGGGCTGCTTTTGGAAATTTAAAACCTATTGTTGAATTTATGACGTTTAATTTTGCTATGCAAGCAATGGATCAAATAATAAATTCAGCAGCTAAAACACTTTACATGTCAGGTGGTCAAATGGGTTGTCCAATAGTTTTTAGAGGTCCTAACGGGGCGGCATCTAGAGTTGCAGCGCAACATAGTCAATGTTATGCAAGTTGGTATGCACATTGTCCTGGTTTAAAAGTTGTTTCTCCATGGTCAAGTAAAGATGCTAAAGGTCTTCTTAAGTCAGCAATTAGGGATCCTGATCCGATAATTTTTCTAGAAAATGAAGTGATGTATGGTCAAAGTTTTAGTTGTCCAGATGATGACAATTTTACTTTACCTATTGGTAAGGCGAATATTGAAAAAGAAGGGAATGATGTAACAATAATTGCTTTTTCCATAATGGTTGGAAAATCCTTAGATGCTGCAGATATTCTTAAAGATAAAAACATAAACGCAGAAGTTATTAATCTTAGAACATTACGTCCATTAGATGTTAACACTATAATTGAATCAGTTAAAAAAACAAATAGAGTTGTTACTTGTGAAGAAGGTTTTCCTTTTTCTGGAATTGGTGCAGAAATTTCAGCTTTAATAACTGAAAAAGCTTTTGATTGGCTAGATGCTCCTGTTGTAAGAGTAACAGGAAAAGATGTTCCAATGCCTTATGCTGCAAATCTAGAAAAATTGGCTTTACCACAAGTTGATGATATTGTGAGTGCGTGCGCACAAGTATGCTATAAAGATTAGGAATATTTAATGAGTGTAGATATCTTAATGCCAGCTCTTAGCCCTACAATGGAAGAAGGTACTTTATCAAAATGGTTGGTAAAAGAAGGTGATAAAGTCGAATCAGGTGATCTAATTGCTGAAATTGAAACAGATAAAGCAACAATGGAAGTTGAAGCAATCGAAGATGGTATTATTGGTAAGATTTTAGTTTCAGAAGGTCAAGAATCTATTAAAGTTAATTCTCCTATAGCCATCCTTTTGTCTGAAGGCGAAAATCTTTCTGAGAATACAATCTCCACAGATTCTAATAATGAAATAAAAAAAGAAGTGCAAAAAGAAGTACAAAAAAATAAAGAAAACGTTGTGCAGATTAACGATATCAAAAATAACGACGAAATATTAAAATCAATTTCTGAGAATACAACAAAATCATATTTTAAATCTGATAAATTAGAAAGAATTTTTGTTTCTCCTTTAGCAAAAAGGATTGCTAAACAAAGAGATATACCATTAAATTTAATTAAAGGTTCAGGCCCTCATGGTAGAATTCTTAAAATTGATGTAGATAATTTTGATATCAAAAAAATTGAATACCCAAGCCTAAACAATCTAGAAAGTAATAATTTTGAAATTGTAAAAAATAGTGCGATGAGGAAAACTATTGCAGAAAGATTAGTTAAATCTAAAAATGAAGCTCCACATTTTTATCTATCTTTAGATTGTAATATAGACGAACTTTTAAAAGTAAGAAAAGCAATAAATTCTAAATCTAATGATGAATATAAAATTTCTGTAAATGATATGATTATTAAAGCTTCTAGTGTCGCACTATTAAAAGTACCTAAGGCTAATGCCAGCTGGGAAAATGAGAATACAAAATATTTTAACAATACTGATATCTCTGTTGCTGTTGCTATTGAGGGTGGATTAATTACACCTATTGTTAAAAATGTTCAGTCAAAAGGTTTATTAGAAATTTCAAATGATATGATAAATTTAGCTTCCAAGGCTAAAGATGGTAAATTACAGCCTGATGAGTATATTGGTGGATCTTTTTCAATTTCTAATCTTGGAATGTATGGTATTAAAGAATTTTCAGCAGTAATTAACCCACCACAAGGTTGCATACTTGCTGTTGGGTCAGGAGAAAAAAGACCAATAGTAATTAACAATGAAATTTCAGTCGCAACTATTATGACTGTAACTTTATCTTGTGATCATAGAGTTGTTGATGGCGCCGTTGGTGCAGAATTTTTATCAGAATTTAAAAATTTAATTGAAAACCCCTCATTAATGCTTTTGTAGGAAACAGATATGACAGATGTTGATTATGATCTTATAGTGATTGGTGGAGGCCCTGGTGGATATGTAGCTGCAATTAGAGCATCTCAACTAGGTATGTCAGTTGCATTAGTTGAGGATAAACATTTAGGTGGGATTTGTTTGAATTGGGGATGTATTCCTACTAAAGCTCTATTAAGAGCTAGTGAAATTAGACATATGTTAGATAATGTTGATGAATTTGGTTTTACAGTATCTGGCATAAAAATGGATATAAATAATATAACTAAAAGGTCTAGAAAAGTAGCATCGCAATTGTCATCTGGCATTAGTCATCTTTTGAAAAAAAATAAAATAAAAGTTTTTGAGGGTTTCGGCAGTTTGGTTAAAGTTTCATCAAATGTTAAAAAAATAAGAATAAAAACAAAGGAAAATAATATAGAAAAAACTGCTAAGAATGTTATTCTTGCTACTGGGGCTAGATCTAGAAATTTACCTTTTGTTTCATCTGACGGAGTAAATATTTGGGATTATAAAACTGCAATGACTCCTCCAAAATTACCTTCATCACTTATTATAGTTGGCTCTGGTGCCATTGGAATGGAATTTGCCTCTTTTTATAATGATTTAGGAGTTGATACAACCATTGTAGAAGCTTTGCCTTCAATTTTACCAAACGAAGACACTGATATATCTAAAATAGTAAAATTAAATTTTGAAAAAAGAGGTATAAAGATTAAAACTAGTTCTGCATTAAAATCAGTTACAACCAAAGAAAATTCAGTTTCAGCTGAAATTATTACTAATGAAAAGGTAGAAACAATAAACTCGGAAAAACTTATTTTAGCAATTGGAATAATTGCAAATACTGAAAAGCTAGGCTTAGAAGATTTTAATATAAAAATTGACAAAGGTCATATTGTAACTAATGAGTTTTTAGAAACAGATGAGAAGGGAGTGTACGCCATTGGTGATATCACTGATGGCCCTTGGTTGGCACACAAAGCCAGTCATGAAGGTGTTTTATGTGTAGAAAAAATTGCAGGTCATCAAAATTTAAAACCAATAGATAAAACATCAATCCCAGGATGTACATACTGTAGACCTCAAGTTGCCTCAATAGGAATGACTGAAACACAAGCTAGATCTAAAAATCTTAATCTTAAAATTGGTAAATTCCCATTCATTGGTAATGGTAAAGCTATTGCTTTAGGAGACTCGGAAGGTTTAATTAAGACTATCTTTAATAAGGATACTGGCGAGTTAATTGGAGCTCATATGGTTGGCCCGGAGGTTACAGAATTAATACAAGGATTCTCTATTGCAAAAAAATTAGAAACTACAGAACATGAGCTTATGCACACAATTTTTCCTCATCCAACTCTTTCTGAAGGTATTCATGAGTCTGTTTTGGATGCCTACAATCAAGCAATTCATTACTAAATAGATTGGAAATAAATATTATATATTATGAATGATTTAAAAAAAATAAGACATCCAGAAAAAATTAATAAACCTGATAATATATCACCAAAAAAACCTTTTTGGTTAAGAGTCAAAGCTCCTCAGGGTAAGATTTTTGATCAAACAAAAGGTTTATTAGATGATCTTAATATTACAACTGTTTGTGAAGAAGCTAGTTGTCCAAACATTGGAAATTGTTGGTCCAAAAAACATGCCACAATGATGATTATGGGTGATATTTGTACAAGAGCATGTTCATTCTGCAATGTTGCAACTGGAAAACCTAACAAACTTGATTTGTCTGAACCAATAAGGGTTGCTAAATCAGTTGCTAGGCTAAACTTAAACCATGTTGTTATAACTTCTGTTGATAGAGATGATTTGTATGACGGTGGTGCTGATCATTTTGTTGCAACCATAACAGATATAAGAAAATATTCTCCAAACACTTCGATTGAAATTTTAACACCTGACTTTTTAAAAAAAAATGGAGCTTTAGAAAAGGTTATAAATGCAAAACCAGATGTTTTTAATCATAATCTTGAAACTGTCCCAAGATTATACCCGTCTGTTCGTCCTGGAGCTAGATATTTTCATTCATTAAGTTTATTAGCTAAAGTTAAAGAAGTTGATCCAAATATTTTCACGAAATCTGGAATCATGGTTGGCTTGGGTGAAAGTCAAAATGAAATTTATCAGGTTATGGATGATATGAGATCTGCAGATATTGATTTTTTAACTATTGGCCAATATCTACAGCCAACCATTAAGCACCATAAAGTAGAGAAATTTGTACATCCTGATGAGTTTGATAAATATAAAAAAGTTGCTTCATCTAAAGGCTTTTTATTAGTTTCATCCTCTCCGTTTACAAGAAGTAGTTTTCATGCAAGCGAAGATTTTGAAAAATTAAAAAAAATTAGAATAAATCAATTAAATAATTAGAAAAGTAATTTTAAATGAAGCATGAAGAGCGGAGAATTATCAAGCATACTCCAAATAATTTATATAATCTAGTAGCAGATGTTAAAAAGTATCCAGAATTTTTGCCATGGTGTTTAGGTGCAAGAGTTAAAAATACTTCTTTAAAATCTTTTGAAGCTGATTTAATTATCGGTTTTAAAATTTATAAAGAAATTTACTCTTCAAAAATTACTCTTGATAAGAAAAAGAAAAAAATAATTGTTGATTATAAAGATGGTCCTTTTGAATATCTTCAAAACTACTGGTTATTTAAAGAAAATCCAAATGGCTGTGAGATAGAGTTTATGGTTGACTTTAAATTTAAATCTATTTTTTTACAAACATTAATGGAAACTTTGTTTAATGAAGCTGTAAAAAGAATGGTAAAAGCTTTTGAGAATAGGGCTAATGAATTATATAATTGAAAATTAGATATCTAAAATAACATTATTTACTAATTTAAGAGACTCGTATGTAGTTTTTTGTCTAATTTCAAGTCTGCTTCCAGTAAATTGATATTTGTTTGTGATAATTTTTTCTTTTGTTCCAATTCCAATCCAAACAAGTCCAACTGGTTTATCAATACTTCCTCCAGTAGGTCCGGCAATTCCTGTAACTGCAATAGATAAATCTGCATTTAGTATTTCTAATGAGTTTTTAGCCATTTTGAATGCTACTATTTCACTAACGGCTCCATTTTTTAAAATTAAATCTTTTGGGATATTAAGTAACTTACTTTTCATATCATTAGAATAGACAACTACCGAAGATTTAAATATTTGACTTGAGCCATTAATATGAACAATTGCAGATGATATCATTCCACCTGTGCAGCTTTCTGCTGTTGTTATTGTTAAATTTTTATTAACACAATTCAAATATATCTTCTCAGATTCTTGATTGATTTTTCTCCACATTTTTAATTCCATAATGTTTTTATATAAATATTTTGATTTAAACTTGTTAAAATTGCTGCTTGAGTTACTAATGCGAATATTCCTGCAACTATATCATCTGCCATAATGCCAATACCATTTGGCAAATTTTCAAATTTTTTTATTGGACCAATTTTAGTGATATCAAAGAATCTGAATAATACAAATGATAATAACAACGACAAAAAAACATATATTAATTTATCCGATTGCACACATCCTAATATGGCAATAAATTGTCCGGAAATTTCGTCAATCACAACTTCTTTGGGATCTTTTATTTTATATAATTTTAAGTGAGCCTCACAAAGAAAATAACTTATAATAATAAAAATAATTAAAAATATTAAATAAAATTTAATATCTAAATTTAATATTAAAAAGCAACCTACTAAAACACCTATTAAGGAACCCATTGTTCCTGGGGCATATTTTGAATGACCAATTGGGTATGCCTCGGCAAACCTTGAAAGATAGAATAAAAATTTTTGATTAATACTCATTAAAAATCAGTATTTTTAATTTGTATAGCAGTTGCAACCATAGCTGCTATTCCTTCTTTTCTTCCAATAAAACCAATGCTTTCAGATGTTTTACCTTTAATACTAATTTTTTGTTCATTAATATTTAGTATATTTGCAATATTTTTTTTCATTTCTTGTGAATAATCTATTATTTTTGGTTTTTCACAAACAATTGTAGCATCAATATTATTAATTATTCCTTTTTCACTTTGAAGTAATTTTGAGGCATGTTTTAAAAATATAGAGCTGTCCGCGTTCTTCCATTTATCATCAGTAGGTGGAAAAATACTTCCTATATCACCTTTATTTATTACACCTAAAATACTATCGGTTATAGCGTGAAGTAATACATCAGCATCAGAGTGACCAATTAATTTTTTTGAAGTTTTAATTTTAATACCACCAAGTATAATAAAGTTATTTTCTGATATTCTACTATTGTCAAATCGATGAATGTCAAAACCATTGCCTATTTTTGTTATGTAATTATTAGAATTTTCTGTCAAATGAGGCTCCAATAAATTTAGATCCTTTTCATAAGTTATTTTTAATGAAAGTGGATCTCCTTCGATAGAAATAACTTGCATTGAATTATGAAGAAATACAGAGCTTTCGTCTTCAAATTCTTTTTTACTATTTCTAAGAGTTTCTTTAAGAATTTTGTAATTACTTAATTGTGGTGTTTGAACTAAAACGGTATTTTTTTTAGAGATATTAGAATTGACTATGTTATTTGAGATTTTTCTGATGGCGTCACTTACTTTAATAACAGGTACTACACAAAAAATTTCTTTTTTACTATATTCTATTAATTTTGAAATTACTTCTGATGAGATTAAAGGTCGGGCTGTGTCGTGAATTAAAACATATTTTGGATTAATTTTTTCAAAGGATTTAAGACCATTGTAAACACTTTTATGTCGTTCAGTACCACTTAATACAGGAGGAGATAAATTATATTTTTTACATATTTTGATTACTTTAGTAATATCTAGTTCATTGCTTACAATCTGGATTGGAATATTTTGTAAGTATTTTCTAAAATTAATTATATTCATCTCTAAGATTGAGAGATTATTATATTTAATCATTTGTTTACTAATTTTTTTGTTTAATCTTTTTCCTAACCCTCCAGCTAATAATATTAATGCTACATTAATATTGCTCATTTATTTCTCCAAAATTGCTTAAAAAGTTGGCAATTATTATAAATAATTTTTAATAATTTAAATTTTTGTATAATTTATAACCATTAATAATTTTAGACTGAATATAATATTTAACGATATGCAGAATAATATTTTAAATGAATTAAGAACTCCAGTATTTTTAATAAATAAATCTAATAAGATTAATTACATTAATGAAATTGGGGAAGAATTTTTTGGAATAAGTTCTTCTATGTTAATTGGAAAAAAAATTAACGAACTAATCCCAAATGATTCTCCTATATTGAACTTGATTGAAAGAGTTAGAAAAAATAAAACTGGTATAACTGAAGAAAGTTTAGATTTTAGTAATTTGAATTTTCCGAATAGAAAAGTAAGGGTGCATGTTGTTCCATTATCATTTGATAATGACAAAATCATTATTCAGATAAGTCAGTTAGCGTTATCTGAAATGTTTCAATCCCAAAGAATAAATAGTAAAATTTCAAAATCTTTTTCGTCAATGGTTGATATGTTAATGCATGAATTAAAGAATCCATTGGCAGGAATTAAAGGTGCATCCCAGTTAATTGAAAGTGATGTAAAAAATAACTCTAACTTATTAGAGTTAACAAATCTTATTTCGATTGAATGTGATCGCGTTGAAGATCTGTTAAATAGAATGGAGCAAATTAGCAACAATAATAATAATAAATTGGATTATGAAAGCTTAAATATTCATGAAATTTTAAATCATTGTAAACGTGTGGCTGAAAATAGTTTTGGTGAAAAATTAAATTTTATAAATGATTTTGATCCCTCACTACCTAGATTATTTGCGAATAAAAATCTTTTAATTCAAATTATTATTAATTTGTTAAAAAATGCTACTGAAGCAAGTCAAAAAAAAGGTAATATAAAAATTAAAACTAGTTTTAATTCTAATAAAATTATTTCATTTGGCAAAGAAGAAATTCCTACCCAACTACCACTGCAGATTGAAATTATAGATTTTGGTATTGGCATACCAAGTAATTTATTATCTAACATATTTGATCCTTTTTTTTCTTCTAAAAAAGAAGGTAAAGGACTTGGTTTGTCTGTAGTCGCTAGTGGATTAGAAGAAATGGGTGCAGTTATAAATGTATCGTCAAATCCAGGTTTAACAAATTTTTGTATAAATTTTCCTCTAAAGAAATCTTAAGTAAAAGGAGTTTTTATTTATGGAAACTAAAAGTGTTAAAAATATTATTGTTGTAGATGATGACAGAAGTATTCGTGTAGTTATTTCTACAGCTCTAACCAGAGCTGGTTATAATGTCAAATCCAGTGGTACTGCCGCGGGTATGTGGAGATTAGTTGAATCTGATTTCGCTGATGTTCTTATCACTGACGTTGGATTACCTGATGGTGATGCTTTAGATATTTTACCAAAATTACAAAAAAATAATCCAAATTTAAAAATTATTGTAATGTCTGCAAGAACAACTTTATTAACTGCAGTTAGAGCAGAAAAAAAAGGTGCTTTTGAATATTTACCTAAACCCTTTGATTTAGATGAACTTTTAAATTTAGTTTCAAGTACATTTTTGCAGCCAAAGATTAGTAAAAATGAAGAAATCATAGATTCTCCTAAAAATGTATATGATTCTGGTCCTGTTATTGGTAAATCGACTGCAATGCAAGAAATTTATAAAATAATTTCTAGAATAGTTAATACAAATTTTTCTGTTTTAATTACTGGAGATAGTGGAACAGGAAAAAAATTAATTGCAAAATCAATTCACGATTTAAGTTCAAAAACAAATAAATTTTTTATCAGTTTAGATAGTATGTTTTTTGATGATTATTCATTTGATGATTTGATTGAAAGAATGAAAAAGCACACTTCACCTAATATTAAAAGTATTAATGATTTAATCGGAAGCTCAATTTATATAAAAGATATTACTGAACTAACTGATGTTCAACAAAAAAATTTATTAAATTTTATTGAGAATGGTTTATCACAATTATTTTCTGAAAATTCAAACTTAGAAAAATGCAGAATATTTGTTTCTACAAAAAAAAATATTATAAATGATGTAGAAAAAGGACTATTCAGGGAAGATTTGTATTACAGGTTAAATGTTGTTCCTGTTAAATTACCTTCATTAAAAGACCGATTTGAGGATATACCTGATTTAACTGCATCTTTTTTGAACACACATTATAAAAATAAATTTATTAATAGATCTATTTCTTATGAAGGTATGAACCTTTTAAAAGAATATTCCTGGCCAGGGAATATTAGAGAGTTAAAAAATGTTATTGAAAGATTATGTTTATTATCTTCTACAGAAGATATACCTCTGAATTTAATTAAAGAAGTTTTATCAGAGGATAGATTTGATGAAGATAACAAATATGAAGAAAATTTAGAATTATATTTCAAAAATTATCTTAAAAAATATTTTAAAGATTTTGATGAAAATTTGTCACTCAATAACTTACATAATAATTTTATATCAAAAATAGAAAAACCTTTAATAGAAACAACGTTAAATTTATTTAGAGGAAATCAGATAAAAGCTTCTAAGTGTCTTGGTTTTAATAGAAATACATTAAGATCAAAAATTAATTTATACGGTATCGAAGTTATAAAGAAAAGAAAGGTTTAAAAATATATGTTAACGTAGAATTATAGACTATAATAAACTTTGTGTTATTAAGGATATAAGATGAAACAATATTTTTTTAATTTATTTAAACAAAAATTATTCTTTTTATCATTCTTTACTTCTTTAATATTCTTTTTTCTAATTTATAATTCTATTTACCAATTTAAAATTTTTAATGATAATAAAAATTTGTTCATATTTTCATTAATAATAATCTTTTTTATTATAGTAATTTTATTTACCATATTTTTTGAAAATTTTCTAAAAATTTTCAATCAGATAAAATTAAAAAAAGCAGGCCAAGAATTACAAAAAAAGATTTTAATTATATTTTCTGCTATTACTTTAGTTCCAACGTTATCTATTGCATTTTTTTCCATATTTATTTTTGATACTGCTTTAAGTGGATGGTTTAATAAAAAAATTTCAACTGCAATTTCTCAATCCGTAGAAGTTGCTAACCAGTATTTAAATGAACATCAAAGTGCTATAAGAGGAGAAATTTTACAACTTGTAAATATAATTAATGCAAACTCAAATTTTTTATCGTCAGACAAAAATAAATTTAATAATTTTCTTAATAAATATACAAGGCAACATAATTTATCGGAGGCTGTAATTGTTGATTCCATAGGTAATGTTATGGCTTTTTCAGAATTTGTTTTTGAGTATACTTACACTGAAATTCCTCAAAAATATTATGATTTTGCAAATAATGACAAAATATTTATTATTAAAGAAGATGATTCAAATAAAATTCGTGCTTTTATTAAATTATCTCAATTTATAGACGCTTATTTGTTAATAACTAGATTTGTTGATCAAAAAGTTTTGAATGCTATTCAGAGCACGTCAATTGCAGTTTCAGATTATCAATCAATTGAACTTAAACAATTTGATATTAAAATTTCGTTTATAGTTATCTTTAGTCTAGTAACAATTATCCTGCTTTTCACATCATTGATTATCGGACTTAATTTAGCCAATAAATTAATAAAACCTATCAGTTCACTTATAAAAGGAGCAGAAGAAGTTGGTGGCGGAAACCTCGATTATAAGATACCTAAAGATGTATTTTCTAATATAAATGTAAATGAAATTAAAAGATTAGTACAAGCATTCAATTTAATGATTTCAGATCTTAAATCCAATAGAGTAGATTTAGAACATGCAAATGATCAATTAGATAAGAGAAGAAAATTTTCTGAATCAGTGCTTTCTGGAGTTTATTCTGGAGTTATCGGACTCGATAAAGATTTAAAAATAAATCTACCTAACGTAACGGCTACAGAATTATTAAATATTTCAATTAATGAAGATTATGGTAAATCAATTTTAGATATAGTTCCTGAATTTAAAAATCTAGTAGAAAATGTATTAAAATCTAAAAAAAATGTAGTTGAAGATAAAATACAAATTGTTCGAAATGATAAAGTCTTAAACTTAATTACAAGATTAGTCATTCAAAAATCTGATAATATAGTTTTAGGTTATGTTCTTACTTTTGACGATATAACTAGTTTAATTGCAGCTCAAAAAATGGGTGCATGGTCTGATATTGCAAGAAGAATAGCTCACGAGATAAAGAATCCATTAACTCCTATTAGGTTAGGCTCAGAACGTTTGATTAATAGGCTAAATAGTAATAAAAAAATTGATAAAAAACTTTTTGTAGAATCTTTGATGATGATCACTCGTCAAGTTGATGATATTCACCATCTAGTTAATGAATTTTCTTCTTTTGCAAGAATGCCATCTCCCAAACTAAAACAAATAAATGTAAACAAAGTAATATATGATTATATAAAACCTATGGTTACATCTTTTGATAATATCACAATTGAAATTGATAATATTATAGACAATGCTTTTATAATGGCTGATGAAAAACAAATTAGACAAGCCTTTAGTAATTTAGTTAAAAATTCATATGAAAATTTTAATTTAAACAATGTCATTAATGGTAAAATTTCTATAGAATTTGATATTGAGGATGAATTAGCTGTAATAGTGATAAATGACAATGGAACAGGAATTGAACAATCATTAATTTCTAAAATTACAGAGCCTTATTATACTACGAAAGTGGGTAATTCAGGTTTGGGATTAGCTATTACAAAAAAAATTATAGATGACCATAATGGATCAATGTTAATTAAACCCTTAAAAAAATCTAAAGGTACTTCCGTTGTCTTCAAGTTTCCACTTATTTCAAAAATAAAAAAAGAGAAAAAATAAATGTTAAAAAACAATATTTCTATTCTTGTTGTGGATGACGAGATTGATATTTGTAGAATGGTTGCAGAAATTTTAAATGATGAAAATTACAACGCAATAATTGCCACTAGTTATGATTCAGCAATAGATAAACTAAAAAATGAAAATATAACTATTTTAATTACTGATATTTGGATGAATAATAATACTAATGCTGGGCTTGAACTTTTAACCTTTAGTCAAGATAATGATCCATTAATACCTGTTATAATGATGTCTGGTCACGGCAATATTGAAACTGCTATGAAGGCAGCAAAGAATGGTGCTTTTGATTTTATTGAGAAACCATTTAAAGCTGAACGTTTGATACTATTAGTTGAAAAAGCTCTTCAAGACAGAAATTTAAAACTAAAAATTTTAGACTTTGAGTTAAAAGAAAATAAACGTATGTCGTTAATTGGAAAATCTTCCATATTCAAAAATATAAGACAAAAATTAAATAAAATAGCTTCTACAAATAGTAGAGTACTAATAAATGGACCATCTGGATCAGGAAAAGAATTAATGGCAAGATGGATTCATAAAAATTCGGATAGAGGATCTTTCCCATTTATCGTTGCATCATGTGCAACATTATCTCCCGAAAGGGTTGAGCAGGTATTGTTTGGTTGGAATGAATTGAATTCCGAAAACAAGAATAATCAATCTAACATTGGTTTATTTGAACAAGCTAACTATGGCACACTTTTTTTTGATGAGATTTGTGATTTACCTCTTCAAACACAAGGTAAGCTAGTGCAAGCAATACAAGATCAAAGCTTTTACAAAATTGGTTCAAATAAAAAAATTAAAGTTGATGTAAGAATTATATCAGCTAGTAATAAAAAATTATCAGCATCTATTCAAGAAGGTGTTCTTCGTGAGGATTTGTTTTATAGGTTATCAGTTGTCCCAATTGAAGTTCCACCACTAAATCAGAGGGGTGAAGATATAATTCACTTAATAAATCATTTTTTACATGTTTTAGCAAAAGACTCAGGTAGTAAATTACTTAAATTATCCTCTGAAACAATTGTAATTTTAGAAAACTATGAGTGGCCGGGAAATGTAAGGCAATTAAAAAATATGGTTGAATGGTTAAACATTATGTATGGCAATCAAAAAAATTTTATTATTTCGCCTTCACATCTTCCACCAGAAATACTAGGTTATAATGAAAACGAAAAAAGTAAAAATATATCAAGTCAGTTAAGCTTATCATTAAAAGATGCAAGAAAAGTTTTTGAAGAAAATTATTTAAAGGAACAATTAAAAAGATTCAAAGGAAGTATTGCAAAGACGTCTAAATTTATTGGAATGGACAGGTCTGCGTTACATAGAAAATTGAAAGAATTAAATATTAATATTAGTAATAAAGAATAATATTATTCGTTTGGAGTAAAATGAAACAAAAAGTTATCATTTGCGGTGCAGGAAGAGTAGGTACTTCTATTACTGAGCATTTATCAAGTGAAGGTTTCGATATAACTGTAATTGATTCAAATTCAGAAGCAATTCAACGTATTACAGAGTTACATGATGTTCAAGGAGTATCAGGCTTAGCATCCTATCCAAATGTTCTTGAAGACGCAGGTATTATAGACACAGATTTGATTATTGCTGTAACTCAATCTGATGAAATTAATATTGCAGCCTGTCACGTGGCAAAATCAATTTTTGGAACTCCGTCTATGATTATACGTATAAGATCTAAAGAATATCTTAATCCTAAATATTCTAATTATTTATTAAAAGATTTAGGTGTTAATAGGGTGATTTCTCCAGAAGATGAAGTTGCAAACGCCATTGTTAATCAATGGAGAACCCCTGGAGCATTTGATGTAGCTGAGTTTGCTAGATCGCGTGTCACAATGTTAGGTGTATCATGTAAAGCAGATTGTCCTATTTTAGACACACCTCTAAGAAATTTAGTTGATTTGTTCCCTGATTTAACTGTCACAGTCATGGCTATAATTAGAGGAGTTAAATTAATTGTACCTAGAGGCGGCGATGATATAATTTTGGCTGGTGATAGAGTATATCTAGCTTGTCCTACTAATCAAATTGATAGAACATTGAATGCATTTGGTCATATTGAAACTACTGCTGAGAAAGTTACTATTTCAGGAGCTGGCGCAATTGGCATTAGAGTAGCCGAAGAAATACATAAATTATCTCCAGAAACCAATCTCACGATTCTAGAAATAGATAAAGAAAAAGCTAGACACGCTGCTGAAAAATTAGAGTATGCCACTATAATTTCTGGAGATTCCTTGGATCCTGAAATAATATTGGAAGCTAGGTTAGGACAAGGTGAAACGTATATTGCAGCTACTAATAATGATGAAGTTAACATTCTGTCATCACTATTATCAAAAAGGTCGGGAGCATCACACACTGTAGCTTTAATAAATTTACCAGTTTTTATTCCGCTTTTTAATTCTTTGGATCTCGAAGGTGTTGTAAGCCCACCAAACTTAACTGCATCTTCAATATTACAAGAAGTTAGAAGTGGACAAATAGAACATGTACATTCTATAATTGAAGAATTTGGAGAAGTTATATCTTTTGAAGCCCTAAAGTCTTCTTCAATTATTGGAAAGCCTCTTAAAGACATAAAATTACCAAAGGATGTGTCACTTGGAGCCGTTGTAAAAGATGACGAAAGTATTGTCTCACCTAGGGGTGATACAATTATTAACGCAGGAGACGTAGTGGTAATGTTTGTTCCAGTCAAATCAATGAAAAAAGTAGAAGAGCTACTTTCAGTTAACTTGGATTTCTTTTAATGGCAAACTTATCTTATGTAGATGGAGTTTATTGTAATATTCAAGACGCTAAAGTTAACATAAATGATAGGGGTTATCATTTTGGTGACGCAGTTTATGAAGTTATATTATATAATAATGGTATTTTCTATGATTATGATGGTCATATAAAACGATTATTTAACTCACTCAAATTAATAAACATTAAATTCCATTTGTCAAAACAACAACTTAAAATAATTATCAAGTATCTTTTCAAATTAAATAGAGTTAATTTTGGTAGTATATATATTCAAGTATCCAGAGGTGTTGCTGAAAGAAATCATAGTTATTTTAGACTAAATTCCAAACCTATTTTAACTATGATTGTATCAAAAAAGAAAAATAATATTTCAGATAGTATTAAAGGTGTAAAAGCAATTACTATTTTTGATAATAGGTGGTCTAGGCCGGATATAAAGACAACTCAATTATTACCAAACGTTTTAGCTAAAACCTATGCTAATAAAAACAACGCTTATGAAGGAATTTTTATTGATCACGAAGGTTTTGTAACTGAGGGATCTAGTTCAAATATTTGGATTATAAATAAAAATAATGAAATTTTAACTCGTGAAATTGATGGAAAAATTTTATCTGGCATTACAAGAAATACTATTTACCAATTTGCAAAAAATAATAATTTTAAGATGTTGGAAAAAAAATTTACAAAAGAAGAAATGTTAAATTCTAAGGAAGTGTTTTTAACTAGTGCTTCTTCGTTTGTTACGCCAATTATTGAAATTGATAATATTAAAATTAGTAATGGTATAATTGGCAAAATTTCAATTGAATTAAGAAATTTATATTTCAAAAATTTTTAAAATTAGTAATATTCTATGATAAACTATAATACATTTTTAATTCTTCCTATTTTTAAAATTAATAAATTTTCTCAAAATGATATTTTTAACCAAAAAAACTTCATTTCACGTTCTTCTGAAACAAGAAGTCTTGTGCGAGCATTAGATGCATCCATTGTTTTTGAAAAAATAATTAATATTAGTATCCCTAAATCTTCATTGTTAATTAATGATACAGTTGCTAATGAAATTAAAAATAATTTTGATCTAAGCCTAGTTGATTTAATAATTTTTGATTGCTCTTTATCGCCTATACAACAAAGAAATTTGGAAAGAGCTTTACAAAAAAAAATAATTGATAGAACTCAACTTATTATAGAAATTTTTGGATTAAGAGCCAAAACTAAAGAAGGTAAATTACAAGTAGAATTAGCTAATTTAAGTTTTGAAAAAACAAGACTTGTAAGATCTTGGACACATCTTGAAAGGCAAAGAGGTGGTTTAAGTAAAGTAGGTGGTCCTGGTGAAAGTCAGATAGAATTAGATAAAAGAATGATAAATTCAAAAATTAAACAACTAAAAAAATCACTTCTAAAGGTTAGACAAACTAGAGAAGTTCAAAGAAAGCTAAGAAAAAATGTTTCTTCTTTGATTTTTTCCTTAGTTGGTTATACCAATAGCGGGAAGTCAACAATTTTTAATAATCTTACATCTTCAAACATATTAGTTAGAGATATGGTATTTGCTACGTTAGATACAAAAATGGGTTCTGTAAAAATGTCTGATAATAAAAAAATTATTATTTCAGACACAGTAGGTTTTATATCAGCATTGCCAACAGAATTAATTGATTCATTTAAATCTTCTTTAGAAGAACTCTTTTCTTCTGATTATTTATTATTAGTTCATGATTTATCAAATCCTAATATAGAAAATCAGGCTAAATTAGTTTTTGATACATTAATTTCTATTGGTTTTACTGAAGAAGAATTAGAAAAGAAAATAATTAATGTTTTTAATAAATGTGATTTAAATTCAGATTTGAGTAATATAAAAATTAACTTTAAGAAAAATTTAGTTAAAACTTCTGCTTTAACATCCAATGGCATAAAAGATTTAAAAAATTATATTGAAAATTTGGCTGAAAAAAAATTTACGAAGGTTCTTTTTCATATACCTACTGACTCATACAAAATTTCTTCTTGGTTGCATAAAAATTCATATGTATATAATGAAACCTTTAGTGATATAGATTTTGTAGGTAACAAAGTTAAAGCTAAAATATCTAATGACAAATTAAATTCATTCAAATCACATTTTCCTGAAATTGATTTATATACTATCTGATAATTATGAATGATATTTTAATTAACAATAATACAACAAGGAATAAGATTATAAAATATATAATGGATTTATTAATTAACGTTAATAAAGAAATTATTTTACGTTATCATAAAAATTTGAAATCTGAAGATATAAGTACAAAAACATCAAATGATGATTTTGTAAGTATTGCAGACAAAAAAAGTGAAGAAATTATCTCAAAGAAGTTAAAAGGTTTTTTAAATGTTAGTGACATATTAGGTGAAGAAACTGCTTTTTTAAATAAACAATATGAACAATATTTGGACAAATCTCTATTGTGGGTTGTTGATCCAATAGACGGAACAAAGAACTATATTAATGGGAAGGAAAATTTTTGTTCTATGATTTCACTTGTAAATTATATGCTTCCTATAGCTACATTTATTTATTACCCCTTAAAAAATATATTTGTGTATGCATTTAAAAACTATGGTGCTTTTTTAATTGATACAAATAAAAATATATCAACTAGACTATCAATAAAGCAATCTAACATATTGAAAATAGTAGGTTCTGGTGGCACTAAGGGTGTGCCTGAAATTTATAGGCAATCTATTCTCCATAATTTAAAAACATGCACAGAAAGATTATTTATTGGTAGTGCAGGTATCGAAACAATTATGTTGGCCAAGAACGAAATTCAATTTATCTTTCATGGAAGAGTTACTCCCTGGGACCATTCTCCTATGGATTTAATAATAAAAGAAGCTGGCGGTTGTGTTTATATGGCAATCAATAAAAGTGAATTTAATATAAAATCTAAAGGATCAATCCTAGCTGCAAGTAATGATCAAATTTGGAATAATATAAAAAATTTAATCATTCCATATGATAACCCATATAGGAAGTATAAAAATTAGCCACTTTTTACAATATTAAAAGGGTTAAAAGCTTGGTCACCAGCCATGATTTCGATTTTATTAATATTTATGTTTTTAGGTCTTGTAGCCACCCAATAAATTGTTTCTGCTATATCTTCTGCTTTTATTGATCTTGTATTTTGATAAACCTTAGAAGCTTTTTCTTTATCACCTTTAAACCTAACAATAGAAAATTCTGTTTCTGCCAAACCCGGTTCTACTGATGTTACATTAATGGATTTGCCAACTAAATCAGCCCTTAAATTTAAAGAAAATTGACTTACGAACGCCTTAGTGCCTCCATAAACATTTCCTCCAGGATAAGGATATGAGCCAGCGACTGATCCTAGATTAATTATATGACCTTCTCCGTTTTCAACCATCAATGGTAAAATGGCTCTAGTAGCATATACTAAGCCTTTTATATTAGTATCAATCATTTGATCCCAGTCATCAAGGTTTGCATTATCAGCGCCTTCTAACCCAAGAGCTAATCCTGCATTATTACATAATACAGATATATTATTAAAATTTGGTGATATATTTTGTATAGCTGATTTAACTGCACGCCTGTCACTTATATCAAAAGCAAGTGGTAATGACTTCTCACCTAATTCCTTTGCAAGCTCCTCTAAACGATCAGCTCTTCGACCTGTAATTATTGTTTGCCAGCCTTTTTCATTAAATAGTTTTGCCGTTGCTTTGCCAAAGCCTGAAGTGGCACCAGTAATAAGAATAGTTTTAGGTATGTTATTATTCATTAATTCCTCTTTGATTATTTTTTATTTTATTCCAAAGATTTTTAAAATCATGTTTTTTTAAATTATGCCATTTTAGTTTGTTGTCTTCAATAAAGTTTTCCATCTCATTAAATCTGGTTATAAATTTTTTATTAGCTTTTCTTATGGTTTGGTCTGGATCTAAATTTAAACGTCGTGATAAATTAATAATAGTAAAAAATAGATCACCTAGTTCTTCTTCAATCATTTTTTTGTTATTCACTTTGAGTGCATCTTTTAATTCATGAATTTCTTCATCAATTTTATTTAAAACTTGAGTTTCATTTTCCCAATCAAAATTTAATGATGCAGCTTTCTTTTGTATTTTAACAGATCTTAATAATGTTGGAATATTTTTTTCAACTTGGTCTAATGTATTTTGAGTATTTGTACTTTTATTTTTTTCTAATTTTTTGATTTTTTCCCATGATTCTTGAGGAAGATCATTTTTATTGTAATTTTTATCAAATATTTGTGGATGTCTTCTAATTATTTTTTTAGATATCTCATTAGCAACATCATCGAAATTAAAATCTCCTTTATCATTAGCTACTTGTGAAATTAAAATAACTTGTAATAATAAATCTCCTAACTCTGATTTTATCTCTTCGATATCATTATTTTCTATGGCATCTACAAGTTCGTAAGCTTCTTCAATAGAATAGGGAGCTAATGAATTATAATCTTGTTTTAAGTCCCATGGACAACCATCTATTGGATCTCTCAATATTTGAATTACTTTTCTTATTTTTGAAATAGATTCTAACTTATTTAATTCGCTTAATTTTTCATCAGATAATTTTTTCATTCTTAAATCTTTTTATGTCGGTTTTGAGTATTTAATATATATACTATATAATGTTTATACCATCAGGAGTTTACTTTGTCTGAAGAAAAAATAGGTTTGTTTGCAAGATTTAGAAGATATTTTCTTGCAGGAATTTTAGTTACGTCTCCAATTTTAATAACAATCTACGTTACTTGGATAATAATTACTTTCATAGATTCTCAAGTTGCTGGTTTATTGCCTGATAGTTTGGATTTCACTAAACAGTTACCACACCAAATACCTGGAATAGGATTAATTATTAGTATTGTAGTTATTACTTTTATTGGAGCAATAACTCCTGGATTTATCGGTAGAACTTTGCTTAAGGCAGGGGAAAGAGTACTTGATAAAATGCCTGTTGTTAGAAGTATATACGGTGCAATTAAACAAATTATGGAAACAGTCATGTCTACTAATTCTGATAGTTTTAGAGAGGTTGTTTTAGTTGAATATCCAAGGAAAAAAATTTGGGTTATTGGATTTGTTACAGGAGAGACAAAAGGAGAAGTTCAGACCCTAAACGATGAAACTTTAATTAATGTTTTTATACCTACCACTCCTAACCCTACTAGTGGTTTTCTTTTATTTGTCCCTAAGAAGGATTTAATATATATGAAAATGAAAGTTGAAGATGCTGTAAAAATGGTAATTTCTGGTGGTATCGTTACTCCAAAAATGAAAACTAATAAGATTAAGTAATTTTTATCCACCTTTTAATAATTGAATAGCATCATTGTTTTCGAAAATAGATAAAAGAACATTAATTTTTTCTTTATCACCTTCATTTTTTAGCATTTTCTTCGCTTCATCTCTTGCAATAGGAATCATTTGGTTGTGAATATGCAAATCTACAAACTTAAATTCAAGATTGCCAGACTGTTTACTTCCAAGAATTTCTCCTGGTCCACGTAATTCTAAATCATATTCAGATATTTTAAATCCATCATCATTTTCCTTTAAGATTTTTAACCTTGAATGAGCAATTGAGCTTAAATTAGAATTATATAACAATATACATGAGGATTCTTTATTACTTCTTCCGACTCTTCCTCTTAATTGATGTATTTGGGCCAATCCAAATCTTTCTGCGCATTCAATCACCATTATAGTAGCTTCAGGAACATCTACTCCAACTTCAATCACTGTAGTTGCAACAAGAATTTTACTTTTACCAGATTTAAACTCATTTATTGATGTTTCTCTCTCAATCTGATTTTGTTTTCCATGAACTAATGAAACATTTATGTTTTTATAATTACTTTTTAAAAAATTATATCTTTCGTTAACAGCAATTAGATCTGTATTTTCAGAATCTTCAATAAGAGGACAAACCCAATATACTAATGCTCCAGCTTTAATTGCTCTTTCAATAGAAGATAATACTTCTGCTATTTTAGTTTGTGATAAAACATATGTATTAATTGATTTTCTACCAATAGGTTTTTCACTTAAAACAGATATATCCATATCACCATAAGCAGTCAGTGCAAGAGATCTAGGTATAGGCGTTGCTGTCATAACTAGTACATTAACGTTATTACCTTTTTCTGTTATTTCAACTCTTTGTTTAACGCCAAACCTATGCTGCTCGTCAATAATAGCTAAAGATAGGTTATTATAAATTACTTTTTTTGAAATTAATGCGTGAGTTCCAATTATGATTTTAATATCACCATTTTCTATTTGTTTAATTATACTAGATCTAGTTTTGTTATCATAAAAAGATCTACTTTCTCCTAATAGAAGAGTAGGTTCAATTTTTAGTGGTGTAAGTAAGTCTTTAATTGTATTAAAGTGCTGAATTGCAAGAATTTCCGTTGGAACCATCAATACTGCTTGAGATCCGTCTAATATTGCGTTGAGCATAGAAATTACAGCAACAATTGTTTTACCGGAACCAACATCACCCTGAAGCATTCTAACCATAGTTTTATTGCCATGAATGTCCTCTTTTATCTCGT
Organism: uncultured SAR116 cluster alpha proteobacterium; assembly: GCA_902618025.1. Lineage (GTDB taxonomy): Bacteria > Pseudomonadota > Alphaproteobacteria > Puniceispirillales > Marisalimonadaceae > Marisalimonas. The sequence goes on from CACMYY010000001.1 coordinate 208,721, forward strand.
TAATAACTTTTATTTGATTTTCAGTTAACATAAATGGTAAATTAGAATAAAAATTTTCAATCAACTCTGAGTTACTATTAAATTGTTTAATTTCTTTAACTTTAGAAATTTTATTTTTTATTAGTAACATTGAAATCTGATTTGCTACTAATTCATCTAAAGCAAGTCGTTTTCTAAAAATACTATTTGAGTTTAAGTCGTCATTGTTTTCTGGATTATGTATTCTAGATATACAAGTTTGCCAATTTGGGAATTTGTGATTTATCAGTATATCTTCACTTAACCACTCAGGTATTGTTGGTATTTTATTTATACCTTGATTGATTATTTTTGATATGAATTTTTGGTTTATACCTTGAAATAGTGGATAAATTGGTTGAAACAATGGTATTAATTTTTTCTCAGTTTCTTTCACAACATAGTCAGGATGAGCAATCTGTCCAAGTCCATTAAAGTTCTCAAATTTTCCACTTACAAAAACTCTAGTTCCGACTTTGTAAATATTTTTTAAATATTGTGTATTTTGTCCAAAATAAACAATGTCTAATCTAACATTTTTTTCGTTATTGAGGCCAAAGGTTATTATCCTAGACATATTATTTTTTTTTCTAAAATTATAGGGAGGAATATTTATTTCCACAACCTCTACTTCACAAGTTAATATGTCACCATGATTTACTTCTTTTAAAGATATATTTTGGAATCTATTAATAGACTTATGAGGTAAGTAAAATAATAAGTTTATTAAATATGGACCAATTTTTTTTTCTAAAAGGTTTATTTTTTTTTCACCAACACCACTTAAGTTCCTAAGTGATGAGAACAACTCAAAAATCTCTTTTGGTCTTTTAATAATTAAATTAGACAAGAAATCAAAAACCTTTATTTATAATAAAACATAACAAAATAAATTAATATAACGAGAAAAAATTGAATAATAGAAATATTTTTATAAAAAAATTAATTTATAGATCTAAATATACTGGCACTAGAGAAACTGATATTTTATTAGGTAATTTTGCAGATAACCATTTAAAAAATCTTGATGATGACGATTTGCTAGCATACCAAGATCTTCTAAATTCAGGAGATCCTAGAATTTGGCGTTTATCTATAGATATTGAAAAATCTGAAACTTCTAAAGAAAATTTTCTAATAGACTTGATAAAAGAATTTAAAGGTTAGTAAATTGTTTGATTTTAATATTGATACGAACAAAATTACTGACATAAATGGTGTTAGAAATAGTTTGATACCCTTTTTAATTTCTTACCTATCAAAAAATCAAAATATTTTTTACATAGCAAAAAATGATTTAGAGCTCTCGAATGTCTATAATTTTTTATATTTGAATTTCAAAGAAATAAACATATATAAAATCCCAGCATGGGATTGTTTGCCTTATGATATCTCATCACCAAATCTCAATTTAATTGGAGAACGCGTAAAATCATTTACAGATCTTTGTTTTTTTAAAAACAATAAAAATAAAAACGTAATTTTAACTACTATTAATGGTTTATTTACAAAGACAGCCCCAAAAGATTTTTTTTTAAAACATTTTACAAATTTAAATTTATATTCAGATTATAAATTTCAATTGATTATCGAGTTTTTAAATAACTCAGGATATAAAAGGGTACAAACAGTAAGAGAGTTTGGTGAATTTAGTATACGAGGAAGTATATTAGACGTTTTTCCTGTTGGTAACCAAAGTGCTTTTAGAATTGATTTTATAGGTGAAAATATTGAATCAATCAAAACGATGGATCCTCTTACACAAAGATCTAAGGATAAAATAAGTGATTTTAATATTTATTCATCAAATGAATTTATATTGAATAAAAAAAACATAGAGAATTTCAGAAAAAGATTTAGGACTAAAAACGGATCTGCAAGTATAAATAGTTTATTTTATGAAAACATATCTGCTGGTATGAAGTTTAATGGTATAGAACATTTTTTACCTTTATTTCATGATAAACAATTAAGTTCAGTTTTTGATTATCTACCAATTGATCAAGGGATTAAATGTTTGCTTACAAAAAATTTTGAAAATCTAATTCAAGAACGAGAGTTAGAAATAAATAATTTTGGTAATGAAAGAAAAGATGAAAATACTGATTATAATGCTTTTGAGATTGAAGAATTATATATTACAAAAAATAATATTTTAGATAATATTAAAAAATTTAATGTTATTCAATTAAATGAATATGACAAACTTAATGACACCAATCAAAATGAAATAAATCTTTCTTCTAAACCTTTAATAATTCCTAATTTTATAAATTCAGAAAAAATTAATAAAATCAATAATTTTGTACAATTTTGTATAAATGAGTTTAATAATAATAAAATAATTACAATTGTTACAGAAGATGAATCTAAGATAAATAATTTAGTCAGTTTTTTTGAAGAAGATTTAAATAAAAATAAAATTATATTTGAATTAATTGAGATTAAAAAGCTTGTTTATAGTGAAAATTTGTCAAATTTTAATTTCTCGTATTCTCCATACCTAGAGAGTTTTGAATTAAATAATCATATCATTATATTCACGAGAGATATTTTTGGCTTCCCAGAAAATAAAAGAAAATCATGGAGAAGGAAAACTGAAAATTTTCTTAAAGATGTAAACTCAATAAATGTTGGTGACTTAATAGCTCATATTGATCATGGAATTGGTTTATATGACGGATTATTGAAAATATCAACAAATGGAATAGATCATGATTGTTTGAAATTATTATATCAAGATGGTGATAAGTTATTTCTTCCAGTAGAGAATATGAATTTGTTAAGCCGTGTTGGTGATTCAGGTATTATAAGAAACTTAGATAAGTTGGGTGCATCCAATTGGCAGAATAGAAAAGCGAATGTAAAAAAAAGAATTAAAGATATGGCTGAAAAATTAATTAGAGTTGCTGCACAAAGAGAAATCATTAATACGGAAAAATTATCAATTACACATGATTATGATAAATTTTCTAATGATTTTCCTTTTCAACTTACAGATGATCAAGATTCAGCAATCAAAGATGTAATATCTGATCTTGAATCAGGAAAACTTATGGATAGGCTTATTTGTGGCGATGTTGGCTTTGGGAAAACTGAAGTAGCATTAAGAGCTTCTTTTATTGTAGCAAACGCTGGTTATCAGGTTGCATTAGTAGCCCCAACTACAATTCTAGTAAAACAACATTATAAAAGTTTTAATGAAAGATTCAAAAATTCATCACTAAAAGTTTCTTCATTATCCAGAATGACTATGGCAAGCAAAAGAAAGATTATTAAAAATAATCTTAAATCTGGTGATATAAATATTGTAGTTGGAACACATGCTTTGCTTTCTAATGATATTGATTTCAACAATTTAGGACTATTAATTGTTGATGAGGAGCAACATTTTGGAGTTGCTCAAAAAGAAAAAATAAAAGAATTACAAGGTAACATTCATGTGTTAACTCTTACTGCTACACCAATTCCAAGAACGCTTCAATTATCTTTGTCTGGACTAAAACAATTGAGTTTGATTAGCACCCCACCTGTTGACAGGTTGTCAATTCGTACTTTTGTTTTTGAATGGGATAAAGTTGTTTTATTAGACGCTTTAAACCGTGAAAAAAATAGAGGAGGGCAATCTTTTATTGTTTGCCCAAGGATAAAAGATATAAATGATTTGTATGAAAAAGTTAAAAAAATGACGCCTAATCTATCGATAAAAGTTGCTCATGGTCAAATGAAAATAGATGAATTAGATAGTTCGATTAATTCATTTGCAGATGGTAAATCAGATGTATTAATTTCTACTAATATTATTGAATCAGGAATAGATATTCCAAACGCAAATACAATGATAATTTATAAATCTGACATGTTTGGGCTCGCCCAACTATACCAATTAAGAGGACGTATTGGACGGGGAAAAAAAAGAGCATATGCTTATTTCACAGTCGAAGCAGGTAAAGTTTTAAATAAAAACTCTCAACAACGACTAGATGTAATTAAAACCCTTGATAATCTAGGAGCTGGTTTTTCACTTGCTAGCTATGACATGGATATTAGAGGAACTGGAAATTTGCTAGGCGATGAACAATCAGGCCAAATTAAAGAAGTAGGAGTTGAGTTGTATCAAGATATGCTTAAGGATGCTGTGTACTCTTATAAAAATAAACAAATACCATTAGAAGAAGTTTGGTCTCCTTCAATTTCATTAGGCTTGGCAGTGCTCATTCCAGATACTTATGTATATGATTTATCAACTAGAATGGCACTGTACAGAAAAGCAGGCGAATTAAGCAGAAGTGATGAGATAAATGAGTTTAATGAAGAATTATTTGATAGGTTTGGACCTCCTCCTGTAGAAGTTAATAATCTGCTTCAAACGTTAATAATCAAAAATAAGTGTTTAAAAAATAATATTAGTTTTATAGATGCAGGACCTAAAGGTATTTTATTGGGATTTAAAAATAATTTCTTCAAAAATACAGACAATCTATTAGATTGGATTAGCAAGACGTCTGAACAAATAAAAGTTAGGCCAGATCAAAAGCTTTTCATGGAAAAACAATTAGAGAGTAGAGAGGAAAAAATAGAACACGTATTAAAGTTTATTAATAAATTAGAAGATTTGAAATCTTAGTTAAATTCTGCAATCAAAAGTTCCTAATGCTGTATCATCTGCAAATGTTTTTATTTTAATTAAAACAAACCTATTATGTTTTTTACAAACATTTTTAATTTTTTTATGAACATCTAATGGAATGTTTGTGATGGAATTTTTTTCAATCTTCCATTTTAGCTCAAAAGGTTTTTCTTTATATACATAATTGTTGGTTTTACTTTGTTTTAGTTGAGTTACATTTGAATGCTTATTGCAACTAGATATAAGTAATAGAACACAAATACAAATTATACTTTTATACATTACAGAACCCTTTTAATTGTATATAATAATTAGTTTATTTTTTTAGGAAATTGAAGTGCTAAATTCGTAAATTTAAGAAAATCACCAAGTTCCAACATTTTTCATACTTGACCAAGGCTCTTTAATTTCAAGGTTATTACCTTGTTGAAGTAATTCTATTGAAATATTATCTGGAGATTTTACAAATGCCATTCTTCCTTCTCTAGGAGGTCTGTTGATAGTTACTCCACAATCCATTAATTTTTGGCATGTTTCATAGATATTTTTAACAGAAAGAGCAAGATGTCCAAAATTTCTCCCACTTCCATACTCTTCTGGATCCCAATTATAGGTTAATTCTATTTCAGGTGATTTGGTTTTTATTGCATTGTCTTCATCTTCTGGTGCGGCTAGAAAGATAAGTGTAAATCTTCCTTCTGGAACTTCTTTTCTTCTAATCTCAACAAGACCAAGTTTATTGCAATAAAAGTCTATAGATTCTTCAATGTTTGTAACTCTAATCATTGTGTGTAAAAATTTCATTATAAATCCAAACTTAGTTAAATTATAATAATATATACATAAAATTAATATTTCAACTATACTGATGTTATAAATTTTTTGATATAGGTTTTTTATGAATTTAGAGTCATTTGAGGTAGGATTTAATATTCCTGCTAAGGTAGGAATGGAAGTTGATGAAATTCAAACTCCTTCACTAATTATTGATTATAATATTTTTGAGAATAATATATTAAAAATGAAAGATTTTGCTCTTAACAATAATGTAAAGTTAAGACCTCATGCTAAAATGCATAAATCAGTCGATGTTGCTAATTACCAAATTAATAAAGGTGGAGCACATGGAATTTGTTGCCAAAAACTAAGCGAAGCAGAGATATTTGTTAGGGCTGGTATAAAAAATATTTTAATAACCAATCAAATAACTGATGTTTTTAAATTAGAAAGACTAGCAAAAATAGTATCTAGAGAATTAAAGATTGGTTGTTGTGTTGATAATAAAGAAAATATTATTAACATCCAAAAAGCAGCAGAAAGAAATAATTCAATAATTGATATTTATATTGAATACGATTGTGGCGCTAATAGATGTGGTATAAAATCATTTAACGAAATAAATGAATTGATTAAAATTATTAAAAAGATGGCCAACTTAAATTTTATTGGCTTTCAAGCTTATAATGGTTCTATTCAGCATATTGAAGATTATAGAATAAGACATATAGAAGTCAAAAATACTTGCAATAAAATTAGAAAATTAAAAGCTAATTTCAAAAAACATTCACCATTTATTACTGGTGTGGGAACTGGTTGTTTTGATTTAGAAGTAAATGAAGAAGTATATGATGAAATACAAGTTGGTTCATATGCTTTTATGGATGCTCATTATTCATCTTTAAAACATGACAGAAAATTAAATAATTCTAATGATTTTGAAAATTCTTTATTCATTTTTACCGGGGTGATATCAAAAGCATTACAAAAACATGCTGTAGTAGATGCAGGGCTAAAATCAATAGCAGTTGACAGTGGATTGCCAAAAACAATAAATTCTGAGTTAGAATATATAAAATGTTCTGATGAACACGGAATAATAGCTGACCCTGATAATATTCTTAAAATTAATGATAAAATTCGTTTAATTCCTGGGCATTGCGACCCAACTTGTAATTTACATGATTGGTATGTGGTTATTAAAGACACAAAAGTGATTGATTTATGGCCTGTATCTGCAAGAGGATTTAGTTTTTAATTTACTAATTAAATAAAAAATTATTATGGGGTAATTCTGTAATGGATAACAAGAAAATACTCAAAAATATTATAGATGCAAAAAAAAAATCTTACTCAGAAAACAAAACTATTAATCAACTTCGTGAAGAAACAGAAACCGCTGGATCTTTAATTCCACTTCCTGAAAATATAAAGTACAAAAGTGTAGTTGCTGGAAATGTTAATGCAGAATGGATCACTTGTGGAGATGTAAATGAAAATAGGATATTCATGTTCATGCATGGTGGTGGTTATTATAGAGGATCGATAGCTGCTACAAGAGCAACAGTAGCAAGAATTTCTGCAGAAGCAAAAGTCAAATGTTTATCAATTGACTATAGATTAGCTCCAGAGCATCCTTTTCCAGCAGCCATTGATGATACATATTCTGCTTATGAATGGCTAATTAATGAAGGAATAAGCCCAGAAAAAATAATTGTTAGCGGACAATCTGCCGGTGGTGGGTTATGTTTAGCATTACTACTGAAAATTAAAGAAAATAATATTCCTCAACCATTAGGAGCTGTAGCTTTGAGTCCTTGGACTGATCTTTTTCAAACTGGAAATACAATGGTAACCAACGAAAAAATTGACCCTATAATAAGTAAACAATATCTTGATAGATTTGCAAAGCTATACTTTCCTGACTCTTATAATATGTCTTATTTAGCATCTCCCATTATTGGTGAATTATCAGGATTACCAGATATATTAATTCAAGTTGGTTCAGCTGAAACAATGTTAGATGACAGCAGGCGTTTTTATAAGAAAGCAAAAAAAGCTAATGTGAATGCAAAACTAGAAATTTGGGAAGATATGTTTCATGGATGGCATAGTAATGCACACATATTAAAAGATGCAGAGGATGCAATCGTAAGTATAGGTAAATTTTGTAAGAAATTATTCAGTCAATGAAATATATTGATTTAAAATTTATTATATAAATTTTTTATAACTACTTATGGTGGATAATTTTGTTATTTATGACTAAAAATTAATCAAAAATTAAGAATGATCATCTTTTGACTTATTTTTAATCGCTATAAATGTTCAATAACATATCTTTAAGATGTTTATAATCCATTTAAATTTTATTAATAGTTGGGTTAATTCTTTAAGATGTTTGACTTTCGTTTTTTTGAAATTTATAGATCGTCAGAATATATGAGCCTTATACTCGATGGGATATTAATAAGCTCTAGCTTAACAATTATTTCGGGTGGTCTTGGTTTTATAGTTTCATTTATTTTAGCTGCATCAATTTATTGGAAAGTAAAACCATTAAACTACTTATCTATTTGTTGGATTGATTTTATTCGCAACACTCCATTAATAGTTCAATTATTTTTTGTTACTTTTGGTTTGCCATTAATATTTCAATATGTGTGGCCATTTTGGGCACACGCCCTTCTAGCATTAACTATAAATTTTACTGGATATTTTGGAGAAATTCTTAGATCAGGATTTAACTCAACTCCTAATAGTCAACTGGAAGCCGCCTATTCTTTAAATTTAAATAAAATCACAATATTTAGAAAAATAGTACTTCCTCACACATTGATTAAAATGTTTCCTTCATTATCAAGCCAATTTATTTTTATTTTTTTAACTACAGGAATTATTTCTGAGATTGGTGTCAATGATTTAACTCATGCTGGCTTATATATTGATAGCAGAACATTCAGAACTTTTGAAATATTTATTGTTTTATCGATTTTATACGTTGCTCTTTCTTTATTATTTAAGACTTCTTTAGAAATTCTTTTTAATAACACATTGAAAAAGAGAATGTAGATGCAAGAATTATTGATTGAAATTTTTGATAAGCCACTAGGAATAATTATAGCCCAATTAATATCGGCTACTAGATTTACAATCTATTTATCATTAATTGCTTTTATTGGTGGTGGATTGCTTGCTTTGTTAATAACTTTTTTGAGAATATATCCATCAAGAATTTTCAATTACATTTGCTTTTCGTATGTATGGTTGTTTCAATCTTTACCTCTTCTTATGTTATTATTTATTATAGGATTAGGAATACCACGCTTTATCGGACAAGACTTTGATCCTTGGTATGCTGCTAGTATGTCATTAGTATTTTTTACTTCGGCATATCTAGCAGAAGTGTGGAGAGGAGCTATTTTAGCAATACCTAAAGCACAATGGGAAGGAGCAGCTGCTCTAAATCTAAATTTTTTACAGTCGCTAAGACTTATAATAATACCTCAAGTTTATAAATATAGTATTGCACCCACAGTAAGTTTTCTCATTCAAATTATAAAAGGTACTTCTCTAGCATATATAATTGGTTTCCAGGATTTAATGTTATTAGGAAAAAGATGGGCAAATGCTCCTGTTATTGGATCTGAACCATTTATAATCTTTCCTATTATGGCAGTTTTGTATTTCTGCCTGTGTTACCCCCTAGCTATTTATGCAAAACACTTAGAAAAAAAATACTCCATTGAAAATTAATTAATTGAAAGGTAAAAAAATGTTTTCAAAAAAAATGATATATGGATTTATATTAAGTCTATTATTTATAAATTTTTCAGCAAGTGCTGCTAACCTAAATGAAATCCTTAAAAATGGTGAAGTAAAGATAGCAGTTCCCGAAGCTTTTGCACCTTTTGGATCTGTTGGTAAAACTGGAGAACATGAAGGTTATGATGTTGATGTAGCAAAACTTATTGCAAAAGATTTAGGAGTAAAGCTAAAAATTATACCAGTAGTTTCAAAACAAAGAATTCCTTTTCTTGAGACAGATAAAGTTGATCTGGTGATATCCACAATGGGTGCTAATCCTTCAAGAGCTAAGTCAATAAATTTTTCCAGCGCATATGCACCATTTTATTCTGGTGTTTTTGCTCCATCCTCAATCAAAGTGTCTTCGTATGCTGATTTAGATGGCCTTACAATTGGTGTTACAGGAGGAACATTAGAAGATTTAGAACTAACTAAAATGGCTCCTAAGGGTGCTAAAATCACAAGATTTGGTGACAACGCCGCCACATTAAGTGCTATAAAGTCAAAACAAGTTCAAGTACTTGTTGCTGGAAATACGGTTGCAGCTTCTGTAACAGAGGCTAATCCTGATTTTGATTTAGAAAGAAAGTTTATCATAAAAGATAGTCCTTGCTTTATTGGAGTTAAAAAAGGAAACGAGGATTTATTGAGATGGGTAAATGTTTTTATTCTTCATAAGAAACTAGGTGGTGATCTTAATAAAATCTCACTTAAATGGTTAGGTCAAGATCTACCATCTCTTCCATCGTTATAAATATCAAATAGTATATGTCTGACAAATTAAGTTTGTCAGACATAACCAAATATATAAAATCAAATATTAATATTACTCAAATAATAAACTATTTTTATTTCTTAATTTCTGCTCCACAATTTGTCCTACAATTTTACCGCAGGTTCAATCGGACAGAGAAGAACAATTTAGATGCTAAACAGTTGTAAGTTCATGTAATTAATAGATAATTTATTACAACTTTTAACTTATTAGTTATATCCTATTTTAGGGATATGGCGGGTGAGGTATTAACCAAGCTATCTTGTAAGCTCGTGTTTTAACTCTATTATTTTTACAGCCCAATATCCTGTCCCTCAATTTATTTTACAATTAACCATTAACATTGAAAGGTTATTTGATTTTTCGTAACATTAAATAATTATTATTTTTTAATCTTCACGGAGTGTTAAGTGAGTGTTGATTTTTTAATCAAAAAAGCAAAAGAAATAAAAATTGTCATAGATAATAATGCACCTGAAATAGAAAAATTAGATCAAGAAATTGGTGATGGTGATCATATTTTTAATGTTCAAAGAGGAATAAAACTTGTAATTGAGTTGGAACCCATAATCAAAGACTTACCAATGTCTGAAGCATTGAATCAAATAGCTATGAAAGTTTTATCAGGTATTGGTGGTTCTTCAGGTGCTTTATTTGGTACATTGTTTATGACAATGGGAAAAAGCAGCGATATAGATGTGGGTGTTGATTATAAAAAAGCAATAAATATGTTCGCTTACGGTGTGGAAGCTGTCAAGCAAAGAGGTAAAGCTGATGTAGGAGAAAAAACTATGATGGATGTTTTAATACCTGTAGCTAATTGCCTGAAACAAGGGATTGAGAATAACAAAGATCTAAAAGATTTAATGAGGGAAGCTATTGAGACAGCAGAAAAAGGCATGTTATCAACTAAGAATTTACTAGCGACAAAAGGTAGGGCTTCTTACTTAGGTGATCGTTCAAAAGGTCACATAGATCCAGGTGCTCGTTCATCACAGTTAATGATTAAAACAGTATGTGAATCAATTTTAAATAACTAGGAGGAAGAAATGAAGAAATTTATTAACTCTGCAGATGACTTTCTAAAAGAGAGTTTGCAGGGATTTGGAGCAGCGCATAAAGATATAGTGACTTGTTATTATAATCCAAATTTCATTATTAGATCTAAGTATGCCAAAAAGGGAAAAGTAGCTTTAATAACAGGTGGAGGAAGTGGACATGAACCAATGCATGGTGGCTTTGTGGGCTATGGAATGTTAGATGCTGCTTGCCCTGGATTTGTTTTTTCATCTCCATCACCTGATCAAATGATTGCAGCTATAGAAAAAGTTGATTGTGGTTCAGGAGTTTTATTTATCGTTAAAAATTATTCTGGTGATATAATGAATTTTCAAATGGCTGCAGAAATGATGACTGGACCTAGTGAAACAGTATTGACTAACGATGATGTGGCAGTCGAGAACTCGTCTTTTACAACAGGTCGAAGAGGCGTTGCAGCTACTATTATTGTTGAAAAAATTGTCGGCTCTCTAGCGGAGTCTGGAGGTAGTCTTGTAGAGTGTAAAAATTTAGGTAATAAAGTTAATAAAAACTCTGGTTCTATGGGTGTAGCTTTCTCAAGTTGTATAGTTCCTGCTGCAGGCAAACCCACTTTTGAACTTCGTTCTGATGAAATGGAATTTGGCGTAGGTATTCATGGAGAACCAGGAAGGAGAAGAGATAAAATAAAATCTGCTAAAGAAATTACCAATGAGCTATTGAATGCAATTTTAGAAGATTTGAAACCAGAAAATAAAGATGATATTTTATTGTTTGTAAATGGTATGGGTGGCACACCCATCTCAGAGCTATACCTTATCTATGATAATGCCAGAAAAATGCTAGATAATAAAAAAATTAAGATTGCAAGATCATTAGTTGGAAATTATTGTACATCTCTAGAAATGCAAGGTGCATCCATCACGATCACTAAGCTCGACCAAGAATTAGTTAATCATTGGGATACACCAGTTCATACTGCTGGTATGAGATGGGGCATGTAAAAATTTGATCTTACTTTACAGTAGTCATGAAAAACTTAAAGGAAAGTATAATTGAATTATCTCCAAAAATTTGAGTTTCATAGTCTTAATGAAAATAAATCTAAAGCGTTAGATTTTTATAAAACATTTGGTTACGTGATTATTGAAAATGTTTTTGAAAAAAAACAATGCAATGAAATGAAAAAGAGAGCGTGTTCTCTTGTTGCAAAAGACCAGTCTTCAAGTACTGTTGGATATTCTTTAAAAAAAAACAAACATCATTCGTCTAACAATTTTTTATCTTCAGCTTATGAAATAAATAATTTTTATGAAGACAAAATGATAAACAAAGATGGCGCTTTTAATTTTTTTAAAGCTAATGGAGTTAGCTTATTTTTAGTTCGCAATTTCTGTCCCACAATTTTACCTCAAGTTGAATCGGACAGCAAGGAACAATTTAGAAACAAAATAGATGTAAGTTATTGTAATTAATAGATAATTTATTACAATTTTTAACTTATTAGTTATATAAGATTTAGGGATATGGCGGATGGGGTGGGATTCGAACCCACGGAAGGCTTTCACCTTCGCCGGTTTTCAAGACCGGTACTTTCAACCGCTCAGTCACCCATCCATAATTAAATTCTATTAAACTAGGTTATGATTGAAGGCAAGTTATTATTTGTTGATTTTAAGAGTGAAAAATCAATTTTTCAATAATTAGTTTTAAACTTTTTGAAATATACGCTATTAATTAAATGTATTGATTAAAGGTATCATTATGAATTTCTTAAATTTTTATAAATTCTTACTATTCATAATTTTTACTCTTTTATTTCCTGTTTCAAGTTTTTCAAAAGCTAATTTTAATGAAATTGTTCAACAAGTTTCAAAAGAAGCCGAAGAAAAAGGAATTTCTAGGAAAGTAATTAATGAATTTAAAAATAAAACTAAATTTATTAAGAGAGTTGTCGAACTTGATAAATCTCAACCAGAATTCAAATTAACCCTTGATCAGTACCTGACTAGAGTTGTAACTGCAGCAAGAATAAAAAAAGCTAACAAAAAATACAAAGAAAATAAGAATTTACTTACACAAATATCTAAACATTATGGTGTTCAACCACGATTTATAGTAGCGTTATGGGGTATTGAGACTGATTTTGGAAGATTGACTGGAGGATTTTCTGTTATTTCAGCTTTAACTACATTGGTATACGATGGAAGAAGGTATGATTATTTCAAAAAAGAATTAATAAATGCATTAAAAATCGTAAATGGTGGTCATATCACAATAAATAAAATGACAGGGTCCTGGGCTGGTGCAATGGGGCAATGTCAATTTATGCCATCAAGTTTTATTAATTATGCCACTGATTGGGATAAAGATGGATCAAAAAATATATGGACATCAAAACCAGATGTTTTTGCATCAGCTGCAAATTATTTAAATAGAGTAGGGTGGTCTAATAAAATAACTTGGGGAAGAAAAGTTTTTATTGGAAATTACAAAAATAAAAGTAATGAAAAAAAATATAATTTGTTAAGTTATTGGGGATCTAAAGGAATATTAAAAGTAAATAAAGAAAATTTACCAAATGCAAAATTAAAAGCTAGGCTTATTATACCCGAAGGTTATACGAATTATGGTTATTTAGTGTATAAAAATTTTGATTCACTGTTGCATTGGAATAGATCACATTATTTTGCCATAGCAGTTGGAATGCTTTCAGATTCTATAAAAAGAAAATAAATGTATTTAAAAACAAATAAAATTTCTTATTTTACTTACCTTAATTCTAGAAATTTGTTTTTAATTATTTTTTTAATTTTTTTACAAGGTTGCACCTCAAGTGTAGAAGTTGCTGCTAACTTAGGAAAAAAATATTTAATTCCAAAAGAAGAAAAGAAAAAAGTTCAAAGACCGATTTATAAAATAGGTAAAAAATACAATGTGGGTGGAAAGTATTATTATCCAAAAAAAGATCTAAAGTATAATAAAACAGGTATAGCATCTTGGTATGGGCCAAAGTTTCATGGTAAATTAACAGCTAATGGTGAAATATATAATCAATATGCTCTTACAGCTGCTCACAAAACCTTACCTTTGCCTAGCGCTGTAAAAGTAACAAATTTAAAAAATAATAAATCCTTAGTGGTAAGAATAAATGATCGAGGTCCTTTTGTTAATGACAGAATTATAGATTTATCATCAAAGGCGGCTGATATGTTAGACTTAAAAAGAGAAGGTACAGGTCTAGTAAGAGTGCAAATTTTAAAAGAGAAAAGTCTTTATTTAGAAAAACTTGCTAAACAAGGTTCTTTTCCTGAAATAGCAGATTTAAAAGAAACAGAATTACCTAATATTACAATCCCTAATAAAGTGTCAGTAAAAATTAAAGATACTAAAAATCAAGAAATTATATCAAAAAAAATAAACTATAATCTTAAAAATTTTAATAAAGAATATAAAATTTACATAAAATTGGCTTCTTTTAGTTCAAACAAAAATGCTGAAATAATGAAAAAAAAAGTATCTTATATTGACAAAGTAAAAATATATAAAATTTATAAAATGAATAAAACACTTTATCAAGTTAAGGCTGGTCCTTTTTCGAGTGTAGAAAAGGTGGATCAATTACATTCATTGCTGTTACAAAAAGGAATGCAAGGTGCAAAAATAATTATTGAATAAGTTTTTTGAGGTTATGTATGTTTAATATTTATAAAATACCAACTAGTATATTTTTTTTTATAATTTTATTTTTTTTAGATAATAATGAAAGTTTTTCAAAGATCTTAGATATTAAAACTCCTGCAAAACAAGTTATTATTTATGATCATGAGGTAGACGAAGTTTTATTTGAAAAAAATGCAGATCAACTTATGAAACCTGCATCAATGTCAAAAGTAATGACTTCTTATATAGTATTTGATAGAATTAAAGATAAATCTTTAAATATGTCAGACACTTTTTTAGTATCAGATAAAGCTTGGAGAATGGGTGGCTCCAGATCTTTTCTAGAATTAAATAGTGAAGTCACTATAAAAGATTTATTACTTGGGTTGATTGTTCAGTCTGGTAATGACGCAGCTGTTGTTTTGGCTGAAGGTATCTCTGGTGATGAAGAAGCTTTTGCAAGAGAAATGAATAGATATGCTAAAGCATTAGGTATGAAAAATACGTATTTTACTAATTCCACAGGCTGGCCTCATCCTGATTTACAAACAACTTCTAGAGATCTAGTTATTCTTACAAAAAGAATAATTGATGATTTTCCTGAGTTATACAAGTTATATCAAGAGAAAATCTTTAAATATAACAAAATTAAACAATCGAATAGAAATCCATTACTATACACTATGAACGGGGCGGATGGTCTTAAAACTGGACATACAAATGAATCTGGATATGGGTTAATAGGTTCAGTAAAAAGAAATGATAGAAGAGTTACAATTGTTATAAATGGATTAAATAGTAAGAAAAAAAGGAGGTTTGAGAGCAAAAGACTCTTTAACATAGTATTTAGAGAAACAACTTTATTATCTTTATTTAGTAATCAAAAAAGTCTTCTTGAGGCTAATGTATGGTTAGGAAAGAAACCAAAAGTAAATTTAATTGCTAGCAAACCTTTCAAAAAAATTATTTCCCCTTTTGAACTAAATAAAACTAAAATCAAACTAGAATGGATGGACCCTATTTCTGCACCTATTAAAAAAGGTTCTGTTCTTGGAAAAATTTACATTAATATACCTGGACAACAAATTTTTCAGGAAGATTTAATTTCTTCTGAGGATGTAGGTAAAATGTCATCTTTGATTAGAGTAAAATCTATTTTAAAGTTTTTACTTTATGGAGACATTGTTGCAAATTAATAAGACTAATAATTCAAGAAAAGGTGTTTTCATTTCATTTGAGGGTGGTGAGGGGGTTGGAAAAAGTACACAAATAGATTTATTAAGAAAAGATCTTATAAATAGTAGATTTAATGTTGTGTCCACAAGAGAACCTGGTGGAACCAAAGAAGCAGAAGAATTAAGAAAATTTCTAGTAACTGGAGATAAAAACGCATGGGATCCTTTTTCAGAGTCATTGATTTTTAATGCTATAAGACGAGAACATGTAAATAAAATTATATTACCAGCAATTAAAAATGGTTCTGTGGTTTTGTGTGATAGATTTATAGATTCTACAATTGTATATCAAGGACTAGTAGGAGAAGTAAGTGAAAAAGATTTGTTAGAGTTACACAAAAAATATTGTTACAATTTATATCCAGACATAACCTTTCTTTTTAATTTATCTCCACAAAAAGGTCTAAAAAGAACTCTAAAAAGAAAAAACATTGTTGAAAATAGATTTGAGAATTTAGGATTAAATTACCATCAAAAAATTTTAAATGGGTTTGATACTTTACAAAAAAGAAATCCAAATCGTATCATTAAGATTAATGCAGATAATACCAAAGAGTTTATTTCAAATGAAATTAGCTCTTATGTAAAAAAATTATTAACTACATATGATTAAATCTCTAATAAATCAAAAATATTTTTTAAGTCAAAAGTTACAAAAAGAAATTTTTACAATTATATGCACTAAAAAAATAAATACTATTATAATTGGAGGTCCAAAAGGGTTAGGTAAAAGAAATTTTGTACTCAAATTAGCAAAATTTATTTTGTGCAACTTAGAAATGACAAAAGAAATAAATTTAAATTTTTTTGAAGATAATAAATTGGATTTTGATCAACTAAAAACAACAAAATCTTTTTATTTATTTGACAATAATTCTCATCCAGACTTTTTTTATTTAAATGACGAGGAAAATAAAATTGGAAAAACTATACCAATTGAGAATGTTAGAAAATTTAAAAATTTTTTTTATAAAACAGGTTCAATTTCAACAATTAAGATCGGACTTATTGACACTATTGAAGATTTGAGTCTTAATTCTCAGAATTTACTTTTGAAAACAATAGAAGAATTACCATCAAGCTCATATTTATTTATAATTTCAAATGATCCAGTTAATATACTAGAAACAATAAAATCAAGATGTGTTTTTTTCTACGTAAATTCATTATGTAAATCTGACTTTAATAAATTTTTATGTGATGAATATAAAGACAAATCAGAAGAGGAATTACAATTTATAAATAATATCTCTTTTGGGTCTCCTGGAATGGCAGAGAATATTATAAAAAATAATATTTTTGTCTTTTATAAAAATTTATTGGATGATCTTGTTAATTCTACTGGACATTTAAACCTTAAAGAAAATATTGTCGAAGCATTAAATACAAAAGATAATCTTTTTTTGATTAATGTCATGGATGTGATAATTAATGACTTAATTCAAAAAACTGTTTTTTATATTGAACATCAAAATTACATTGATTATACACTTGATAAAGAAAAAGAATTAATACAAAAAATTTCAAATAATAAAAACACTAGACAGATTGTAGATTTACAATCTCAAATTAATAAAAATATGCACCTAGCTCATGTAGTAAACTTAAACAAATCAGATGTTTTAATTGCCTCATTAAAAGAATTATCTGGTATATAGTTATTATTCAGAAGGTATTAAATGAAATTAACATATTATATTACTACACCAATTTATTATGTGAATGATGTGCCTCATATTGGCCATGCATATACAACGTTAGCATGTGACGTAATTGCTAGATTTAAGCGTCTTGATGAATATGAAGTTTTTTTCTTAACTGGAACAGATGAACACGGACAAAAAGTTGAGACAGCAGCAAAAAATAATGGTGTAAACCCTAAAGAATTTGTGGATAAGGTTTCTGAAAATTTTAAAAAATTACTTAATTACATGAATTTTTCAAATGATTCATTTATAAGAACCACTGAGGATAAACACGTCAAATCATGTCAAAAAATTTGGGAAAAGCTTCTGAGCAATGGCAATATTTACTTGGATAAATATTCTGGTTGGTACGCGGTACGAGATGAAGCTTTTTTTTCAGAGTCTGAAATTGTGGATGGAAAAGCTCCGTCTGGCGCACCTGTTGAATGGGTTGAAGAGCCATCGTATTTTTTTAATCTTTCAAAATGGGAACAAAAACTTCTTGAATTTTATGAAAGTAATGAAGATTTTATATCTCCCAAATCTAGAAGAAATGAAGTTATAAGCTTTGTAAAAAGTGGTTTGAAAGATTTGTCAATTAGTAGGACAAGTTTTTCTTGGGGAGTAAATGTTCCAAACGATAAAGATCATATAATGTATGTTTGGTTGGATGCTCTTACAAACTATTTATCTGCTTGTGAGTATTCAAATGAAGAAAATGATGAAGTTTTTAAAAAATTTTGGCCTGCAGATATACATATGGTTGGAAAAGATATTATTAGATTTCATGCAGTCTACTGGCCTGCATTTCTCATGGCTGCAGATTTACCTTTGCCAAAAAAAATTTTTGCTCATGGTTGGTGGACCAATGAAGGTAACAAAATTTCTAAATCTTTAGGTAATGTAATTGATCCTTTTCAATTAGTTGATAAATATGGCATTGATCAAATTAGATATTTTTTGTTAAGAGAAGTGCCATTTGGGAATGATGGTGATTTTTCAAATTCTCAACTCATAAATAGAATAAACAGTGACCTTGCTAATAGTTATGGAAATTTATTTCAAAGAGTTGTTTCAATGATTTTTAAAAATTGTAATGAAACGATACCTTTAAAACCAAACAAGTTTAATAAAGAAGATTCAACATTAATTAATTCAATTAAAAATAGCTTGAATGATTACAGAAGTTTAATCGACGAACAAAAATTTGATCAGTATTTAAAAAACATTTGGATAGTTGTTTCTAATGCTAATAAATACGTTGATGAACAAGCACCATGGGCACTAAAGAAAAATAACTTTGAACGTATGGAAGTAGTATTATTTACTTTAGTTGAAACCATAAGACAGATATCTATTTTACTTCAGCCATTTATTCCAGACACTGCTAAAAAAATATTAGATCATATAAAAATACCATATGATCAACGTAAATTAAAATCTGTAGATTTAATTTTAAGTGGTAATATTAAAATCTCACTTCCTAACCCATTGTTTCCAAGAATTTAAAATTGCTTTCTTAAAATGAAAAATTATTTAATTGATACACATGCACATTTAGATTTTCCAGAATTATATAATAGACTAGATGAAGTATTAAAAAGTGCCTTTGAAAACGGCGTTAAAAGAATTGTCACCATATCAACAAACCTTAATAGAATAGATAAAATAATTGAAATATCCAAAAATTATAAAGAAGTTTATCATACTGTGGGTGTGCATCCAAATGAGGTTTTAAAAGATAAAAATAACTCAAATTACGAAATGATACTTGATTTATCAAAAAATGAAAAATGTGTTGGGATAGGGGAGTGTGGATTAGATTATCATTATGGAAATGATAGTAAAGCAAAGCAAAAGGCGTCTTTTATTAATCAAATAAACGTGTCTAGAGCGACTAATCTACCATTAATTATTCATGCTAGAGATGCTGATAAAGATATGATTAATATTTTAGAGAATGA
Organism: uncultured SAR116 cluster alpha proteobacterium; assembly: GCA_902618025.1. Classification (GTDB taxonomy): domain Bacteria; phylum Pseudomonadota; class Alphaproteobacteria; order Puniceispirillales; family Marisalimonadaceae; genus Marisalimonas. Next base: position 228,313 of record CACMYY010000001.1, read on the forward strand.
ATACAAAAACGGACCTTTTAAGGCAATTCTTCATTGTTTTAGTTCAGGAAAAGATCTAGCTTTATGTGGGCTTAATTTAGGTTTTTATATTTCTTTTTCTGGAATTGTAACATTTAAATCTGCAAAATTAATTCAAGAAATTGCTAAGTTAATACCTGATGATAAAATTCTTGTAGAAACAGATGCACCTTACTTGTCTCCAACGCCACTAAGAGGTTCTGTAAATGAACCAAAAAATTGTTTAATAACTGCAAAGTATTTGGCTGATATTAGAAAATGTGATTTTTCTACATTTATTGATCAATTGTACATGAATTCATTTAAAATTTTTGATAAGATTATTTGATGAATAATAATATTAAAATTACTGTATTAGGTACAGGTACATCGGTTGGAATTCCTGCTTTAGGCCAATTAGGTTGGGGTAAATGCAATCCATCAAATCCTAAAAATAAAAGACAAAGATGTGCTGTTCTCATACAAAGTAAAAATACAACTATATTAGTAGATGCTGGGCCTGATATAAAAAACCAACTTATAGAACATGATATTCAAAAATTAGATGCAGTGCTTATTACCCATAGTCACTCGGACCATGTATCAGGGTTAGATGAGATACGTCCTTTTTATTTTTACAATAGAGAAAAAATAAAAATTTTTACTAATAAAGAAACATCAAGTTTTTTACTAAAAAGATTTGATTACTTATTTAACAAATCTGAGACTTCACAGTCTTACTTTCAGCCACCATTAGAGTTGCATGAAATAGACTATTTTGAAGAAATAACTATAAATGATATTAAAATTAAAGCTATTAAACAAAATCATGGTGTAATCGATACATTAGGTTTTATTTTTAATGATGTATTTGCATATTGTACTGACGTAGTTGGATTTCCTGAAAAAAGTTTTGAATACTTGCGTAAAATGAAAGTTTTAATAATAACAGGCTTAAGACAATCACCGCATATGGCTCACGCACATTTTGATTTATCATTTCAATGGATCGCAAAGTTAAATCCAGATGTGGCTTATCTAACTCATTTAAGTCCTGATTCAGATCATGATGTTGTAACTAAATTATGTCCACCAAATACATATCCAGCATATGACGGATTAGTTATTGATATTTAATTTACATAATATATATTATGCGACAAATATATAATAATATTATTTTATTCTACTATAAAAAAAAGATTAAAATAAAATATAAAAAAAATAATTAAGCAATTGTTTATAATGACTTAATTATTATAAAATTATTTTGTCTCGGTATCACCTATCTTTGCCCAATCAGGAACAATTGAGTTATAAGTACTGCAACCAGTTGATAAAAAAATTAATGAAGTTAAAACAATAATAGTAAATTTTCTAATCATCTTAGTGCCTTTCATTTTTATATTATATTTTTAGTTATTATAATTAAGCTTAATATAAAAAAATATTTAGTGTAAATTAAAATTTTCAATCTAACTATAAACAGCAAATGAGATATATAATGAAAATCAAAACCTATTATAATACCGCAGCAAGCAACCATGGAAAAGCTGGAAAAGATATAATATCTTCCTCAGATTTGGTTTTAGGGTTATTTGATCAACAAGATATCCCTACTTTCAGACATACCAACCAAATGACAACAAATCAAAATATTCAACAGATTAAAGATAGATTTATGGACTTAAGATGATTACTGGTGGTAATGCATGTTCATTATTTAAAAATTTAAAAAGTAGTCTACTTTGAAACAAAATATAATTATTGGTGGTTATCAAGGCCCTGCATCACTTCATACAAAATCTATTGAATATTTTATTAGTAAAATACGTAATAATTTCTATATTGATTTTATAATGGATGTCACTACTAATGGAGACAAAGCTTCAAGTTTAATTGACAAAACACAACATGAAGAAATACATGTTTCTTACTTGTTATCTAGCTATTTTGAGAAAATATTACCAGAAATTAAAATTTTAGATTTACCTTATTTATTTAATAACAGAAATGAAGCATACAAATTATTAAAATCAAGTCTATTTAGTTATATAGATGGTAAATTAAAAGATAAAAATTTGAAATTATTAGGCTTTTGGGACAATGGCATTAGACACATAAGTTCTAAAATAAAATTAATCAAAACTCTCTGTGATTGTAAAGGACAGGTAATTCGGACTACTCCTAGCCCACTTCATATTGAAATTTTTAAAAAATTAGGATTTACACCTAAACCTCTAGACGTAAGGGATTTCAAAATAGCTATCGAAAAGAATGGTATAGACGCACAAGAAAATCCTTTAACTAATTACTGGAATTTTGGAGTATATAAAAAACAGGAATTCGTTACTTTAACATCTCATATTTTTGGATTTTGTTTATTTGTAATAAATGATGATTATTTCAATAAATTATCAGATATAAATAAGAAATTCTTAATTAATAAATCAAAAGAAGTAACTGATTATCAAAGAAAATTAGCCATTAATGAAGATGATATTTTAATTAAAAAAATAAAGTTAGAAAATATTAAAATACAAACTATTAATAAAAAAAACTTAGAGGACTTTAAAAGTGTTACTAATGTTTTTCACGAAAGTTACTTTCAAACTTACCCTCATATGAAACAATATATTAAAACGGAATAAATGATTTATTTTATGGGCCTTAAGAAATCAAAATCGGCCCCTTTATCTGCTTGAAGCACACTTTCATGAAATATTTTATCGTAACCCCTTCTTTTCATTTCTATATTATTTTTTTGGGTCTTTTTTCTGTTTGCTATTTCTTTATCAGATAATTTAAGTTCTAATAATCTTTGCTTAACATCTAATTTTATAATATCGCCACTCTGAACGATGTCTAAAGTACCACCAACGGCAGCCTCAGGACAAACGTGCAAAATAATTGTTCCTGCTGCAGTTCCACTCATTCTTCCATCAGATATTCTTACCATGTCTTTAACGCCTTGTTTCGCTAATTTTTTTGGAATAGGTATTAAGCCTGCCTCAGGCATGCCTGGCGCCCCTATTGGACCAATATTTTTCAGAAGAAGAATACTGTCCTTAGTAACATTTAAATCATCACTGTCAATTCTATTCGCTAAGTCTTCAAGATTCTCAAATACCTCAACAACACCTTCATGAGCTAACAATTCTTTGCTTGCTGCTGATTGTTTAATTATAGCCGATTTAGGAGCAAGATTTCCTTTTAATACTGCTATACTACCTTTGTCAAAAATAGGATTTTCAACTTTTCTAATAATTTCCTGTTTCCAATCATAGTTGTGCTGCTCAATAATTTCTTGAATAGTTTTTCCTGTAATTGTAATAGCATCTAAACAAAGATAGTCTTTCAATTCATTTAAAATCCTTGGAAGTCCTCCTGATTTAAATAGATCTTCCATATAACCAGACCCAGACGGTTTTAAATCAACAATCATAGGCGTATCTCTTGTCATTTTATCAAATTCATTTAGATCAATATCTATTCCTAATCTACCAGCCATAGCTGTTAAATGAACTATTCCATTAGTTGAACCACCGATTGCAGACAAAACAGTCAATGCATTTCTAAAATTTTTTATAGTTAAAAAATTTTTTGGACTAAAAGATTTTTTGGCAATTTCAACCGCCACTTTCCCAGTTTCTTCTGCTATTCTTCTTCGTTCAGCAGAAACAGCAGGTGCTGATGCACCATTTGATATCATCATGCCAAGCGCTTCTGTAATTAATGCCATTGTACTAGCAGTACCCATTACACCACAAGTTCCTACAGTAGGTACCAACTGATTGTTAACTTCATTAATTTCAGCAAGGTCAATTTCTTCTGCTCTATATTTTGCCCAATACCCCCTACAATCAGTACAAGCCCCTACTCTTTCTCCTCTATGTGAGCCAGTAAGCATAGGCCCGGTAACTAGTTGTATAGCGGGAATATTTGTACTAAATGCACCCATTAATTGAGCAGGAACTGTTTTATCGCATCCTCCTATCAAAACACATGCATCCATTGGTTGAGCTTTGATCATTTCTTCTGTGTCAATTGACATTAGATTTCTTAAATACATTGATGTTGGATAGGCAAAAGATTCATGAATGCTTATCGTAGGAAATTCTAACGGTATTGCACCTGAAGATAAAATACCAGTCTTCACACTTTTTATTAAATCAGGTATATTACCATGACATGGATTATAGTCACTGTAAGTATTAGTTATTCCAATGATAGGTTTATTAAGCATCTCTTCTGAGTAACCCATTCCTTTTATGAATGCCTTACGCAAAAAAATTGAAAACTCACTATCTCCATAATTAGTTAAGTTCTTGTACATGCCTGATTTGTTTTTGGTCATTTGTACGGTTCCCTGAATTTTTATGATAAATAAATTATATTAATTTGTTAACTAATAAAATTAATATATATAATTGTTATTTATAAACATTATTAATAATTGATATTTACTTTTTATTTATCTAGCAGTCCAGCCACCATCAACAAGGATACTTGAGCCCGTCATTAAAGATGAAGCATCAGAGGCTAAAAAAACAAACGGACCCATCAAATCTGTTACCTCACCCAATCTTCCAATTGGTATCATTCCAATAGTTGTTTTTTTGAATTCCTCGTCTTTTAAAAATGGTTCTGTCATCGGAGTTTGGATAAAGGTTGGACAGATTGCATTCACTCTTATACCCTCTGGCCCTAATTCAATTGCTAATGATTTTGTAAAACCTTCAATGGCAAACTTACTGGAGCAGTAAGTTGTCCTATTAGGCCCTCCTACATGACCCATCTGTGATGAAACATTAATTATAGATCCTTTTAAATTACTATCTAACATTTTTCTAACTACTAATTTTGTTAGATTGATGACTGACCGAACATTTAAAGACATTACATAATCAAAATCATCTATTTTTGTGTCTACAAGTTTTGCTGGTCTGTTTGTACCAGCATTATTTATAAGTATATCAAAAGGGTCGGATTTATCTACAAAACTTGACACGTCATCTTCTGCATTTACGTCTAATACTTCATAAGAAGCTTTATAACCTTGGCTATTAATATGGTCAGTTAAATCCTTTAACTCTTTTTCTGTTCTGGAAACTAAAGTTACATTTGCGCCAGATTCAGCTAGAGCAATTGAAGCACCCATTCCAATTCCTCGACCAGCACCAGTTACCAAAGCTTTTTTTCCATCCAGTCTGAAACTAGGCAATTTTGGATAATTCATGAGATCTCCTATTCTGCAGCCGCATAAGGCTCAATATTTCTTCCACCATACCTTCTAACTCTAACATTAGCTTGTTCGCCATGACCAGCAAATCCTTCTAAAGCGCATAGCCTTGAACAATATTCTCCAATTAGAGCAGATGCTTCATCAGTTAACACTTTTTGATATGTGCAAGTCTTTAAGAATTTTCCAACCCATAGACCACCCGTATATCTCGCAGCTGTTTTAGTTGGAAGAGTATGGTTAGTACCTATTACTTTATCTCCAAAAGCAACATTTGTTCTTGACCCAAGAAATAGAGCTCCGTAATTAGTCATATTATTATGAAAATAATCAGGATCTTCTGTCATCACTTGCACATGTTCAAAAGCTAATTTGTCTGCAACTTCTACCATTTCTTCAATATTGTCACAAACTATAACTTGTCCATATTCTTTCCATGAAGTTTTAGCAATTCCTGCAGTTGGAAGAGTTTGTAACTGTCTGTCCACTTCTTTAATTGTTTCTATGGCTAATTTTTCTGAATCAGTTAATAAAATTGCAGGGCTAGTTGGCCCATGTTCTGCTTGCCCGAGAAGATCTATAGCACAAATTTCTGGGTCAGATGTCTTGTCAGCAATTATAAGAGTTTCAGTAGGTCCTGCAAATAAATCAATTCCAACCCTTCCAAATAGCTGACGCTTAGCCTCTGCAACAAACATATTTCCTGGCCCTACTAACATGTCAACGCCATTAATAGTCTCAGTTCCAATTGCCATTGCGGCAACAGCCTGTATGCCGCCAAGACACAAAATCTTATCGGCACCTCCCATGTGCATTGCAGCTACTATAGCTGGATGAGGACTACCATCTTGTGGAGGAGCTGATGCTGTAATTTCTTTTACACCAGCAACCTTTGCTGTTAAAACCGACATATGCGCTGATGCTACCATAGGATATTTCCCCCCCGGTACATAACAGCCAACCGCATTCATTGGTATATTTTTATGACCTAAAACAATTCCAGGAAGAGTTTCAACTTCAAGATCTTTAATACATTCAAGTTGTTTTTTTGCAAAATTTCTTACTTGATCTTGTGCAAATTTTATATCATCAATATCCCTTTTAGATACTTTACTAATTGCAGTTTCAATTTCTTTGGGAGTTAAAATAAAATTTTCTGGTTCATAGTTGTCAAATTTTTTGGACAATTCTCTAACTGCATTATCACCTCTTTTAGCTACATCCAGTAAAATTTTCTCAACTGTTTTTTTTACTTCGGCATCAGCTTCTATTATTTCATTTTCTGATTTACCGTTTTTTAACCACTTTGCCATTTATACCTCATTTATTTAAAATTATATTTTGATCCTATAAATTTTCTTAAACATTTCAATCAAGAAATTTTACTATTCCAATATGCTAAAGGTTCTAAATTAGAAAATTTAAAAGAAGTAACTTTACCTACTAAAATTTGATGGTCACCTCCTGGATAATCTTCCCACTTGACGCAATCAAACCAAGCCAAACAATCTTTAATTAATGGAAACCCATTTGCACTTCGTTGCCACTTAATATTTTTGAATTTATCTTTAGTTTGAGAAGAAAATAAATTACACAATTCTAATTGATTTTTAGACAAAATATTTACTACATACCCATTAGAATTTTTATAAAAATTGTAAGTTTGTTGTTTCTTATCAATACTCCAAAGTACAAGAGGTGGGTCAAGAGACACCGAGCTAAAACTATTAACCGTCATGCCTATAGGATCACCAACATCATCAACCGCAGTAACAACTGTAATACCAGTTAAAAATTTACTCAAAGCTGTCTTAAAAGCTTCTATTTCTTTGTCTTTATTCATATTTATTTTTCGATTGAAGAAGTTTTGATTTTTAAATAACATACATTATTGATTTATAGATAGTTATTTATAAAATTTTTTTTAGGTTGGCTTATAATGAAAATTGGCTTTTTTACTATGCCTATTCATCCTCTAGATAAAGACTATAAAAAAACCCTGTCAGAGGATCGGCAAGCATTTCTTTTAGCAGACAGACTTGGGTTTTCTGAAGCCTATTGTGGCGAACATGTTACAGATGTAGCTGAAAATATTACATCAAGCACCCTTTTCATAGCATCGCTGGTAGCAGAAACAAAACAAATTAGACTTGGCACAGGAACTGTTAACATGCCAAATTCGCACCCTGCCGCTATAGCAGGACAAATAGCAATGTTAGATCATATGCTTGATGGTAGATTTAACTTTGGTATAAGCCCTGGAGGACTTGCCTCTGACGCTGAGGTCTTTGGTAATTTGGATAAAGACAGAAACGCAATGTTTGTAGAATGCATAGATATGGTGTTGGATATTTGGAAAAAAGAATCTCCTTACAAGTTAAAAGGAAAATATTGGACAGTATCAACTGAACGTACCGAGATAAAAGAACTTGGGCAAGGTATTATGCGAAAACCACTGCAGAAACCACATCCACCGATAGTTTGCACCGTTGTTGCACCTTTTTCTAAAGGTTTGATTTCAGCTGCTGCAAGAGGATGGCACCCTATTTCTGCAAACTTTTTATTACCTAAATGGGTAAAAACTCATTGGCCAAATTATGTGAAGGGCTGTATCGAAGGTGGACATAAACCATGTGCTAAAAATTGGAGAGTTGCAAAATCCATTTTTGTATGTGAAGACAGAAAAAAAGCTAAAGAATATGCATTAGGAAATCAAAGTCCATATGTGTTTTATTATAAACAACTACTCGCAAAGTTTTTAAAGCATGGTAAGGCTAATTTATTTAAAGAAAATCAAAATATTTCAGATACTGATGTTAAACTTGATGAGATTTGTAATAAACTAATATTGTATGGCACTTCTGACGAAGTTGCTGATAAAATTTTAGAATTTAGAGAAGAAGTAGGTGACTTCGGCACCTTATTATATGCTGGCCATGATTGGGCTGATGTAGAGCTGGCAAAGAAATCAATGGAATTGACAAGTGAAAAAGTGATGCCGCTAATTAATAAAAATATTAAAATTGCTGCTGAATAGGTGTTTTATGCAAAAAGTTTACATAAATGAAAACTATTATTTAAATGTAAAAGTTGAAGGTAACACAAACTTTCCTAAAATAATTTTTTCCAATTCTTTAGGATCTGATTTAAGATTATGGGATAGTCAGGCAGAAGCTTTGAAAGATAATTTCTGTATCATCAGATATGATACTAGAGGTCATGGTCATAGTAGTAAATTTGAAGGCCCCTTCTCGTTCGATATGTTAGAGAACGATGTAATTACTATTCTAGATGAATTAAACATCGAAAAAGCCCATTTTGTTGGATTATCAATTGGTGGTATGACATCACTAGGACTAGCGTTAAAACATCAAAAAAGATTTAATAAAATTGTGTGTTGTGCTGCAAGAGCTGATATGCCAGCTCCAATGAAAGAAAGTTGGGATGAAAGAATATCAATTGTTAAAAAAATTGGAACTGATGGAGTTGTGAATAGCTCACTTGAAAGATGGTATAGTGAAGAATTTAGAAACAATCCAAACAATATGTTTCAAATTAATCTTGCGACTGAAATGATTAAAAAAACATCTGTGGAAGGATATATAGGTTGTTGTGAGGCAATAAAAAACTTAGATTATTTAAAAGAATTATCTACAATTAATAAAGAAATCTTGTATTTATCTGGTGAAAATGATATCGGGGCTCCAGCTATGGCTATAGAAGAGATGCATCACCTTACTCCAAATAGTAAATATGAGTGCATACCTAAAGCTGCTCATATTATAAATATAGAGTCTCCAGATTTGGTTAACAAAATTATATTAGATTTTTTAATTTAATATCTTAATTTCATTAACTAAAAAATAACTTTATAATAAATCCTACCTATGTTTTCTCTTATAAACATCGAAGTTCTTTTAATTGCTGGTAGTGAAGGTATAAAATTTAAAATAGTAATGTTTGAACTTGATCTATAAAAATCGACAGGGAATGGAATGACATTTAACCCTTGTTTTTCAAATAGAAATTTTGATCGTTTCATATGATAAGCAGATGTAACTAATATTATTGAAGGATTTTCAGGTAATAAACTAGAAACTTTTACACTTTCATCATAAGTCGTTTGAACTTTGTCTGAAACTAAAATCTTTTTTGAATCAATCCCTAATTCAATGGCTTTGTTTTTTAGTATGAATCCTTCTGGGCTCCAAGTATTATCCCAAGGTAATTGACCACCTGTAAAAATAATTTTATCACTTTTTCTTTGTTTTAAGAGCTCAACTCCAGAAAAAAATCTATTTGGAAGTCCCCATTGATATCTTTTTACTTCCCCTTCCTGAATTTGATTTATTCCCCCACTCAATACCACAATTGCGTCTGCATTATTAACAGACTGATAAGCAATAGGTTTATATGGTTTTTCTAATTGATTAAAAAGATATGTGGCAACAAAGCTGTTAGAAGAAAAAATTAAAACTAAAAAAGCAAGAAATACAAAAAACCGTCTTTTATAAAAGAAAGAGAAAATTAAAAATATAAGAATTATTCCTAATGGAGACAAGAAAAAAGGCAAAATTTTATGCAAATAAATCATATATTTCAGGTACTTAAATTAATTAATATATTTAAAGTATCATATAATTTAATAAATTAAATAATTTTATTTGTGAACAGTCCGTAACCGCCATCTCTTACGGTTCTTATAGGATCTAAATTTTCATCTGAAGCAGTCTTTAGTGCCTTTCTTAGTCTACTCATATGAACATCTACTGTTCTTTCTTCAACATAAACACCATGGCCCCAAACCAAATCCAACAACTTGCCTCTGGAAAATATATGCCCTGGTCTTTCCATTAATAATGTAAGCAATTTGAATTCTTTAGGTCCGAGTTTTACATTTTTGTTAAAATAATTAACGGTCATTTCATTCAGAGAAATCTTTAGATTTTCATGTTCTAAAATATTATTAATTAAAGCGGGCCTAGATCGTCTTAGAAGAGCATTAACTCTTGATATGAGTTCTTTTGGAGAAAAAGGTTTAGAAATATAATCGTCAGCTCCAGTATCTAATCCTAATGATTTATCTGTGTCATCGCTTCTTGCACTAAGAATAATTATAGGTAGTTGCTTAGTTTCAGATCTTGATCTCAAAGTTCTACATAAATCAATTCCAGACATATTAGGCATCATCCAATCCAAAATAACTAAATCAGGAGAATGATCCTCAATCAGCTGTAATGCATTTTTACCATCTCTGGCTTTGATTGTTCCAAAACCTGATGTCTCAAGATTATATGCCATTAATTCTAATTGGTTTGGTTCATCATCTGCGATTAATATATTAGTTTTCATTTTTAACCTCTTATTCAGGAATTATAAGGCTACTTTCGTCAGCCTTTGGTCTTAGATCTGATAAAACTTTTCCATTAACTAAAAAATAAACTTGCTCTGCAATATCTGTTACATAATCTGCAACACGTTCAATATTTTTGGCTATAAAAAGAAGATGTGCACCAGTTGGAGCTAGTTTTTTATTTCTTTGCATTGATGCAACAATTTCCAAATAATATTGAGTATGCATTTTATCAATTTTAACGTCTGAATTTCTAACTTTAACAGCTAATTTGTCATCTTCATTAACATATGATTCAATTACATCTTCCATCATCGTAAAAGTTTTCTGTCCCATTTTACCAATATTAACCCCAGGTAAATCTGAGTAATTTAATTCTATTAATAATTTGGTTCTATTAGAAATATTTCTTGAATAATCTCCAATTCTTTCAAAAATTGTAGCAATTTTTAAAGCAACAATAATTCTTCTTAAGTCAGCTGCTTGGGGTGCTCTTAAAGCAATTATTTCAAAACCTAATTTTTGAACTCTATCATCCAAGTCATCTAAAATTGTGTCTCCGTCAATCACCTTTTCAATTTCTTCAAGGTTTTGTGTTCCAAAATTATTTATACAATTATCAAACTGATCAAGTGCAGTATTTCCTAATTTTAACAAATTATCATTTAGTTTGTTAAGGTCATTGTCAAAAGATGAGTGAATATGTGTATTTTCCATTAAAACTCCTATCCTATTTTCCCAGATATATATGCTTCAGTTTGATGATGCTGAGGCCTTGTAAATATTTCTTTTGTTTTTCCAACTTCAATAAGTTTTCCAAGATGAAAATAAGCTGTTCTTTTAGAAACTCTTGCTGCTTGTTGCATAGAATGAGTAACTATAACTATAGAATAATCATTCCCTAATTCATGTATCAAATCTTCAATTTTAGCTGTTGCGATGGGATCAAGCGCAGAACAAGGCTCATCCATTAAAATCACCTCTGGACTTACAGCAATTGCTCTTGCAATGCATAGTCTTTGTTGTTGCCCACCTGAAAGACCTGTGCCAGGGCTTTGAAGTCTGTCACTAACTTCTTGCCATAGACCTGCTCTTTTTAGAGACTCTTCAACAATAACATCCAAATGTTCCTTGTTTTCTGACAATCCATGTATTCTTGGACCATAAGCGACATTATCGTATATAGATTTTGGAAATGGATTAGGTTTTTGAAATACCATCCCAATACGAGCTCTCAAAGGTACAACGTCAATTTTTTTATCATAAATATTTTCATCATCAATAGTAATTTCTCCTTGCACCACACAAGAGTCTATAGTGTCATTCATTCTATTAAAACATCTAAGGAATGTTGACTTTCCACAACCAGAAGGACCAATAAATGAAATAACTTCTTTACTTCCAATGTCGATGGTCACATTGTCTATTGCTTTATTATTTCCATAAAAAACATTAACATTTCGAGCTTTTAATCTGGCATTTTTTGAAAAAACATCGCCTACAGTCAGTTCAAGAGATTTTAAATCGTTTCTATTATTCATCAATGATCTCCATTACCAACGTCTTTCAAGTTTTTTTCTTAAGTATACAGCTAATGCATTCATGCTAATCAAAAAACCTAATAAAACAATAATAGCTGCACTTGTTTTTTGAATAAACATCCTTTCAGCAAAATCAGCCCACATAAATATTTGAACTGGCAAAACAGTGCCTGGGTCTACTATACTATTGGGTACATCAACTATAAATGCAACCATTCCTATCATTAATAGAGGAGCGGTTTCACCTAAAGCCTGCGCCATTCCAATTATAGTCCCAGTTAACATGCCAGGCATAGCAAGAGGAATTACATGATGAAAAATCACTTGAAGTTTAGAAGCTCCTATTCCGTAAGCCGCATCTCTTACTGACGGAGGAACTGCTCTAATTGCCGCCCTGGATGAGATTATTATTGTTGGTAATGTCATAAGAGCTAAAACCATTCCTCCAACTAGTGGAATAGATCTTGGCATCCCAAAAATACTTATAAATATTGCTAGTCCCATAATACCAAAAACAACTGAAGGAACAGCGGCTAAATTATTAATATTAACTTCTATAAATTCAGTAATTTTATTTTTTTTAGCTACCTCTTCCAAGTAAATAGCCGTTGCGACACCCAAAGGAAACGCAATCAACAAACATACAGATAATGTTAACATGGAGCCAATAAATGCTCCTTTTATGCCAGCCATTTCAGGGTTTCCTGATGCACTACCACTTAAAATATAATCACTAAACTCATAAGAAATTCTACCTTCTTCATTCAATTTATCTATATATTCTATAATTTTGTTACTTATTCTTCTTTCCGATTCTGGAGTTTCTCTTTTAATGTAGCCTCTTAAAAAACTATCTATATCATCATCTAACGCAAACTTAACTTTAGTTGTTGTTCCAAACAAAGAAGGATCATTTTTAACCATCTTAGCAATTCTGACATCTTTACCAGATGAAACTATTTTTTTTGCTTGTTTTTTTGCTTTTCTTCCTTGGGGTTGAATAATAGAAAAAAGAGATTCATTTACTATCTTACTCGCCTCCCCATCAAATAAAGAGTTATCTGAGAGATCCCCTTTTGGATCAATTCTTTCTCTATCAAAATTTATGTCAAGAGTAACGTAATATTGAAAAAATCCAGAATATCCTTTTGAAAAAATTGAATAAAATAAAATAAGCAAAAAGCAGACTGCCAAGCTTATTGCAACCCTACCATATAATTTTAGTCTATTATCTTTAGCTCGTCTTTTTGCAATAGACTTTTTTACTTTATTTGAAGCTTCTAATGGTGTGATAATTTTATTATTCATATTGTTCTCTGTATTTTTTTACAACATGCAGAGCATAAAAATTCATTGCAAGTGTAATTACGATAAGAGTTAAAGCTAATGCAAACGCAGACAATGTTTTTGCAGACTCAAACTCTTGGTCACCAACTAATATAGTAACAATTTGAGATGTTACAGTTGTGACAGCTTCTAAAGGATTAGCAGTAAGATTTGCAGCCAAACCTGCAGCCATTACAACTATCATTGTTTCCCCAACAGCTCTAGAAACAGCTAGGATAATACTAGCTACAATACCAGGTAAAGCAGCAGGAAGGACAATTTTTATTACAGTTTCGTTTTTAGTTGAACCTAAACCATAACCTGCATCTCGTAAGGACTGAGGAACAGCATTTATTACATCATCAGATAAAGAGGAAATAAATGGTATAATCATTATCCCCATCACCAATCCTGCTGCTAAAGCTGACTCAGAAGCTACATCTAATCCAAATATAGAACCTGAGGACCTTAAAAAAGGAGCAACAGTTAGAGCGGCAAAAAAACCATAAACAACTGTGGGTATGCCTGCCAAAATCTCCAAAAGTGGTTTAAAAAAAACTCTCTCCTTTGATGTGGCGTATTCAGATAAGTAAATTGCACTAAATAACCCAACAGGCACTGAAACACATAATGCGATTATTGATATAAGAAAAGTACCAGCAAACAAAGGAATAGCACCATACTGAGACAATCCTTCTTGACCAGAGCCAGCTCTTTCAGCACCTTCAAACTGTGGGTTCCATACTGTTCCAAACAAAAATTCATCATACGGTATAAGTGCAAAAAATCTAATAGATTCAAAAACAACAGAAAAAATAATTGCAATAGTAGTTAATATTGCAATTACTGAACTTACTGCCAGGATTGACATTACGATCTTTTCAACTGCATTTCGTGAACGAAAATTACCACTAATTTTTTTGTAACCCAAAAAACCTGAAATTAAAGCAGTTGATATACAAATAATTACAGTAATAATTTGAGATTTATGAATCCATGAAATCCAAATTTCTGCTGCATTTGTAACCCATTTAGGTGGTGTGCCAAATATCAAACCTTCTACAGAATTATTAATCTGAGCTAAAACAATTGTAAAATTATAATCTTTAGACGCAACTACTTCCTTTGGTATATATTTTTTGATTAGTTCTGCAAAAATTAAATCATCGCAAATAGTAAATATAAAAAAAATTCCTAAAGCAGGTAATAATGAGACTAAAAGAGAGTAAACCCCATAATAATGTGTCAACGAATGAAGATTTTTTTGATTTAATTTAACTAAATTTTTTGCTCGGTTGTTACCAAGAAAAAAGAAAATTAAAGAGATCAGTAATACACTGCTAAGCAGATAAAAATTAAACACTCATGATCCTCTTTATTAATAAAGGGCCAGCTCTAAAGCTAGCCCTTTAATTATTTAAATTACTTTTTTAAATCTGCAGCAGTCAAAACTGGTAAGTTTGTCATGGCAGCTTTATATTTAGCTCTTTCTGCCTTAGGCATTGGTATCATACCTGCGTCAGATAATGCTCCTTCATCGCCCCAATGTTTTGTCCATTCAGCCATATACTCTTTCATACCTGGTACAACACCAATATGTTGATGCTTTACGTAGTAATATAATGCTCTTGAAACAGAGTAATTATTCCCAGCAATATTTTCAAATGTAGGAGCTGTTTTACTAATAACTGCACCTTGTAATGTATCAGAGTTTTGATCTAAATATGAAAAACCAAAAATACCATAAGCTGAAGTATCTTCATTTAATTTTTGAACAATAAGATTATCTTGCTCTCCAGCCTCTATAAACACTCCATCTGTTCTCATAGCACGACATTTTTTACCTTTTTTATCTCCTCTTGCCACAGATGCCGCTTTGGCTTCTTTATCCTTGGCACAATAACCTTTTTGGTTTACCATTTCAGCATATGAAGCTCTTGTACCAGAAGTTGTTGGCGGACCATATACTCTTATAGCAATATCTGGAAGATCAGGATTAATATCACTCCATTTTTTATAAGGATTTTTAACCCATTTACCATTAACAGGTATCTCAGCAGTTAGAGCTTTACCTAAATCAGCCTTAGAGATGTTTAATGGAATACCTTTCTTTGAGTTAGCAACAACAATTCCGTCGTAACCAACCTTAATTTCAGTTAGTTTAACACCATTTTTTTCACAATACGCTAATTCTTTAGATTTCATTCTTGAAGATGCGTTTCCAATATCAATAAATTTTGTACCAACACCATCACAAACACCTTTTTTGCCAACGGAAGATCCACCTGATTCTACCACTGGAGTTTTGAAGTTAGGATTTTTACCAAGTTGTTCTGCGATGATTCTAGCAAATGGTAAAACTGTAGAAGATCCAGCAAGACTTAATGTATCTCTAGCCTGAGCAACGCTAGTCACTACTAAACCAGAAATAATACCAGCCATAAAAATTGTCTTTTTCATTTATTACTCCGTATTAAAGTTAGTTAATTAAACGTTGCTATTTTTCTATTAAATACATTAATGAAATATTTCACTTATATTACAGTTTTATTACAAAATAAGTTATATTCAGCTTAAAATAATAAAAAAATAAGATATGTTACAGAATTGTTACAATTGTCTAAATTAATCTGTGTTAGCAAGTGGAAAAGTCATAGCAAAATGAGTTAATTCTTTAGGTGTACTTTTTATTTCTAAAGTTGCTCTATGCTTAATTAAAATATGTTTTACAATAGCAAGACCAAGTCCAGTGCCGCCAAGTTCTCTTGATCTGGCTTTATCAATTCTAAAAAATCTTTCAGTTAATCTATCTAAATATTTTTCTGGAATTCCGTCACCTTGGTTTATTACACTTACAATAACCTCATCTTTCCTAAATTGTTCAATGCGAACAAGAATATCAGTTTTTTCATAACCATACTTAATGGCATTTTCTAATAAATTCACAAAAACCTGATTAATCTCATCTATATTACCAATTATGAAACATGGATCGTTAGTGTTTTGCCTTAAGTCTTCTAATGTTATATTATTATTTTTACTTAAACCTCTCTCTTTAATTGATGAAATTACATATTGAATAGGATTTATTAGAGATATGTTTGTATTTGGTGTGATATGCTCTTCTGTTTCCACTTTAGATAATGACAAAATATCATCAATTAATCTATTCATTCTTTTAGCTTCTTCATCCATAATATTTAAAAATTTTCTTATGGTGCTTTCATCTTCTACGTTTCCATTAAGTAGGGTTTCAATAAAACCGACCAAGCTCGTAAGCGGCGACTTTAACTCATGACTAACATTTGCCACAAAGTCTCTTCTAACTTTTTCAAGATTTCTTTGAAGTGTCATATCTAAAAGTAAAACACCAAATAGATTTTTTTTAATTTTTTTAACTTTTATCAGCAATGATCGCTTTAAAGCATCATCTATCTGATAATTAAACTGATCATCAAAAACACCGTTTTCATAGCTAGTATTTAAATTTTTGAGCTCTTCAATATCAACTAAATGATAAATAAACTTACCAATTAAGTTTTCACCTAAATATTGTTTTGCAAGATTATTAGAAAATAATATACAACCCAAATCATCACAAAAGAGAAGACCATCTTCAAGAAGTTGACTTACATTACTTATATTATTTGGAATAGATTTTTTTTTCATAATTAAATAATAAGCAAAAATTAATAAATTTGTAATATAAGTTTTATAATAAGTTATTTATATTAATTTTTTATTAAATTTATTAATATTTAAAATTTTTCTAAAAGGTCGAAAAATGGAAACTCTTGCTGTAAACGGTATCGGGAGAATTGGAAAGCTAGTAGTAAAGTTATTAGTTCAAAATCAATACAACTTAACTCACTTAAATGAAATAAACGGTAACACTAACTCATTAATACATAGCATTAAATTTGATAGTATTCATGGAAAATGGCAAGCAAATATTGAAGATGGTAAAGATGAAATAAAGATTAATGGCAAGTCTATAAAAGCAACTTTTGTTGAAAATATTAATGATCTCAGCTTAGATGATGTAGACATTATGATTGACTGCACAGGTGTATACAAAAGTTCTTCAAAACTTCAAAAATATTTTGACAAAGGTATAAAAAAGGTAATTGTTTCAGCACCAATAAATGAGGATAATATTGTAAATATTGCTTATGGAGTTAATCATAATATTTATAAGCCAAAAAAACATAATATAATAACAGGGGCAAGTTGCACGACTAACTGCATAGCCCCAATTATTAAAGTTTTACATGAAAATATTGGTATAAACCATGGTTCTATAACAACTATTCATAATTTAACAAACAGTCAGACTTTAGTTGATATTCCTCATAATGACCTTAGAAGAGGCAGGTCTGCAATAAATAACTTAATACCTACCACCACAGGTTCAGCTAAAGCTATTTCATTAATTTATCCAGAATTAAAAGGAAGATTAAATGGACACGCTGTCAGAGTCCCTATTTTAAATAGTTCTTTAACTGATTGTGTTTTTGAAATGAAATCATCAACTAACAAGGATCAAATCAACAACCTGCTTAAATCAGCGAGTGAAACCGAATTAAAAAATATATTAGGATACGAAGAACGCCCATTAGTCTCAACTGACTTTATAAATGACCCTAGAAGCTCAGTTATTGATAGCTTATCTACAATGGTTGTAAATGATACACAGGTTAAGATCTATGCTTGGTATGATAATGAATGGGGTTATGCCAATAGAATGGTTGATATAGTAAATATGGTGATCAAAGCTACTTAAAATAATGATCAAACTTAATAACAATGAAATTTCTTTTGCTCTAATCACTCTTGCTTATTGGTTTTTTATGTTAACTGATGGCGCATTGAGAATGTTAGTTTTACTTCATTTTCATGTTCTAGGTTATACACCCCTTCAATTAGCATATTTATTTTTATTATATGAATTTTTAGGCATGATTACCAACCTTGGAGCTGGATGGATAGCTAAAAAATTTGGTCTCAATACTACATTGTTTGCTGGGATAATCCTTCAAATATTCTCTTTAATGATTTTAACTCAACTAGATCAAACATGGAGTACTACTTTATCAGTTCTTTTTGTAATGTTTACACAAGGCTTGTCTGGTATTGCTAAAGATTTAACAAAGATGAGTGCTAAAAGCTCAGTTAAGCTACTCTCCCCTAATAAAAACTCAAAATTATTTAAATGGGTTTCTCTTATGACTGGATCCAAGAATGCTGTTAAAGGATTTGGCTTCCTAACAGGAGCTCTTCTTCTCTCTTTTACTAGCTTTGAAACCTCACTTAAAATAATGGCCTTAATTCTTGCTTTAATGTTCATACTATTATTAATTAATTTAAAAACTAATATTTCTGAAGTTAATAAAAAGTCAAAGTTTTCAGAAGTTTTTTCTAAAAACAAAGATATTAATTACCTTAGCCTTGGAAGAGTTTTCCTTTTCGGATCTAGAGATACATGGTTTGTTGTAGGATTGCCTATATTTTTATACTCAGCCTTATCTGATGGATCATTGGACGGGAATAAAAAAGCTTTTTTTATTATTGGGGCATTTATGGCGGCGTGGACTATATTTTACGGACTTGTTCAAGCCATTACCCCCAAAATACTGTCAAAAGATAGGTCCTTCAGCAAACAATCTAAGTTCTGGGCTGAATTTCTAACCGCAATTCCTTTGGTATTAATAAGCTTTAATTATTATTTTCAAGAATATAGTATTTATAATGTTACATTTTTAATTTTTATGTTTGGATTTGTTTTTGCCATTAATTCATCTATTCATTCTTTTTTAATTTTAAATTATACGAATAACAAAAGAGTAACACTTGACGTTGGATTTTATTATATGTCCAATGCTTTTGGCAGATTAATTGGAACACTATTGTCTGGACTTGCCTTCCAATATGGAGGTTTCACTCTTTGCCTCTTCATTACTTCAATTTTACTAATGTTAAATAGATTAGTCATTCAAAAACTTAATTTGAAATATATTAAAGTTTGATAAAATTTAAATTTTAAAACTAATTTATAAATGGATTATGGCATAGGTATAACTTGGTCATTTTGCGGTACTTGCCATCCTTTTTGAACAGCTGGCCTATCAACCATTTCCTTATACCATCTAGATACATTTGGATAATTATTAATATCTATCTCCTGCCAATCAAATCTTGCCGTCCATGGCCATATAGAAATATCAGCAATGCTATATTTATTTCCAGAAATATATTGATGTTTACCTAGTCGATCATCCATTACTCTGTATAATCTTTTGGCTTCCTTAGAATATCTTTCTTCAGCATAATTAGATTTTCCTTTATTATATTTTACAAAATGGTGTACCTGACCAAACATAGGACCAACACCTCCCATTTGCCACATAACCCATTCAATAGTTCTAAAATATTCATCAGAATTAGATTTATTTATTAGCATCCCACTTTTATCAGCCAAATACATCAGAATTGCGCCTGATTCAAAGAGTGAATAATTATTATTTTCTTTGTCAACTATTGCAGGAATTTTATTATTTGGAGAAATTTTTAAAAAATTAGTATGAAATTGATCATCTTTTCCGATGTTTACAGGAAAAACAGTATAATTTATTCCTGTTTCTTCTAACATTATTGATATTTTTCTCCCATTTGGAGTAGGCCATGTGTACAAGTCTATCATATTTTTATCCATATTTTTAAAGAGTAATTACAATTGCGCCTTTAGTTTTTCTACCTTCAAGTAAATTATGTGCATCAACAATATTTTCTAAAGGCATTCTGTCATGAATAGAAACTTTTAATCTTCCATCAGCAATCCTACTATAAAGTTGATAAGATGCATCATTATATTCATTTCTATTTGCTATGTATGTAAACAAAGTTGGCCTAGTTACAAACAAAGAACCTTTTGCAGAAAGCAATCCTAAATTAAAATCAACAACAGGGCCCGATGATTGTCCAAATAAAGCCCATAAACCTCTGGGCTTCAGACAATCTAAAGATGCAGGAAAAACTGATTTTGCAACACTGTCATAAACAACATCACATTTTTCATTATTTGTAATGCTCATTACTTCAGCAACAAAATCCTGACTGTTGTAGTCGATTACGTGATGATAACCAGCTTTTTTTGCTGCTTCTACTTTTTCAGGGCCACCTGCTGTTCCAATCATAGTGGCACCAATTTCACTGCCCCATTGCCCCATTAATTGGCCAACACCTCCAGCAGCTGCATGACAAAGAGCTGTCATACCACTTTCTAACTTAAATGTTAAGTGAAGCAAATAATGTGTCGTTAATCCTTTAAGTGTACTTGCAACCACTTCATGATCATCTACATCTACTTTAATCTCTACTGCATGCGCAGCATTAATTAATGCATATTCTGCATATGCCCCAACAGGAGTAACATAAGATACCTTATCACCCTCTTTGATAAAATTAACATCAGCCCCAACAGAATGAACATGCCCTACCCCCTCTGATCCTGGAACCTTTATCTTTTCTTCATTAGGCCAAGGGTATAATCCAGTTCTGAAGTAAGTGTCTAGATAGTTTAAACCGATAGCTTTATTTTTAACAACAATCTGTCCAGGGCTTGGTGTTGGAATATCAGCTTCTCTAAGCTTCATGTTTTCTGCAGTACCAAAATCAGTTAATTCTATTACTCTTTGCGTCATTGTATTCCCCTAAATTTTTAAAAAATCACTATTTTTTATAATGACTTAATTCAAATTAGAATTTATGATGATCAAAATCAATGTTTTATAATTAATTACTTGTAAAACTAACAATTATAATTATTTC
Source organism: uncultured SAR116 cluster alpha proteobacterium (assembly GCA_902618025.1). Lineage (GTDB taxonomy): Bacteria > Pseudomonadota > Alphaproteobacteria > Puniceispirillales > Marisalimonadaceae > Marisalimonas. The sequence goes on from CACMYY010000001.1 coordinate 249,599, forward strand.
TATTAAAAACAAATCAGGAGAAATTTATGAGTTTAGTATTGTCAGAACTGCCATACGCAATAGATGCACTTGCAGAGCATGGTATGAGTAAAGAAACAATGGAATATCATCATGATATTCATCACAAGGCTTATGTAGATAATGGGAACAACTTACTAAAAGGGACCGATTGGGAAAATAAAACCTTAGAGGAAATAATTATAGGCACATATGATGCAAATAATGTAGCCCAAAGTGGAATTTTCAATAATGTATCACAGCATTGGAACCATGAACAATTTTGGCAAATGATGGGACCTTCAAAAGTTGGTATGCCCTCAGAACTAGAAAATGCTGTAAATGCCTCTTTTGGCAGTGTAGAAAAATTCAAAGAAGAATTTTGCAATGCTGGAGCAACACAATTTGGATCTGGTTGGTGCTGGCTTGTAAAAGATAAAGATGGAAGTTTAAAAGTAACTAAAACTGAAAATGGCGTAAACCCTTTATGTTTTGGACAAACTGCGCTTCTAGGTTGTGATGTTTGGGAACATTCATATTATATAGACTTTAGAAATAAAAGACCTGTATACCTGAAGAATTTCGTTGATAATTTAGTTAATTGGGAAAATGTTGCATCAAGACTTTAATGCAAAAAAAAAATAAAAATAAAAGGTGCTTATGAGGCACTTTTTATTTTGCTTACAATTACAAAGTATAATTATAAATATCATTTACAATTATCTTTTCACATAAAACATTTTATCTAAAAATATTCCTAAGATAAATTTGATATATTGAATTTCACTTTCAAAATTTTTATACAAATCAAACCCTATATTACAAAATCTTCATGTAATTTTACTCATAATCAAATTAAATCATTTAAAGTTTTAGTGAATAATTTAGTACCCTTTTGAATATTTAAATTCCAATTTTCAGGTGAGTTTTCATCAGCATTGTCTGTAATGTATTTATAACAAATAAATTTAATTTTATTTATATAACAGAACTTTGCAATCGAATAGCTTTCCATATCTACCACATCTGTTTCTATTATTTGTTTTCCAACTGCAAAATTGTCACCTGTTCCACATGAAAAACCTTCATAGTCCAATGAAATTGTATTTATCTTATCAAAAGGGGTTTCACCATATTCAAAACCTAGTGGCCTTACATCCATATCTCTTTGAAAAAATTTATTAACTTTTATTAAACCACTTAAATTTTGGTTTAAAGAACCTACAGTTCCATAATTTATTATAACATTTGGCTTGTATAAATTAAACGCTTCAACAACTGATAAAGCAGCATTTACTTTTCCAACACCAGTATAATAAATATTCCAAATTGGTAATAAATGTGTTGGCAGCTCTTTTTCAAGTGCAACTAATAATAAGGTATTTTTTGGGTCAAGGGTTTCACTCATTGTACTTAACCAACGAATATACTTTTGAATTTAATTTTTTATAACCATTTAATTTTGTAAGCTCTATAACCGTTAATGAAAGTAACACGTTACCATCTTTAATATTTATCAACTCTTCAGCACATTTTAAAGTTCCACCAGTAGCAAGTAAATCATCAACTAAAATTATATTTTTGTTTTTTAAGTTAATATTTTTTTTTATAGACATTTTTGAGATACCATATTCTAAACTATATTCTTTTGTTATTACTTCTCCCGGTAATTTCCCTTCTTTTCTAATCATAAAAGAACCAATACCTAAAGCATCAGCTAATAATGTTGAAAATAAAAAACCTCTTGCATCAATACCTGCAATATAATCAACGTCGTATAATTTTATTATATCTAAAAAAGATGCCTTAACATAATTCATAGCTTGATAATTTATTAATAAAGTACTGATATCTTTAAATAAAATTCCCTTTACTGGAAAGTCTGGAATTTCTTCAATATAATCTTTAAGTTTCATAATTTATTTATCCTTTCTACAATTATATGTTAATCATAAAATTATAAATACTTAAATCTTTATAGATAAAATATGAATTTTTTAATGCCTCATAGTCCCAAAAGGGATATTAAAATAAACAAAACTGGATTATTAAGTAATTTAAATTTTGTAGTTAAAGACATGTGCAAGATTAAAAACCGCAAGACTTCTTGTGGTAATCCTGATTTTTATCAAAAATGTAAAGTAGCAAGTGATTTTGCACCATTTTTAAAAGATATTCTTGAGGCAGGAGCAACTTTAAAAGGCATCACAATATGTGATGAGTTTTTTTATTCTTTAATAGGTGAAAATGCTCATTATGGTACACCCACCAACTTAAATGCTCCTGGCTGTGTGCCTGGAGGATCAAGTTCCGGATCAGCAGCTGCATTAACTACAAACCTATATGATTTTTCTATTGGTTCCGATACGGGTGGCTCAGTAAGAGTGCCTGCTTCTTTTTGTGGCTTGTTTGGCATAAGACCAACACATGACAGAATTAATACTGAAGGTGTTTATCCGATGGCACCAAGTTTTGATACTTTAGGTTGGTTTTCTAAGAATATTGATATTTTTAAGAAAATTGGCTCTATCCTTCTGAATCTAAATGAAAAAACAGAATTTTCATTTAAAGAATTTGTAATAGCAGAAGATATTTTGGAATTAGCAAAACCTGATATTGTTAACCTTTTTAATAATTACATCAATAATAAGTTTCCAAAAATTAAAAGATTTCGCCTTTCAGTGCATGATAAAGAAATAATTGCAGATAATTTCAGAATTCTTCAAGGTGGAGAAATAAAAATAAACATTATTCCTTGGATTTTAGAAAATAAACCTAAAATATCACCTGAGATAAATGCTAGAATTGAAATGGCAAAGAAAATAACTAATGATCAAGTTGATGAAGCTCTAAATTTTAGAACAAAACTTATTGAAGAGATTGATAAATCATTACCAAAAGGAATTATTGCTCTGTTCCCAACCACACCGTTTTCGTCTCCTAAAAGTGGACAAAGTGATGAACAATTAGGTTCATATAGAAAAAAATTAATGGAATTTACTTCAATTGCTGGTATGACCGCTAGACCTCAAATTTCAATGCCAAAATTTAAAGATAATACTGGCCCTATTGGTATATCATTATTAGGATGGCAATATAGTGATGAAATTTTATTGGAAAACATAACAAATTTATAAAGGTGTTTTTATGGCTCGTATTAAAGATTGGAAAATAGAAGATTTAACAAAAGAACAAAAAGAAATTCACAATACTATTGTAAGTGGCCCAAGAGGCCACGTTGTAGGGCCACTTAGAATTTGGCTTAACAATCCCGGTTTAGCAAAAAGTGCTCAAACTGTTGGAGAATACGCAAGATATGGTACCTCTTTATCAAAAGGTTTATCTGAACTTGCTATAATAACTACTGGAAGAGTTTGGTCATCTGCATTTGAATGGGAGCATCATGCACCATTAGCCATCGAAGGTGGAATAGACGCTCATCATGTAGAGATAATAAGTCAGGGTAAAAGGCCAAATTTTATTAAACCAGAGGAAGAGGCTGTTTTTGACTTCGCGGCTGAAGCAAATATTTTAAAAAATGTTTCTGATAATACCTATAATAACCTTGTAAGCATTCTAGATGAGACAGCAGCAATAGATGTTGTTGGTATATGTGGTTATTATAGCCTAATTTCAATGACACTTAATGTATTCAAAGTTCCAAATGACACTGATAAATGGCCATTGCCAGACGTTAAAGACTTTTCCAAAATGCTTAGAAGTTAGCTATTACTTGGAAATGTGTACTGAGCGCCAGAATGATGGCCTGAAGGCCATCTTCCTGTAACAGTCTTAAGTCTAGTATAAAACCTTACTGCTTCCATTCCATATACACCATGCCCACCAAATGCTGATCTTTTCCACCCCCCAAAAGAGTGATATGCCACAGGAACAGGAATGGGAACATTTACACCGACCATGCCAATTTGACACTCATTTGAAAATTTTCTTGCAACGCCACCATTAGATGTAAATATCGCTGTTCCATTACCGTATTCATGTTTATTTACAATATCTAATGCATAATCAAAATCTTCAGCTCTAATCATTGATAAAACGGGTCCAAAAATTTCTTCTTTATAAATGGACATATCAGTTGTAACATTGTCGAAAAATGATCCACCAATAAAAAAACCGTTTTCATAACCTTGAAGTTTCAAATTTCTTCCGTCAACGACTAAATCAGCTCCTTCTTCTACACCCTTATCAATATAATTTTTGACTTTCTGAAGATGTTCTGACGTGACTAGTGGACCCATTTCTGAATCAGGATCTAATCCGGGTCCTATTTTTAAATTTTCTATTTTTGGCTTTACTATTTCTTTTATTTTATCTCCAGTGCCCTCACCTACTGGTACCACAACTGAGATAGCCATACATCTTTCTCCAGCAGAACCAAAAACTGAACCCATAATTGCATCACCTACCATCTCCAGATCAGCATCTGGCATAACAACCATGTGATTCTTAGCCCCACCCATAGCTTGTACTTTTTTACCATATCTAGCTGCTTGCCTATAAACATATTCAGCAATGGGGGTAGATCCTACAAAGCTTACACCAGTTATGTCTTTATGCTGTAAAATAGCATCTACTGTCTCTTTTCCGCCATTTACTAAATTTAAAACACCTGGTGGAATTCCAGCTTCTAATACAATTTCAGATAATAACCTAGTTGAACTTGGATCTCTTTCAGAAGGCTTGAGAATGAAGCAATTGCCGCATGCAATTGCTACTGGAAACATCCACATTGGTACCATCACTGGAAAATTAAACGGCGTTATGCCTGCGCAAATCCCCATAGGCTGATAATCAGACCAACTGTCGATAGATCTACCAACATTGCTAGTATAATTACCAGCAAGATGATTTGGTATTCCACAAGCAAATTCAACAACCTCCAAACCTCTTCCAATTTCTCCTAATGCATCATCAAAAGTCTTGCCATGTTCTTGAGAAATTAACTTCGCTAATTCGTTTTGTCTAAATTCAATCAATTCTTTCAGCTTGAACATTTTTCTTGCTCTAACTAATGGAGTTGTTGCTGACCACTCAGGAAATATTTCTTTAGCTGAATCAACGGCTTTATCTATACATTCAGTGGTTCCTGATACAACTCTTGATGTTTCTTCCCCAGATGCAGGATTAAATACTGGTGTAGAAGAAAGCCCAGAAAAATTTGGACTTTGGCCATTAATAAAATGATCGATTAATTTCATTTTTACTCCGAAGAAAAGTTTTTAATTTATTTAAAATTTTATTTATAATAGTGCAAAAAACTACAGTGAAAGTAAATTGAAAGTTTGTTTTAAATGAATAAAAATATTCAAAAGACACTCAAATACCGTGTAACATATTTAGAAATGGACAATCCACCAAATTTTGATTGGCCCAAAAATTTAAAACATAAGCTAACTATATTGCTAGCTGAGAGTTTTCCAGCGTGGTATTTTTTATTTTTTTATAAACAAGTTGGTAAAAATTACTATTGGACAGATTGGTTAAGAAAAACTGATGATGAAATTAATGTGTTTGTAGATGATAAAAATGTTTTACTTTACACACTTATTAAAGATGGATGGCCAGTTGGTTTTTATATGTTAGATTATAGGACAAAAGATATTTGTGATCTTAGTTTCTTTGGTTTAGTTGACGAAGTAATAGGTATTGGTTTAGGTAAATATTTACTTCAAACTGCTATATTGACTGCATGGGACAGCAGAAAAATAAAAAAATTAACTGTAAACACTTGTTCTCTTGATCACAAAAGTGCGATTTACTTATATCAAAAATATGGTTTTAGACCCGTTAAATATAAAGATTTAGAAAAAACAGTTTAGATTAGTGAAATTTTTTACCTTCTAAAAACATACCTGGCCTGTTTTGGGTGGCTCTATCTTCTTGCCAAACAACCTCTCCATTCACAATAACATTTTCAATACCATCTGCGTGTAGTTTAGGTGATTGATATGAAGCTTTATCAATAATAGTTTCTGCGTTAAAAATTACTAAATCTGCATAATTACCAACATCAATTATTCCTCTTTTTTCAAGACCAAAAACTGAAGCACTTTTGCCAGTCATTTTATACACTGCTTCCTCGAGTGGAAATAACTGCATTTCTCTAGAATACTTACCTAAAACTCTTGGAAAAGTACCCCATAGCCGTGGATGAGGATGACGATCTCCTGGAATACCATCAGATCCAATCATAGAGCCTGGAAATTGTAAAATTCTATTTAAATCCTGATCATCCATTTGGAAGTAAATAGCTCCAGCAGGATATAATTTATCAATTGTTTCGTCTATACTAGTCCCAAATTTTTCTGCTAAATCATTAAGGTCTTGTCCTGAAATATCAGGATAGTTATCCGACCAAGTAACTAAAACCTTATCTGCACGCTTCACAAAGCTTTTTAGTAACATAGTTGAACTAGCAGTATAGGGATAGCAGTCAAGGTCTAGATAATTATTTTTTTTAGCTTCTCCAATTAATTCTAATGTTTTTTTACTTTTTCCCCAATTTTCTCTTCCTGCACATTTATGATGAGAAATTACAGTCCTAACTTTAGCAGAAAAACAAATTTTTATAGTTTCATTTACAGATTTAATAACATCAATTGCTTCATTACGCATATGCGTTGTGAAAATCCCATCAAATTCAGGAAGTATTTTTGCTAACTCTATAATCTCTGACGTGGGAGCATCATTTGCCGCGGGGTAGGCCAAACCAGTTGACAAACCAATAGAACCATCCTCAAGAGCTAATTTTAGCTTATCAACCATTTTATTGATTTCTTTTGATGTAGCTGGTCTGTCAAATTCACCATTCATTGCTTCAACTCTTAGCATAGAATGTCCTGTTAAAAGAGCCAAATTAACAGAACTTGGTTTGTTATTAAATTCTTCTTTATAGTCATTTACACGAGGAAACCTAAATACTTCTGATTTTCCTAAAAGTGCTATCGGAGCAGGAACTTCACCTTTATAACTAAATGGAGCTAAACTAATACCACAGTTACCTGCTACACAAGTCGTAACTCCTTGACTTATTTTTGACGACATAGATGGATCTAGAAAAACATTATCATCATCATGTGTATGGACATCAATAAAACCAGGCGAAACAATTTTATTTTCTGCATTTATCGTAAGTTTTGCTTCAAAATTAGATAAAAAATGATTTTCTGAGGGGTCTCTTACATCACCATTTTCAGCAGGAAATACTCCTATTATCTTTCCATTGTCAATAACAATATCAGACTTAAATTTTGGAGCCCCTGTACCGTCAATTATTTCTCCATTTTTAATATGAACGTCATATATATTCATCGTATCTATCCTCAAAATTTATATAATGATAATATAAATTATAAAAAACTTCCATAAATACGATAATGCTATGTTAAAATTAAAATTATATATATTATATTCTTAGAAAGATTAATTATCTTGGGAGAAGCATATGTCTTCAATATTAACTAATTTAAAAAGTGCTGTTATAACAGGATTTGTTTTTGCAATTATATTAATATTTTTTTTAGCACAAGGATCATTTGATCAGACCGCATTTAATATGTGGCTACTGAGATGGCTTCATGTTTTATCTGGAGTTATGTGGGTTGGAATTTTGTATTATTTCAATTTTGTACAAATTCCGAATATGCCTAACATTCCTGATAACCAAAAGCCTGCGATAAGTAAGGTAATTGCTCCAGCTGCATTATGGTGGTTTAGATGGGGAGCAGTAGCAACAGTTGTGACAGGTTTTATTTTAGCTCATCTAAATGGATACCTTCATGATGCTATGACTTTTTCAAATGAACATTGGCCTATAGGAGTTGGAATGTGGCTTGCTATAATAATGTTTCTAAATGTATGGTTAGTAATTTGGCCTAATCAAAAGAAAGCACTTGGAATTGTAGAAGTTAATGCAGAAACCAAAGCAAACGCTGCAAGAAAAGCAATGTTATTTTCCAGAAAAAATACAATTCTGTCTATCCCGATGCTAGTTGCAATGACAGTTGCACAAAATAATTTTTCATAGTTAATTTTTTAAGGGTATTTTGAAAATTATACCCTTTTAAATTATTTTAGAGCCATATTCCAAAAATCAACCTCAAGTAAAGTTGCTTTGTTAAAAATTTTATTTGCCTGCATCCATTTGTATGTATCGTTATAATTTTTACCTAGCCTAAGTAAAAAAGCGTTATCTATTAATTGAGCTACATTTTTGCAAACATCTTGATATTCAATACTAGCATAAGTTTCGATCCATTTTTTGTACATGGGATTATCAGGTTTAAAATTCTTTAAATTCAAACCAATTTCACCATAACCCAGAACACATGGAGCTAATGCAGACAACAGATCTAAAAAATCTCCTGAGTAGCCTAACTCAAGAACATACCTTGTGTAAGCTATATTTTCATTTTTTTCATCGTTACCTTCTAAATTAGTTTTTGAAATTCCATATTCTTCGCACAAATCAATATGAAGTTGCATTTCAAAGTTAATAAGGTCATTTACTGTGCTTGCAGAGATTTTCATTTCGTCTAAGTTATCAGATTTTAGAACAGCCAAAGACCAAGCTTTGGAAAATTGGATAAGAAAAAGGTAATCTTGTTTTAAATAGTTAAAAAAACAATCCTTTTTTAGGGTGTCTTGTGATAATTGTTTTAAAAATTCATGTTGAGTATATTGTAACCAATTTGACAAATTTGTTTGTTTTAAATTTAAAAAAATTTTTCCATATGACATAGCTTAATCCTTAGAAATTAATGTAAAATTAATAATTTAAGCAGCTAAAAACTTTTGCCACCAATCTTTATAGGTTAGAATTTCTTTTGGGTATAAATTCTGCCAGGAGTTACCTTTAATAGACATTCTTTTTTGTTTATCTAATAATCTTTTAGTTAAAATTTGTTTTTTAATAACATTAATATTTTTCAACTCATTTATATATTTTTTCATTCCTTTCATTTGAGGTGTAAAACCATATTCGTCAAGTAATCTGAAGCCAAACCACGGTGAGAGATATAAATTCATTAACTTATAAAAATTTTTTTCTTGCCCTCTTTTCTTACCACCTTTAGTAAACATCCAAACATTGTTCCATGCTAAATGACCTTCTTTCATAACGCCGTATTTTATGTCCATCCCTTTTGTTTGTGCAGAAATTGCAATAGGCTCCCAACAAGAACAAACCAAAACTTCTCCATTTGCAAGTAGTTTTACGCCATCGTTATAATTCTCCCATATTTTTTTAAATTGCCCTCTTTTTTTCATATTAATCAAAAATTCACAAACACCTTTGATTTCATTTTTTGTCATGTTAGAAGGATTTTTAATATCTTGTTTGTTAGTTTGTTTTAAATAGATTGCAGTTATAGTAAGGGTTGGACCTAGACTATTTTGAATTGATGCATAGCCTTTAAATTGACTGTCAAATAATGCTCCCCATGTATTTATATCTTCACCTATTTTTGTTTTATTATAAGCCAATGAATCAGTGTTTGATGAATATGGTATTCCTACAATATCTCCTTCTTCATTTCTAATGCTACTAGAAAAACTTCCATTTTTTTTATATTCGGTAATTATATTTTGCCAATTTTTTATTTTAGTTACATCAATAGTTTCTATGAGTTTTTTCTTTGATAAGACATCTTCTTGATTGCCACCATTATCAGAAACAGCATCATACAAATCAATGCCATTACCTTTTGAAAAAATTTCAATTAAATCGGTGGCAGATCCCCTTTTTTCATAAAAAGAAATTGGAACATCTGCTTCAATAGACATCTCATCCCAAGTTTTTGTTACCTTAGCAATGTTTAAAGTTAAAATTTTAAGAGCTTCGTTAGCAAAGACACTTTTATTAAATAAATGATTTAAACAAAATGATGAAAATAAGTATGTAAAATTTTTTATAAAATCTCGTCTATACATATTATAATATTAAAAGATAAATTTTATTTATAAAGTAACATTATAACGATTTTAAAATTATTATAAATTACTTATTAAGAAAATTTAATGGCAAACCTTCTCTATCCCATTCTACTTCAAGGAGATGACCTGCATGAGAAGCGGTAATATAGGCTGTTTTTAAGTCATTTGACCCAAAACATATATTTGTAATATATGGATCTTCAAATTTAATAAACTCAACTAAACCTCCATTAGGAGAAATAACAGATATCCCGCCATTAAAAAGCGTTCCCACACAAATATTACCATTTTTTTCTACAGCAAGAGAGTCAAATCTTTTAATTCCACCCTCATTATTTAATAATTTTCCACCATAAATTGAGTATGGGAATGGAACTTTTTGAACTTCACCTTCACCTGAAATATCAAACCCAAATAACTTACCACCCTCAGTTTCGGCAATATAGAGAACTTTCTCATCAGGAGAAAGACCTATACCATTTGGTGTCATTATAGGTTGAATTACTTCTTTTATAAGAGATCCATCTGATTTTGCCCAATAAATTGAACCTCTATCTATTTCCCTTTCTCTTTGTTTTCCTAAATCTGTAAACCAAAAATTACCTTTTTTATCAAAAACAATGTCATTTGGTCCTTTTAAAGGTATACCATTACATTCTTCGTAAAGTGTTTCAAACTGCCCAGTATCAAGATTAACTTTTTGAATTTTTCCACCTGAATATGATTTAGACTGCAAGATTGGTCTCATGCCAACGGGATGTGAGTTTATTTCCCACTCAAAACCTCCGTTATTACAAACATAACATTGACCATCTGGTCCAATTGCGGCTCCATTTGGACCACCTCCTAAATGAGCAACAACTTCAACTTTACCATCTTTTATAACCTTACTTAATGTACCCCTGGCAATTTCAACTAAAATTATTGATCCATCTTTCATGTAAATTGGACCTTCAGGAAATTTTAAATTTTCGGCTAATATGTTATATTCTTTTTTAATCATTTTATTTCTTCTTTATAGTTAGATTTTGGCATTTCTTATTTCAGGAATTACCCAAAATAGCAAAGCTCCACAAAAAGTGAATATGCTGCATAAAATGAAACCAAAATTATAACCACCAGTCAAATCAAAAAGAAACCCAGCCAAAATAGCACCAGTAGCAGCCCCAATGCCCTGACCTAAATTTGTAGCTCCATATATAGAAGCTAATCCTTTTCCTGCAAAAATTTCTGCCATTAATGTTGTGATAATAGGTCCACGTGCACCTGCAGATAATCCAAATCCAATAATAAATAAAACCAAAAATACCATAGAAGAATTAACTTGCATAAAAGCTAAACTAAAAATTGCAACAAAACTCAAAGCATAACTTACCGTCGCAACAAGATGTCTTGGATATCTGTCAGCTGCCAAGCCAGTTAAAACCATACCTAAAAAATTCAATATTCCAGCTATTCCAAATGAAAAAGCTGCTTCTACTTCACTTAAACCTACAAAAACTAAATACGCAACAACGTGAAGAGAAATGCCAAAAATACCTATTGCAGTAAAACAAAAAATAAAGAAAAAACCCCAAAAAGTTTTTGTTTGAATTGCTTCTATTAATGAAATACCACCCACAGCTCTTCCATCTCTTGTTTTTCTTGGGTTATTTTTTGATCCACTAGAAATTTTTTTCCATGGAAGAAAAGAAACAAAAATTAGCAGCGCAATAAATACATATGAAATATACTTATATGAAAGTTGCCATCCAAAATGATCAATAGAAATTTGAGATAAGGGGGCCATAATTAGAACACCCAGACCTTGACCAGCATATGCTATTGATAAAGCGGTACCCAAATTTTTATCAAACCATCTGGAAACCAAACTCTGGGCTGGAATTATACCAACCATTGAAGCTCCTAAACCACCTAAAATACCTAAAAAAGCATAAAATTGCCAAATTGATGAAAAGTTACCTAAAAAACCATAAGCTATAGATAACAGTCCTAAACCAACCATATAATTGAACCTTGGACCATATTTATCAAATGATAAACCAGATAATAATGAACCTAAACCAAGACAAACCATATAAATAGAATAAATTGAGGCGACTGAAGCTCTGTCCCAAGAAAAATGTGTACTTAATGGCAATAAAAAAACAGCAAAACTCTCACCTGCGCCTCTACTAATAGAAGTGAGGGTTAAACAATAAAAAAGAACCAATAAAGAAGAAAAAGAAGCTAATATATAAAAAACGATATTTCTCATTAGAACTAATTGAACCTAATATAAATTTACTTCCAAGTATTTAAAAAAATTGTTAAATTTAAATTCCAATTATTAAAAATTAAACTTTATTCATGTATCAAAAGATAAACCAAGAAATCGAAAAGAAAATTCAGAATATATTAGAAGGCGACTATGAAATATCAGTTTTAGGTACCAATGGAAAGGATAACTTTCCTTTTCTATCTAAAATAATTCCAATGTACAAAAATAATAAGTTATATATTCTTATAAGTGATCTTAGTGAACACACTCAAAATATTGCTTTAAATCATAATGTTAGTATTTATTTTTCATTAAAGGAGTTAAACAAAACAAAGTCTAACAACCCAAGATTAACAATAAATGGAATTATTAAAAAACACGTTTTAAAAAAGGAAAACAAAAAATTTATTGATCTTTTAAACACATATCAAAAAATTGAAAGTGGAAGTAAAATGTGGGGCATGTTTACCGATTTCAACTTCTATAGTCTTATACCGAAAAGAGCTCTTTATATTGAAGGCTTTGGCAAGGCTTATCAAAAAGTTTATTAATAATGATCGATCATTTAAAAAAACAAATAATTGATAGTAGATTTAAACATAAATTATTAGATAAATTATCTGATTATCAAGTAGATTCCAAAGACGCATACAAAATTCAAGAAGAAATTAATAACATACTTTCCAATAATGGATTAGGCAAAATTATTGGTTATAAAATTGGTTGTACTAATAAAGCTATCCAAAAAGAGCTAAATGTTGTTGAACCAATTTATGGTGCGTTATTTAAAAATAAAGCTATTAAAAATAATTCTAACATTTCCATCAAAAATTTTATTAAAGTCGGGGTTGAATGTGAAATATATGTTACCATTGCCAAAAACATTATAAATCAAGATCAGTTTTTCAATGAAAAAATTGAAAATTTAATTAATTACTGTGGTCTGTCACTCGAAATTGTTGAAGATAGATTTGTTGAAATAAAAAAAAATACAATAGAGCATATAATTATTGATGGAAGTCTCGGCAACTCAATTATCTTAGGTAAAAAAATAAGACATAAATTTAGTAATTACTCAAAATTTATTGGAAGATTATTTTTAAATAACAAAGAAATTTATTCATGTTCTTCTAATAGTATTTTAGGTGACCCTCTAAATGCTCTTAAATGGTATATTCAAAAAAAATTAGCATTGAAAAGGACTATTAATAAAGATGAAATTATTAGCCTTGGAAGCATAACTCCTCTATTGTGGATAAATAAACCTTGCACAATAAAAGCTAAAATAGACGAATTAGGTGAATGTTCAATAAATTTTATAAACTAAAATATTATAAAATGAAATGAAAAAACTATATTATTAAATTATAATTTGGAAATAAGTAATTAAATAATAGATATATAAATGAATGACTTGTTAGAATCTTTTAATTCAACGCTAGAAATTTTTCAAGCAAAAATAAATTTTTTATTCCTAATGATTGAGATTTTATTTGGTTTATTTTTTGTAATATTAGTTGTATGGATTTATGGATTTATTAGAAAAAATTTAGGTATTGATAAACAGACAAAAGAAATAGAAAAAATAAGAAAAATTATAGAAAAAAAATTTAACGAATAATCTAAAATGGAAATCTAGAATTTTGGTCATTTTTTCTATAAATTTTAAATTCTTTGCCTTTCGAAACTGGCAAACATGTGAATTTTGGTGCAGAGAGACCGACATCTCTCATTTCAGCGGCGGCGTTTTGAGATTCTGAAAAACATTTTGCAGCATTCTTATATCTTAGACCACTATCTATGACATCATTCCCTAATACCCATATTAATAAGAATTCCATTATTATGTATGCCTTGAAATAAAGGTTAGGGCATGTGCCCTAACCCAAAGTTAATTAAGCAGTTTTTAAAGTTATTTGTCTTGGCTTTCTCTCTTCAGGCACTTCTCTTAGAAGTGATACAGTTAATAAACCATTAGACAATTTGGCTTCTTTAACATCTACGTATTGCTCTAATCTAAATTTTTGTTCAAAAGACCTTTTTGCAATACCTTTATATATATATTGCACACTATCATCTTGAACTTCAGATCCACCATTTCCCTTAATTGTCAGAACACCATCGTGGACGTCAATACTTATGTCTTTTTTGTTAAAACCTGAGACTGCTAAAGTAATTTCATACTCATCATCAGATATTCTAATAATATCATGAGCAGGAAAAGAACTTTGTTTTTGGTTAGAGATGCTTTCTAATTCATTGAAGAGGTTATCAAAACCTACAAATGATCTTAAAGCGAGTGTTGGTAAAATAGTCATATTTATCTCCTTATAAAGCGAGTTATATTCAACATCCCAATAATGGCGATGTTATTTGTTAAATTGCGACCCATTACGGCATCACATTTATTATTTAATGTTGAAATTCTTTTTTTCAAGACCTAGTATTTAAAATTATTATGGAGGCTTATTTGGATACTACTAAATCTTTAGATACATTAATTGTTGGAGCTGGTTTTGCAGGAATGTATAGTTTACATAAACAGCTGTCTGATGGATTTAAAGCAGAAATTTACGAACAAGCAGATGACGTTGGAGGAACGTGGTATTGGAATAGATATCCTGGAGCTAGATGCGATATTGAAAGTATGGATTATTCATATTCATTTTCAGAAGAATTACAACAAGAGTGGAATTGGAAAGAAAAATATGGGACACAACCAGAGCTTTTAGAATATGCTCAATATGTATGTAAAAAATTTAAGTTAAGGAATAAAATAAATTTTAACACAAAAATAACGAATGCAAATTTCAATGAAAAGTATCAAAATTGGTTTATAAAAACTGATAAAGCTGAAGTTATTACTACTAAAAACTTAATTTTAGCAACTGGAAATTTATCTACTCCAAACACACCTCATTTTCCTGGAATAAATGAATTTAAAGGAAATATCTACCACACTGGTGCTTGGCCGAAAAAAAAGCCAAACTTTAAGGGAAAAAGAGTTGGTATTATTGGCACAGGTTCATCTGGTGTTCAATCAATTCCAATAATTTCAGAAACTGCACAACAACTATTAGTTTTCCAACGCACTCCAAACTTTAGTTTACCAGCAAGACATAGAGATCTGCCAGAGGACCGAAGAGATGAATATAAGAAAAACTATAAAAAATACAGAGATCTTGCGAAAAATTCTTCTTTTGGAATAGCTAAATATCAACCACCGACGCAATCTGCTTTTGATGTAAGTGAAAATGAAAGAAATGACATTTATGAAAAGGCTTGGCAAGAAGGTGGCCAAGCCATGTTATTTGCTTTTACTGATCTATTAACTGATGAAAAAGCAAATGAAACAGCTGCAGAGTTTGTACGAAATAAAATTAGAAAAATTGTTAAAAACAAAATAACTGCTGAATTACTTTGCCCCACTAATCATCCAATTGGAACAAAAAGACTATGTTTAGATAGCAATTATTTTGAAACTTATAACAAAGAAAATGTATCGTTAATTGATGTTTCAAATAATCCAATTGAGAAAATTACTTATAATGGATTAATTACTAATAATACCGAATACTTGTTTGACGATTTAGTTTTCGCAACAGGCTTTGATGCAATGACTGGTGCAGTTAACGCAATAGATATCAGAAATGAAAATGATATAAGCTTAAAATCAATATGGGACAAAGGCCCAAAAACATATTTAGGTATAATGGTATCAAACTTCCCTAATCTTTTTATGATTACAGGACCACAAAGCCCGGGCGTAAAAAGTCAGATGATATTATCAATAGAGCAACATGTTGACTTTGTTCATAATTTGATTGTTCACAAGCAAAAAAATAACTTCAATACTGTTTCAGCAAATTTAAATAGTCAGAATGAATGGGTTAATCACAATAATGAAGTTGCAAACTCAACTTTATACCCATTAGCTCATTCTTGGTATAATGGTGATAATATAGTAGGAAAATCGAGGAATTTTATGCCCTATGTCGGTGGAGTTGCAAATTATAAAAGTATTTGTGATGAAAAAATTAAAAACAATTATGAAGGGTTTGAGTTTTTATAATTCTTATATTTGATAGGGAAATAAAATGGAAATATCAAAAATTGAAGTAAATACATACAAAATACCTTTGCCTGAACCTGTTGAAGCTTTTGCCGCAGGTGTCATGAAAGCATTTGATTTAGTCATCTGTAAAATTGTAAATGATGACGGGGGGCATGGTATTGGGTATATAACTGTTCACGAAAATCAAGGCTTAGCAATTTCTTCAATTATTAAAAATAGCTTTATACCTATAATTTTGAACAAGGATCCCAGATTAATTGAATTGCTATGGAAAGAAATGTGGAAAGCCACCCACTATGCCGGGAGGGGTGCGCCTGTAAGTTTTGCTATTGCTGCTGTTGATGTTGCACTTTGGGATCTTAAAGGTAAATGCTTAAATGAACCATTATGGAGATTGCTTGGTGGCTTTAAAAAAGAAGTATTAGCTTATGCTGGAAATATTGATTTAAATTTTACAATAGAAAAATTGCTTAACGGAGCTTCTAAGTCTCTTGATGATGGCTTCAGATCAATCAAAATGAGGCTAGGTAGAGAATATTTATCTGAGGATATTAAAAGATTAGATGCCATGAGAACTCATTTACCAGATGACATTATGTTAATGGCAGATGCTAATGAGGCATGGAGAATTGATCAAGCTGTAATAGCTTTTAAAGAGATAGAAAAATTTAATTTAGTTTGGCTTGAAGAGCCAATAAAACCTGATGATTTTGTCAGTTATGCTCACCTAAGATCTTTAGGGAAAATTCCAATTGCTGCGGGTGAAAATCTTCATACTCTTTCTGAATTTAATCAACTTATTAATGTTGGTGGTGTTGATTTTCTTGAACCTGACTTAACAACATGTGGAGGCATTACACCTTTCATGAAAGTAGCAAAATTAGCTGAAATAAATAATTTACCAATATGTTCTCATGGAGTTCATGAATTACATGTACATCTACTCGCATCATGCCCTAATGCGTCTTATTTGGAATTCCATGCATGGAGAATTGACGAATTCATTGAATCTCCACTTAAAGTTAAAGATGGTTTCACCCAAGCTCCTGAAATGCCTGGACATGGTATAATTTTTGATTTTGATAAGTTGACAAAATTTCGTATCAACTAAAAAATTATAAATTGTTCTTTCAATAATTAATTATTAAAGGAAAATTTTATGGATAATTCTGCAAAAATAAAACAATTAGGTGCCAAAATGCTCTCAGATGCAGATAGTTCTGATGAACAAGATTTTGGCTCCTTTTATCTTTCAAGATTTCTCGGTTTTCAAACTACTTATAAAGATGATTTGTGTATAGTCTCATTTGAAGCCAAAAGTCCTATGTTCAATCCTCAAGGAACTCTTCATGGTGGTGTCATAGCTACCGCTTTAGATGTATCTATGGGTCATTTATTACATCATAAAATGGGTGCTGGAGCAACATTAGAAATGAATGTAAAATACCTTCTTCCAATCAATGGAGGGCAAGTCAGATGCGAAGGAAGTTTTATCAAAAAAGGTAAAACGATTGTTTTTTTACAATCTCACTTATATAGAGAAGATCAAAGATTAGCTGCTTATGCAAGTGCAACATGGATTCCTATTAACAAATAATATTTAACTTAAATTTCTAAAATTACTATATTCTTCAGCATTCATTTGGTGGTAATTTACTTTATCATAATTAATTTTAATTGGGTTAGGATCTACTATATCTATTTTTATCCCTCTGGATATTGCAATTCTTAATGCAATAGAAGTAATGTTAACGCTAAATGACGTACCTATAAAAATTATTTTTTGTGCTTTGTTCATCCAATCTTCAGCTTCTGAAATTCTATATAAATCTGTATAAATTTCATCGAATAACAATACATATGGTTTTAAGGATACACCGTTTTGGGGTATAAAATGACCATTATAAAATTTGATTTTAAACTTTTTCAATAATTCCTTTTTTAAAACTTCATCACTTGGATCTGAAGATAAATCTATTTCATTCCAATTTGCATCAAATGGAATTTGTTCTTCTAATTCATTTTTATAACAAACAACTTTATCTAATCTTCCATGAATAGATATGTAGTCATTATTTCCAGCTTTACCGTCTAAACCATCAATATTTTGAGTTATTAACTTTTTGTCAGCTAGCCAATAATGCGCTAAATTTGGTTTAACATTTCTGTAAGAAGCAAATCTTTTGAAATACCATAATAAAAAGTCCGCTGGATTATTTTCATACATGGACCTAGTAGCCATTTCTTGAGGTGTGTAATTAACGCTTCCTACAGTCCAAAAACCATCATTTCCTCTAAATGTTGGTATACCACTACTTGCACTTACACCAGCCCCAGTAATATAGAGTTCATCTATCATCATTAAGCCTTATCATTAATTCTGTATTTGATTCAACTAACTAATCAATTTATTGCTTTTTTTTTTTAATCTGCAAAAGTATTATTTTAAAAAAATTTCTGGAGTTTAAAATATGACTAACATTGATTTTGTTTATCTTCCAATTGTAGGAAGGGGCCTTCAAATAAATATAATATGTGCGATTCATGACATTAAAGTTAATTTGCTTATGAGTAAACCTATGGGTGAAGACTTTGATAAAGATACGCAGGCTCCTTTTGGAACGATACCATGGTTAAAAGACAATTCTAATGGAATAGAATTAAATGATTCATTGGCGATAGTTCAGTATTTAACCAATAAATATCCTGGCCCCCTCACGCCTACTTCAACTGAAAATGCAGCATTATCTGCTATGTATTGGTCTTGGGCACAAGATTATTACTCATTTGTATTATCTCCATTTCATGACATTATTACTGGCCATAATGAACCTTTTTGGAGAAATTTAAGATTAACAGACACATTAGCTGAAGGTGGCAAGGAATTAGGAATTTCTAATCTTACAAAATTACATCATAAAAGATTACAATATTTAGAAAATCACATAAAAGACAAAAATTTAGCTCCTTTTGTCACTGGTAATTCATGCTCATATGCTGATATATTTATTTATACTTGTATAAGGACTGTAGAACACACAGGTGGTTTTGATATTTTAAGAGAAGCTTGTCAAGGTAAGCCATTTATAAACTATCCTAACATATTAAAAATATGTGATGAAGTTGAAAAACAGCCTAAAATTATTGAGGCAGTTGGATCAAAATTCAAAGATTGTCCAATTTAAAATAAATATATTTTAATTTTTATTTATGACTTGGTGCTTATAAAAGATGCTTCATTCATAATTGTCATAACTCCAGTCTCAACCATAGCACCTGCTTCAACCCTGGTTTTGGTCAATTCTTCATCACTACCAAAATTCTTTAGTGACTCCATAGATTCAAAATCCATAATTACAGTCAATTTATTTTCATTATCGCTTGGTGTACCAGCAAATACTAGTTTACCTCCATGAGCATTTAATCTATGCTCATTTTGTATAAACATTTCTTTCCAAGGCGCAAAACCTTTAGCCAGATCAATTTCCATTTTTACTAACATGATAATCCTTCATTGTTGTTTAAAAGTTATTACTATATGTTTAATTTAAATATATAAAATTTTGAAATTTACCATTTTGTTGATATTCAATTATTTAGTATTATTTATTTAAATACAACCCTTTAAAATTTTACATACAGCAAATTACTGGAAAACAAATTGTCAGAAATAATAAATGTTCAAAATCTTGTAAAAAAATATGACAATAATTTTACAGCAGTAAAAAACTTAAACCTAAAAATTAGACAAGGTGAAATAATAGCCTTACTTGGCCCAAACGGTGCGGGAAAAACTACGCTTATATCAACTATTTGTGGCCTCTCATCAATTACTTCAGGTCTAATCAAAGTAAATGGATTAGACGTAATTAAAGATTATAGGAAAACGCGAGAACTTATAGGTTTAGTGCCTCAAGAGCTAGCACTTGAGCCATTTGAAAAAGTAATAAATTCCGTTAAATTTTCTAGAAGATTGTTTGGGAAAAAAGATGATAATGAATATATTGAAAAACTTCTGTCTAAGTTACAACTTTATGACAAAAAAAATAATATTATTAAATCATTGTCTGGTGGCATGAAAAGAAGAGTTATGATTGCAAAAGCCTTAAGCCATAATCCACAAATACTATTCTTAGATGAACCAACAGCAGGAGTTGATGTTGAATTGCGAAAGGATATGTGGAGTATTATAAAAGAGTTAAAAAACGAAGGTGTAACGATAATTTTAACTACCCACTATATTGAAGAAGCCGAAATGATTGCTGACAGAATTGGCATAATCAATCACGGTGAACTATTATTGATAGAAGAAAAAAGGGAGTTAATAAAAAGAATGAGTGTAAAAACACTCAAAGTTAAGTTAAAAAAAACTCTAGATATTATTCCTACAAAACTAAAGAAATATAATTTGAAATTAATAGATGAAGGTAAATCATTTCTTTATTACTATAACACTGGAAATGAAAGAACTGGAATTACATCATTACTGTCAGACATGAACAAAATTGGCATTAATCTTTTTGATATCAAAACAGAAGAAACTTCACTAGAAGATATTTTTGTTAAAATAATTAAGGAATAATGGATGAATATTCGTGGCATACATGCAATTTACAGATATGAAATGAATAGGTCATTTAGAACTCTTATACAAAGTCTTGTATCACCTGTGTTGTCTACAATTCTGTACTTTATTGTATTTGGTGCTGCGATTGGATCACGAATGGATAATATTAGCAATGTTTCTTATGGAGCATTTATTGTACCTGGACTCATAATGTTAACTGTACAGATGCAAAGCGTAAACAACGCCTCATTTGGTATATATTTTCCAAAATTTATAGGAACAACTTATGAACTATTATCTGCCCCATTATCCTTTGTAGAAATAGTTATTGGATATGTAGGTGCTGCAACTACAAAAGCATTTTCTATTGGTTTAATTATATTGTGCACATCTTATCTTTTCGTTGACTTAGAAATTAAATATCCTTTTTTTATGCTTTGTTTTTTATTTATCACTTGTATGACATTCAGCCTTTTAGGATTTATAATAGGTATAGTCTCAGACAATTTTGAGCAACTAAACATTGTACCTATGCTTATTATTACACCTTTAGTTTTTTTAGGAGGTAGTTTTTATACAATAGATATGCTCCCCCCATTTTGGCAAAATTTTGCTCTACTAAACCCAATAGTCTATTTAATCTCAGGATTTAGATGGTCTTTTTTTGGTGTAGGAGATGTTCCAATTTTTACTAGTATTATTTTTATGTTAATTTTTACAAGTATTTGTATCAGCATAATTTGGTACATATTTAAAACAGGATATAAAATAAAAACTTGATCTATAATTTTTTATGAATATTTGAATGAAAGGATTTTTTAAATGAAATTGTACACTTTTGCACCAGCTGCAAATGCTCTCAGAGTTGAAATGTTTTTAAGAGAAAAAAAATTAAAATTAGAAACAATTTCAGTAAATGTTAGAGAGGATGAATTGTTCAAGGAACCATATAATTCAATGAACCCTTTTAATTGTATTCCTTTTCTAGAGTTAGAAAACGGAACAATAATTACAGAAACAATTTCAATTTGTCGTTATTTGGATGAACAGTCTACAAGCTCAAAATTATTTGGAAATGATACAGAAGAACGAGCAATTATTGATATGTGGAACAGAAGAATTGAGTTAGATGGATTTTTACCATTATTACATTCAGTACGTAATAAAACATCATTTTTTAAAGGAAAAGTTGTTCCAGGAACTCGAACCAGTATCACTCAGTCACCAGAAATAGTTGAACGTGGAATTGAGATGTTTGATATTTTATTAAATAGGATCGAACCACATATATCTGAAAATAAATTTCTTTTAGGTGATAAATTTTCCATAGCTGATATAACTGGTCATTTTATGTTTAATCTATCTAATATGTTAAAAATTGATTTTGGACAGAAGTATAAAAATGTTTATCGGTGGAAATCCGACTTAGAAAAAAGACCATCAAACCCTTTGTTAGATAACGATTAATTTCTTAATTTTGTAGATTATGGAATCAACTAATAACAAATTAGCTATAGTAACAGGTGCGGCAAGAGGAATTGGTTTAGCAACTGCGAAATTATTTAATCAAAATGGTTATAAAGTAGCAATAGTTGATAGAGATAAAAACGAGCTTTCAAAATTATCTTTAGCTAATAATTCAATAAAATCATTTTGTTATGATATTTCAGATTTTAACAAAGTAGACATGATGTATCAGGAAATTCTCGAATGGCATGAAAGAGTGGATGTTTTAGTTAACAATGCTGGCGTTGCAGATTTTGCTTCAATAGAGATGACAGACTTTAAACGATGGAATGAAGTAATGAAAACAAATTTAGATGGTGCTTTTATGTGTTCACAAAAAGTGATCAGTTATCTAAAAAACACTAAAGGAAGCATTATCAATATAGCATCCATATCTGGACTTAGAGCGTCGACACTAAGAGTTGCATATGGAACATCAAAAGCTGCAATAATACAACTCACGAAGCAACAGGCTGCTGAATTAGGTGAATATGGAATACGAGTTAATTGTGTTGCGCCTGGACCAGTAAAAACAAAACTTGCTATGGCAGTTCATACTCAAGACATAATAGATGCATACCATGATGCAATTCCATTAAACAGATATGGAACGGAAAATGAAATAGCTAATGCTATTTACTTTTTAGCATCTGATAAAGCATCATATATTACCGGTCAAATTTTAGCTGTAGATGGAGGTTTTGAAGCTACTGGGGTTGGACTACCTACTTTAAGAAAATAAATAAAGACATTAATAAATAATTTTTTGATTTCTCCATTATAATATCTAAATATTAATTGTTTATGATCTCCTAATGCATGCCGATTAGTCACAATAAAATCATCACCTATTATTGTGATACTTGCTACCATCATAGAAGTTTTAATACCAACAACTTGATTTAATTGATTACAAATATTTTCATTATATTTACAATTCTAAAGGTCTGATAATGCAGATTTAGAAATAAATAAAGTTGTAAAATCAATACAGTATATTAAATTATTAATATTTTTAATTATCATTAACTTTTTTCTTAATTAAATATTTATGATATCCCTCAAAAACCAGGACATGATTTTGATTATTTATTAAAGCTTTCATTTCTATAACACCAGTTGTATTTTGTGAAATGAGTCTTGATACAACTAGTTCAGGATATAATGTATCTTCTCTGTAAACTGGTTTTAACATTTTTCCAGAAACTTCAATTAACCCTAGCAGACTGTCTCTTACTTCAGATGGAAAAGTACCCGCGCCAGCTGCAGTTTGAATTAATACCTGCAACCCGTGTGCTAACATTTCTGGATGCCCTCTTTGTTTACAAAATTCTTTATCATAATGTATGGGATCGTTATCACCTGAAGCAGCTTGAAACATTGAAAAAATAGCACTTGTTTGAGTTCTTGATGGTATTACATACTTGTCACCAATAGAAAAATCTTCGAAATATTTACTAACTGTTGATTTATGTATTATTGACATATTGACAAAATATATCTCAATTTTTTAAATAGCAAGATTTCAAAATAATTCTTTATTTTATTCAATTTTTATGGTCGAGTTTTTTATTTAAAGGGGCAAAGTATTATGGATAGATTAAAGAACAAAGTAGCTCTAATCACAGGTGGTGCAAGGGGTTTAGGTGCTTCAATAGCAAGTTATTTTTTTAATGAAGGAGCACATGTCATTTTGTGTGATGTAAATATTAATGACGCGAAAAAAAAGGCTAAAGAACTAAATGGAAGTGCTTATTATATGGATGTTTCAGACTCTATTAACGTAAATGAAATATTTAAAAAAGTACAATCAGAATATGAACAATTAGATATTCTTGTAAATAATGCCGGCATAAATGGGTTTGAAGATAGGGAAGATTTACTTACTAATCGAATTAAAGTTAATAATTTACAAAGTAAAGAGTTTGCAGAAACAGGTAAAATTGAAAGTCATTTTGATGTAACTGTAAATATGTCTGATGAAGAATGGCATAAAATGATTTCAATTCACTTAAATGGAACTTTTTTTTGTACACGTGAAGCTCTTAAAATAATGAATAATCAAAATAACGCGTCTATTATCAATATGGGATCTGTTTTAGGTACTACAGGTGGTCCTTCATCTCCACATTATTCAGCTGCAAAATCAGCTATTCTTGGATTTACAAGAGCTACAGCTAAAGAATTAGCATCGAGAAATATAAGGGTAAATGCAATTGCACCTGGCTATATTGATACAGACATGACTAGTAGTTTAGGTGATGTAAAAAAACTTATAAAATCTGCAACTCCAATGAAAAAATTTGGCACTGCCGATGATATAGCATGGGCTGCTGTTTATCTTGCCTCTGATGAATCAAAATTCGTTACAGGCCAAACAATTTCACCAAATGGTGGATTTGTAATGAGCCAATAAGATTAAAACTGGAAATATATTAGCTATAATTATTTATGATTAAAAATTAATCATTTTTACTTTTTTATCCATTATGTCTTTCGTTTTGCAAAAGATTATTCAAAAGTTATTCTCAATTATAATTTGATTTAGTTAAATATGGCCAAAATTTTGTTTAATATTACTAATGGAACTGGTAATCCTACAAAAGCATCATTAGGATTTATGTTAGCTAGAACCGCAGTAGAAGAAGGTCATGAGGTTACAGTTTTCTTAAATGCTGATGCAGTTAGTTTAATGAGATCTCCTGTTCTTGAGAATTTAGTGGGTTTAGGAACTGGAAAGTTAAAGGAACATTTCGATATACTTAAAAAAAGTAATGTTCCAATATATGTTTCAGCTATTTCATGTGAAATAAGAGGAGTTACTGATCAAGATTTAAAAGACACTAATTCTAGAAAAGTTTTACCTAAAACTTTACTTAACTTGTCCTTGGAAGCTGACAGAACTTTTGTTTACTAGGTATACTTCTTCTAATTAAGGTTTTTAAAATATTCAGAACTTAAGATTTTATTAATAATTAACTTATAAAATTAATTAAGTTTGACATATAGTGTTTATTTTTGTGATAATTATTATCACAAATAAGGGAGGAAATTATGGATGACGTAAAACCATTTATTTATCCTGGTGATGATGGATCTAAACTAAAACCAGGATCAAGATATGAAAATTTTATAGGTGGAGATTGGTCTAAACCAAAATCCGGTAATTACTTTGAAAACATTTCACCAACAAGTGGTAAAATTATATGTGAAGTACCAAGATCAAATGCTGAAGATGTAAACTCCGCATTAGATGCCGCACATAAAGCAGCAGAGGCATGGGGTAAAACTGGACCAGCTTTAAGGGCAGACATGTTGCTTAAAATTGCTGATAGAATAGAACAAAATGCTGAAAAATTATCGCTTGCTGAAACATTAGATAATGGTAAACCTATCAGAGAACCAATGGCTGCTGATATACCCTTAACAGTTGATCATTTTAGATACTTTGCAGGAGCCATTAGAGCGCAAGAAGGAACAATTGGAAACATAGACGGTATGCAATCAGGCGGTGGAAATTCTGCACAAGGGATGATGGCATACCATTACCCAGAACCACTAGGTGTTGTTGGTCAAATAATTCCATGGAATTTTCCTATTCTAATGGCCGCTTGGAAACTTGCACCTGCATTAGCTGCTGGAAATGCTGTTGTTTTAAAACCTGCAGAGCAAACTCCATTTTCAATTTGTGTTCTAATGGAATTAATTGCTGATTTACTTCCTGCAGGTGTAGTAAATGTTGTTCAGGGTTATGGTGTTGAAGCAGGTAAACCACTTGCATCAAGTAATCGTGTAAAAAAAATTGGTTTTACAGGAGAGACAACAACTGGAAGATTAATTTTGCAATATGCCTCGGAAAATCTTATTCCAGTTACATTAGAATTAGGTGGAAAGAGTCCAAATATCTTTTTTAAGGATATTATGAATGGTGGAGATGAGTACATTTCTAGATGTGTAGAAGGTTTTTTACATGCTTATTTTAACCAGGGTGAAGTTTGTACCTGTCCTTCAAGAGCAATAATACATGAAGATATTTACGAACCATTCATGGAAATGGTAAAAACGAGAGTGTCAGCTCTTAACTGTGGAGATCCTTTTGATTTGAACACTCAAGTCGGAGCACAGGCTTCCTCTGAACAGTTTGACAAAATAATGTCATATTTGGATGTGGGGAAACAAGAAGGTGCAAGTGTTATTTTCGGTGGTGAAAAACGCCAGATGAATGGAACATACTCTAGTGGTTATTATGTAGAACCAACAGCATTCAAAGGAAATAATTCAATGCGAATATTCCAAGAAGAAATTTTTGGTCCTGTCGTTTCAGTTACCACCTTCAAAGACGAAGCAGAGGCTGTATCTATAGCAAATGATACATTGTACGGGTTAGGTGCTGGTGTATGGTCTAAAGACGCAAATATTTGCTATAGAATGGGTAGATCCATAGAAGCTGGAAGAGTATGGGTTAACTGTTATCACTCATATCCTGCTCATGCAGCATTTGGGGGATATAAAAATTCTGGTATCGGAAGAGAAACACATAAAATGATGCTTAACCATTATCAACAAACAAAGAATGTATTGGTATCATACGCAGAAGTACCCGATGGTTTCTTTTAATTTTTAATAAAATCCTCTCTATTTTCAATAGAGAGGATTTTCTTTGGAGACTTAAATGATAGAAAGAGTTTTATCCACTGAGAAAGCCAACAAACTTATTACAGAATTGTTGAATATTCATGGTCTTTTAGTATTTCATCAATCAGGAGGATGCTGCGATGGATCTTCTCCAATGTGCTTTCCAAGATCAGAGTTTAAAGTTGGTTCGAGGGATATTTATTTAGGAAGCATTCATAATCAACCTTTTTTTATTTCACAAGATCAGTTTGAATATTGGAAACATACGCAGTTAATAATTGATGTCGTTGACGGAAGAGGTGGGATGTTTTCATTAGAAGGACCTACAGGAAAAAGATTTTTGACTAGGTCGAGAGTTTATGAAGATAAAGAAGTTGAGGAACTTGATCAAAACCCTCCACAATTTGCGGTTGAACTTGAAAATATCGAAGGGTTAAAAACAACCTTAAATTAGATGATAATCTCTTAATATATTGATAATCTAATTATAAAAATTTTTCGTTGATATAAGAGTTTTTATAATTTTAAAATCTTCATATAATAAAAATAGGATCTTTATAAAATGCAAAAATACATTATTACAGGAAAAAATTCACAAGAAACTGCCGCTTCAATGCTTAACAAACCTCAAAATAGAAGAGAAATAGTGGAGCCACTAGTAAAAAGTTTTAATGCTGAATTTGTTGAATTTTTATATTTAAATTCTCCAGACTTTGATTTCATGTGTGTCATTACTGGAAAAGAAGACAAGGACATAGCAGCTGCATGTAATCTAATTTATGCTAGTGGAAGTTTTTCTTCAATAAATTGGTTTAGGGCTTTTGAGTCATCAGAATGGAAAGAAATTTTTGAAATAGCATCAAATAGAATGGCTACCTATGTGTCTGCAAAACAAGTGTCACAGGAAAACTAATGTACGGAAGAAATATTAACTTTACATTGTTGGCGCCCTCTTTGTGGGCTGTTGTTGAAGCAATTGCATCTAATATTGAAGAAGAAAAATACAAAAGAATGTTATTTAAAACAGGAGATAACAGCGGATTTATAGTAGAGGTTTTTGAAAACATCTCCGTTGCTGGAAAAAAAATTGAAACAATGAAAGCATTACAAGGTCTCAGTGAACAAGCTATGGCAAAAGTTTCTATACAAGAAGGTTCTGTAATTAAAAAATAAATATCTAAATCATACTTGAATATAACATAATAAGTTGATTATATTTTATAAAAGGATTTGAAATGTCAAAAAAACATTATATTTGTACACATACATGGTCAAATACTGACATAATAAAAGATGTATTAGCACAACAAAGTGAAATGACTGTTCGAGAGTTTTTTGAGGGATTAAAAAGCGAAAAAGCTGAAACCCTTCAACATTGGATGGGTAAAGACGACTTTTTTTTCTGTCATTGGTATGCTGAAGATGAACAATCAATTATTGATGTTCTTGAAAAAGCTGGTTTAAACGATTTGATTGTCACAATGCCAAGTGAAATGCAAAGATATATAACGTCAGATCAAATTTCTGATGAAAAACTTATTAACCCTTTTAAAATTTGAAATTTAAAATTAATTTCAAATAAAATATTTGATGTCTGAAAATTTAAATAATGAAATAAGATCTCTTAAAATGCAAATTGCAAAGTTGCAATTAGAATCAAAACTTCGTCGCAATCTAGCGTCAGAGCTTGATAAACAGAAACAAATCGCAAAAAATGCTGAAGAATTGGCAAATGAAAAAAGTAAAGAAATTGAAGAAATTGCAAGTCAATTATCTAAATATCTTTCACCACAATTATATGACTCAATCTTTAGTGGCGAAAAAAAAGTTTCAATTGAGAGTGAAAAAAAATTCTTAACTGTATTTTTTTCAGACATAATTTCATTTACCGAAATTTCTGAAAAGATGGATACAGCACCACTGACAGAAATGCTAAATTTGTATCTTACTAAAATGTCTGAAATAGCTCTAAGCTTTGGTGGAACTATAGATAAATATATTGGAGACTCTGTAATGATTTTTTTTGGTGATCCAGAAAGTGAAGGCAAAGAAAAGGACGCCATAAATTGTGTGAAAATGGCCATAGAAATGCAGAAAACAATGAAAACGTTATCGAAAAAATTTATGAAAGATTTTAACCTTCCTTACCCTCTTAATATGAGGATTGGTATTAATTCAGGAGAGTGTACAGTAGGTAATTTTGGAAGTGAAAAAAGACTTGATTATACGGTAATTGGAGCTACCGTGAATCTTGCTTCTAGATTAGAAAGCAATTCTCCAGCAGGTAAAATTTTAATTTCAGATGTAACAAAAAAACTTATTAAGGGTGACATAAATTGTCAACGATATGATCAAATTAAAGCAAAAGGTATAAATGAGCCTATAAATACATTCATACCTAATTTTTAATGAGATAGAGGTAAAATTTTTATTATTTTAGCATTTTAAGATTTCTATACCTTGCATTTTCCAGAAATGTAAAAAATCAATAAATACCCAGTTTTCTGCTAATTTATTACCTTCTCTTCTATAAATATCTATTACTCTCATATCAGAGGATTTTTTTGTAGTTTTTAAACCCATAAATTTCTGGCTAGGTGTTAAAGTAAGATTAGGCCATCCAAAAAATCCACCAAATATTCCTTCAGATAATCGACAGATATGACCGTTAAATTTCCTATTTATAAAATTATTCCTAAAAGGAAGCGCATGTTGTTCAACATATCTTTCAATTGTGAACGATGAACCAATGCCTGAAGGTCCCCACCAAATCATATCATCTTTCCAATTCTTTCTAAGCTCTTTAATTAAAGATATTTTATCAAAATTATTCCAAATTTTTACGTCATTTATCATTTGTTCAATTAATTCTGAGGTATTTTTTGTATCAATTAAATTTTGTTCTTCAAATAACAATCCATTATGAGATATTGGTCCTGGCTGGACTAAGCTTATACCAGTTTCTAATGGAAATGGTTTCAATCCTGCTTGGATCATTAAATGAGGTATATCAAAAAACATTGCAACCTCAGTTATTTTACCTTTAACTATTTTATTGAATTCACAATAACGCAGCATTGCAATTTTATTTGTATGCTTAATACCAATCCAAGGAGTATCAAATAAACCCATTAAATGCCCCATAGAAACAACCCAAACATCTTTATTAGATGACAAAGAATTACTACCAGCAAAAAAAATATCCATGCGTCTTTGTAAATTTGTGAAACTTTTCTTTAATGGTTGCCAAAAATCCTTGTATAAATGCCCAAGATCTTGAATTTCATTAAAAGGATAAAAACCACGCCAAATTATATCTTCAGAATAATGGAGAGATAATATTTCTGGAATTTTATCAGTTCTACATTTTTGAATTGAATTATAAAAATCTAAAACTATTTTTTTTTCATTTTGAAAGTTCAAACAATTTATAACCCATAAAGACTCATTTAACTTTACTTGCACCTTCTACCAAAGATTGTAACTTTAAATATGCAATATCTGGATCTACATTTCCAAATCCAGCAAAAGTTCCAAAACCACAATCAGTGCCTGCTATAACTCTTTCTTTTCCAACAATTTTTACAAATTTTTCAATCCTTTGTTTTACAAGAGAACTATGTTCTACAAAATTACTTGTTGTGTCTAACACTCCTGGAATAAGAATTTTATTTTCAGGAATTTTATTTTTAAGTTGGTCGAAAATTTCCCATTCATGTTGATGTCTAGGATTAGAAGACTCAAAAAGCAAATAATTTCCTTTGAAAGACATCAATACATTAAATATTTTTTCAATTGGAATATCATGAATATGAGGTCCTTCATAATTACCCCAACATACATGAAGTCTCAACATTTCAGGAGAAATGTTATGCAAACTTTGATTTAGAATTTCCATATTTTGGTAGGCTATTTTTATAAAATCTTCATCACTTTCGCTTTTAAAAGTCATATGTCGAGATAAAGCTAGATCCGGACAGTCTAGTTGTAACTTTATACCAGATCTAACAATAGTCTCATATTCATCCTTCATAGCTTTAGAAATTGCGTCCAAATATTCATTTCTACTCGAATAATATGAATTGCTTAAAAAAAGTGATATTACACCAGGAGATGCTGAATTCATAAAAATATTTTCATGTTCAAGTTTTTTAGATGCACTTAAAAGATTATTAATGTCATTAGAAAGATCATTATTATGTTTTGATGTTATTTCTGAAACACAGCATGGACGAGAATAAGTTGGCGTTCCACCACTATCTGCAATTTTTTTCATGTAGTTAGGAAATTTTTCTAAATCCAAAGGTGGGTTTCTTTCACTATCCCCTGCAAACCCATTATATCTGTCTTTTACATATGTAGCATAAGAAATTTTAGACATCTCTCCATCAGATATTATGTCAATGCCAATATCTATTTGTTTTTTTACAACTTCATAAACTCCATTTGAAATAACTTCATCAAAATATTTTTGCTCATATACTTCATTGTTTTCACGTTTGAAAAGTAAGTCAGATACATTTTTTGGTCTAGGCAATGAGCCAACGTGTGTTGTTAAAATAGACATTCTTTATTTCCTAGTTGTAGGCCCTGGTTTGTCATTAGTTGGTATTACTTTGTATAACGTTGCCATTCCAGGTTTAGTTGGATTTAAAGTATATTCATTATTTTTTGGCAGTGAAAAAGTATCTCCTGGATTTAAAAATAAATTATGTTTCTCTAAACTAAGCATCCAATATCCTTCAACAGGCATAAACACTACATCTTTCTCATACATGTTTTCAGAATTCATGAATGAATGATCTGTTATAAATTCAACTTCAAAACCCGGTTTATCAAAAATTTTTCCATTTTCTCCAATAACTATTACTGGATTATTTTGTGATAAAGAATAAAGATCTAAATACCTAGCTACATAATTTGGAACAACTTCAGCTGAACTATATTCAGGAAATTTTTTAAGTTCATTTTCTGTCAAAGGTTGCATTAAATTTTCATTAGAAGGCATATGTTGTCCTATTTTTGTATCATATATCTTTCCTTTTTCAGATAGAACTAAACCGTGCTTTTTAGCATCTTTTAATACTTCTGGTGCCCAAATTACTCCACCACCTGCATCATCCCCTCCCAATATTGCCATTATCATTCCATAATCATTGCCTATATTTTCAAAACCTCTAAAAATTCCAGTTGGAATATTAAAAATATCACCTTTTTCAAGTATTACTTCACCTGCCTTACCATAACGTCCCCAAAAAAATCTCCATCTTCCTGAATGAACAAAAAAAACTTCAGCTGTTCGATGACTATGAAGAGAATTGTGACATTTAGGAGGCTGCCCAGCCGCACCTATATTAAAACCATGTGGAATTTTAATATGCACATGTTGATCAGGATTTTCAGAAACACCAGATCCAATAATACTAAAATTTTCTTTTTGATTTGAACCTGGAGTATGAGTGTCAATGAAAGCAGTTTTACAAGGTATCAATTCACCGTATCTTACAAGTCTATTATTTAAATTTATATTATTCATAATTTCGCCTATAAAATATTTAAAGTAAAATTTGTTTCCAAATCGATATTTCGTCAATTAATATGAATTCTCTAACTATACCATTCTTTCCAAATTCAGCATGTGAAATTCCAAATATTTCAACATCCTTATTAGTTGGCATTCCAAAAATTCCATTTTGACTGTGTTTACAAATCAGTCTCCATCTCAATGAAGCTCTTTGCCTCATATTTGGTTGGTTTAGCAAAATACTATTTGAAATTTCACATTTGGATATATTAAAACAAGAAAGAAATAAATTCCATTTTTCAAAAATATGATCCAAAGTATAAACCACTTCACCTCCAATCCAATATAATTGCGCTGAACGTTCAAACAAATGGTAGATTTTACTCTGATCTTTAATTATTTTTAAAAAATAGTTTTTGTATCTGTTATTATTTTTACTTTTACAAGGTGAAATTTTGTTTTCAATTTTAAAACAATTTTTAATTGAATTAATTTCACTCTTTTTATAAACACCCTCTAAAATTTTTTGTTTTACATAGTCATAAGTTTCAATTCCTAATTGATTTAATATACTTTTCTCATCTCTTATTATCCATTCCTCAATCACTTTATTATCTCTAACTAGGCAATCTGCAATAACTCGATAAATCACTCTTTTTCCTGTAGGCTTTCCATAAATTCCATCACCAATGTGAGTTCCAGTAGATAAGATTCTGTGAGAGCTTAAATAAATTTTATCTATTGAACCACATGAAATAACATCCTCGCCAATTAATTCTCTATCTGGAAATTGTTTTAAGGTTTGATAAGTCGCTTCTACTACTTTATCACAATCAAAGGTGGTTATTGAAGGTGATCTTACTATCACATCCCTTGCATAATATTTTCTAATATTTTCAACTTGTTTATTTTCCCATATTTCTTCAGTAATCTGATAAATAAAATTCTCAATTTCATTTTGGTCCAGATAACAATTTCGACTTTTATTTTTCTTATTATCGTATTTTTCCCAACCCTCACCTTCAAAAACATCTACACCTAATTGTTTCATTACATCTGGAAAATCTACCATTACCCAATTATTAATAATTTTATCTTTTTTAACATGCCAAAAATCCATATAGTTAATATTTACTTTTTTATTAGTAGGCTTAATGCCCATAAATACACCTGTATGAATTGCTTCTTGTCGTCCAAAAGCAGCTCCCCACTCTCCTTCAAATATTCTTGCTTCATCAATACAAACCTTTTCAGAAAATGCTTTTTGGAAAGGGATTTGCCAATTTTGTTGAAATTCTTTTAAGCCTATTTTTGTTCCACAGCCAAAGTTTCCAAACCAATTAAAATTATTATCGAAAAACTCTCCTATATCATCAATTCTATGATCATTTAAAGCTTCAACCATTTTTTCAATGATTTCTTTTGTTTTTTTTGTCTTTGACAAGTCATTTTTTAATATATTCGAAGCTTTTTTGATTTTATCTTTTTCCATTGTTATTTTATCACTAACCTTTAACTGCACCTTGTGTTAAACCACTGACAATTTTCGTTTGAAAAAACATTATTAAAATAAAAAGAGGTACTGTAGCAGAAACTACTGCCGCAACTGCAAACATTACATTTCCTTCAGTATAAGTTGTTCCTAAAAAAGCAGCTATTTGAGGAATCATTGTTCTATTTTCGTCAGACAACAACATTGAGGTAACTGCAAAATCATTATATGCCAATAAAAAACTAAATAATCCAGTAGTAATTATTCCAGGCCACATTACTGGCACAATCACATGCCCAAAAGCCTGGTACTGCGAACAACCATCTACCTTAGCGCTTTCATCCAACTCTTTTGGTATATTTTGAAAAAAGGAATGAAGCATCCACAAAGTAAATGGCTGATTTATCGATACCAAAACAATTATTGTTGTTGGTAGTATTCCCCATAAATTCCACTCAAAAAAAGGTGGCAAGTATCCAGCAACCAGCGTAATAGGCGGCATAGATCTAAAAATAAGTGCCATTATCAAAAGCCAAAAAGTATATTTATAGTTTGATCTTGAGAGTGCATATGCCCCTAGAGTACCAATTGTAAGAGATGTGAATACAACAAAAAAACAAACTAAAGATGTATTTATGAAAGCTTTCCAAAATTCCTCTTGAACCCATGCACCATGATAACCAACAAATGTAAAAGGAGATCCATAGGTCTGTTCTGTATTTTCTCCAGTAATAGCATTAGTCCAATTAGCTATGGAAAAAAAATCAAGTTCAACCTTAAACGATCCCCAAAAAGTCCATATGAAAGGAAAGGCTGCTAAAAAAACCCATGAAAATATTAAAAAATATATTATTATATTTCTTAAATTATTATGTTTGTTATTTTTAGAAGTGTTGAAATTCA
Source organism: uncultured SAR116 cluster alpha proteobacterium (assembly GCA_902618025.1). GTDB lineage: Bacteria > Pseudomonadota > Alphaproteobacteria > Puniceispirillales > Marisalimonadaceae > Marisalimonas. Next base: position 284,512 of record CACMYY010000001.1, read on the forward strand.
TTTTTTAAAATCAAATTCTTTCCAAGTTTTAATTAGGACAGGTATAAGTAAAATTATAATCCCAAAAATAGTTAAAATAGAAGATGTTGCCGCTGCAGATAATTGTCTTGTTTCTCCACCTAAATCGTTAAAAATAATCCAGCTTAATGAAGTAGCGTGCGCTTCTGCATTAAATCCAATTATTGGCTCAAAAACCCTGAAATTATCCATTAATTGCATCAAGGTTACAAATGTAATTAGTGGCATTATATGGGGTATTATTATGTGTATTGTTTGTTGAAAAGTATTTGCACCGTCAATTTGTGCAGATTCAATTTGATCTTTTGGAAGCGTCTGTAATCCAGCATAAAAAACTATGAATGAAAAGGGTATTGCGTGCCATACACCATAAACTATTAATGTGATCCAGGTAAGGAAAGTAGAAGCTTTAAGAGACAAATTAGGGTCCTCAAACATTAATTGTAAAAAATTTCCAACAATTCCTCTACTGTCAATCATCCAAAACAAAATAATAGATCCTATTAAAGGAGTAACAATCATCGGCAAGAGTGAAAAAAAGATTATTAAACCTTTTAATTGTTTATTAATTGAGTTTACACCCAAAGCTATCAGCAAACCTAAAACTAACATTATCGGCGTAACTGTAAATGTAAAAGTTAAAGTAAAAAAAATTGCTTTATAAAATGGTAAATCACTAATTAAGGAAAAAAAACTAAATAGATCCTTAGATTTATTCCAGTGATCTTTAACTTGATCAAATGCTAAATGCCCTCTATCCAAATAAATATCTAAGCCTACAAACCTTCCTAATGGCTTTTCATTTTTTAAATCTTTAGTAGCTGCATGATCAATAGATGTAACTTTTTTACATCCAAAGGGATCACAATTTTCAACTGTAATTAAAATATTTTCATGAGGAGTATGTAAAGATTGAATAACTACAGAAATAATCGGCAATGTTATAAAAAAAAACATCGCCAAAAAAGTAGGTAAAATAAACCAAAAAAAAGTTTTATGTTTCATGATAAAAAAACTAGAGAGTTTTCACTCTCTAGTCATTATTTTTATAAAAAACCTTTTTCTTTAGCTGACGCTTTATAAGCATCTTCAATATCTGACAAAGTTTTTTCTGCTGTTTCTTTACCCTGCATGAAATCAGCTATTTCCTTTCCAATAGCCGAATGCATTAATCCTGCGTAAGGTAACATTGGATAAGGTGTTGTATTCATTTTTGCCGCAGCAAAAACACCTCTAGCAGCATCAGTAGGCTTATATCCTTCAATCAACCATACAGCTTGTTTTCTGACATCTTCATTATCTAATATTGATGGTCTAATAGCATTAGTCATTGCAATAAAAGTAGCTTCCGCTTCTTCATCACTAATTTTTTTTGCAACTGTCCAGCCATCCCAAAACAATGTTGAAGCAGGTGTTTTACCACCTCCCACTGTCATTGGACCTGCGATGTCCATGCCATTTTTAACTTCCATGCTCACTCCATCTACATCTACTAATGTAGCAGCTCTACTTCCCCACATATTCATAATAGCAACATTACCTGCTCTAAATTCAGCATTCGTTGCATTGCTGTCATGAGTAAGAAAGTCAGGGTTCATATATTCTGACAAAGATTTCATCATTTTTAATGCCTTGATTCCTGCATCAGAATTCACACTTGGTTCTGCTGAATTTCCTTTAAAATGAGAGCCTCCATAACCAATGAACATGTTATTAAATTCTTGAGCTAAATTCCAACCAGCTTTATAAGCTCCACCAACTGGATTTTTTACTAATCCAGATGCTCTGATTTTTTTTGCTGCTGCTAACATGTCTTCATATGTTTTTGGAATATCAATATTTAATTTCTTTAAGATATCCTTTCGATATACAAGGTGCTGAGCATTTGCCATAAAAGCAACTGCCATTATCTTTCCGTCAATAGTAATAAGTTGATTTTTCTTTAGACCTTTTCCATGCTTTTTTACTAAATCATCAAGTGGTCTAATTAGATCATTATTTAATAATGCAACAATAGATGTATTTGCAACAATTGCTGAAGTGTATTCAGCAGGCTGACTACTCATTCCAGCAACATTTATTTTTTGATGATCAGCAGTTAAATTTGCTGTTACCTTTGCTCCCTTACATTCTTTTGCACCTGAGCCTACAGTTTGAATAGCAGGGAATTCATTACCAACAATACTTACTCTAGCAGAAATACTACAAGCAAAAGCAGAGCTAGATACTAAAAAAATTATTGTGGTAAAAAATTTTGTTAATAATAATTTCATTATTTCTCCTTATTTATTTCTAAATTAAAACCATTTTCAAAATCAAAAATTTGACATTTAGATGAAAGAATTGAGATATTCACTTCATCTCCTATATACGCTTCAAAATCATTGTTAACTTTAACAGATATAAAACTTTCTTCAATTTTTAAAGTTACCATAATTGCATCCCCCAAGAGCTCAATAGAAAAAATTGGACCTTTTATATTTCCTTTAGAACTTTTAGATATCGTAGCATCTTCAGCACGAAAACCAAGTATATATTTACCATTTTTATTACTAAACTTTTTGACATTTATGTTTTCAGATAAGAATTGGCCGTCTTTGATTTTTCCATTAATTAAATTCATTGGTGGATTTCCAATAAACGATGCTACGAATGTATTAATTGGCTTATCATATATTTGCTTTGGTGTTCCAATTTGTTGAATTACACCATTATTCATTACGACAACTCTATCAGCTAAAGTCATTGCTTCAATCTGGTCGTGAGTAACGTAGATTGTTGTAACTTTTAACTTATTTTGAAGATGTTTTATTTGTGCTCTTGTGGAAACTCTCAATTTTGCATCTAAATTTGATAATGGTTCATCCATCAAAAATACATTAGGTTTCCTAACTAGTGCCCTTGCCAGAGCAACTCTTTGTTTTTGGCCACCTGATAATTCAGCTGGCCTTCTGTGACAAAAATTTTCTAATTCCACCATATTAACAGCCCTCATCACTAAATCATCATGATTTTCTTTCGGAACTTTTCTAATTTTAAGTGGAAAACGAACATTTTCGTAAACTGTCATGTTTGGATACAATCCATATGATTGGAATACCATAGAAACGTCTCTGTCTTTTGGTTCTAAGTCATTAACAATCTTAGAACCAATTTTTATAACCCCATTAGTTAAATCCTCTAATCCGGCAATCATTCTCATGGTAGTAGTTTTTCCACACCCAGATGGACCAAGAAGAACAAGAAATTCTTTATCTTTAATAATTAGATTAAAATTTTTAACTGCATTAAAATCGCCCCAACTCTTTGAGACATTTATTAACTCAATTT
>CACMYY010000002.1 GCA_902618025.1 uncultured SAR116 cluster alpha proteobacterium
ATTCTTTTATTTATTTCATCAGCAAATAATATTTCATAACATATTAATGTAATGATATTCCCAAAACCATCGATATTAGGGTTGGATAATATTTTACCACTTGAAAAATCTGTTGGATTTAAGAAGCCAGAAATTGCTCCTAAATACTTACGAAATGGAATGTATTCTCCAAAAGGAACTAATTTGATTTTATCATATTGATACAAAATTTTTCCTTCAAAATTCAAAAAAACAAGTGAATTAAAGATTTTGTCCTTCTCTGTTCTTAATAAACCAACAATAAGAACTGTTTTTGGACTTTTAATAACTTGTTTACTAATAGAAGATAATAATGTCATTTCATTTGGAATTGAACCTTCAAAACTGGTTTCAGGCCAAATGATTATCCTACTCTTATTTTTAAATGAATCTGCATTAACAGATGAGAGCTCTACTAATTTATTTAAGTTTTGATCTCTTTGTTTTAAGTTCCATTTATTTCTTTGTTCAATGTTAGGTTGAACAAGAGTTATAAATTGGTCTTTAATTTTTATATCAGTTTTATTTTGATATCGAAATATCCCACAAAAAAATAAAATTAAAATTGGTATTAATAAGGATGAAAAAACAAAATATTTACCTTTAAAATTTGTGAACAGAATAAATGGTAAAACACTTATTGTCAAAACAACTATATTCGCTGAAAAACTTCCAATAAATGAAAATATTTGTATTAGATTTTCATTAGATGATAATACTATTGAAGGCATTAACCACGGAAAGCCCGTAAAGATTTTAGCTCTTAAATATTCAAATAGTGATAAAAAAATAATTATATATATTATAGAAAATGTTTTGTTTTCGCTGAGTAATTTAGCAATAATACAAGCACATCCCCAAAAAAGGGCTAACAAACTTGGCAATAGTACAATAGCTATTGGCATTAGAAAAATGTGATATTTATCAGCTACAATAAATGCAGAACCAATCCAATATAAGCCAAATAAAAACCAGCCAAGCCCGAAAAACCAAGCTGCAATAAAAGTTTTTAACAAAGTTGATGCATAATTTATTGAATAAATTCCAAAACCAAAACAAAAAAGAACAGGAAGAAATGAAAAAGGGGGGATCGAAAAGGTAGCAATAGCACCAGACATGAATATTACTAAATAGTTTAATTTTGATAACTTGTTAAATTTGTACATTTGTAAATTTACAATGTTAATCTTTTAGATGATGAGATGTGTTTCAGTCCTATAATTTTAACTAAAATAACTTTTCTTGGATCTGCTTCTAATATTTCAAATTTTAAACCTGACGGCGAGTATCTTATAACCTCTCCTTTTACTGGGACTCTCCCAGTTATACTAATAATAAAACCACCTAATGTTACTATTTCATCATTTAAATCTTCTTTTCTTATTGAAGATAGAAGACCCTCAAGTAAATCAACTGTTATTCTAGCTTCGACTATTATAGATCCATCTTCCATTTTTTCTAATCTACATTCTGAAGATAAATCGTGTTCATCTTCAATCTCCCCCACAAGTTCTTCAACTAAATCTTCAATTGTTACCAAACCATCGATACCGCCATATTCATCAACAACTAAGGCTAAATGGCGTCTTTTTACTCTCATTTCATAAAGCAAATCTAACAAACTTTTCGATGGAGAGACAAAAATAGGTTTTTTTAATAGAGTTTTAATGTTTTGTTTTTCCTTTAAAAACAAGTTAGCTAAAACATCCTTTATATGTAATATACCTACTATATCGTCTAAACTTTCATTTCTTACTGGTACCCTGCTATGATTAGTTTTAATTAGTTGTTTGACTATTTCATCAAAATCATCTGACATTGCTACTGAAACAATATCAACTCTTGGTACCATTACATCGAAAGCTGTGATTCCTCTCAAACCTGCTAAATTTTTTAATAGTTCATTTTCATGGCTTAAGGCTTTGCCATTAGAGTCATCTGCGTTAATTCTCTTGGCAACAAATTGTTCTAGTTCCTGATCAAGACTTTTATCATTGATATCTTTAGTTTTCTTGAAAAAACTTGGAAGACTTATTTTCATTGTTTAAATTTTTATATTCCTTAATTTCATTGATCTATTTATACGGATTTTCGATTTGGAGTGTTTCCAATATTTGGATTTCTAAATTTTCCATTTTTTTTGCTTGTTCTAATGTTTTATGATCATAACCTAAAAGATGTAAAACTCCATGAATAAATAAATGCGTTAAATGATTATTAATTCTTTTATTGTCCCTTTTTGCTTCTCTACAAATAGTTTCAATTGAGAAAATTATATCACCTAAAAACAATGCATCTTTTGAGCGAGAATAGGATGGAAAGGACAATACATTTGTTGCAGAACTGGTTTTTCTATAGGATTTATTAAGTTGGATAATCTGTTTGTCTCCAGAAAAACAAAGTGATATTAATTTTTTTGAATTAGGAAAAGATAAATTAGATTTTTCGTAAATTTCTTTTAATACTTTATTTAAATTTTCATGAAAATTATTTATTAATTTTTCATCCCATAATGATACTATTATTGAGGATTCAATAATAAATTTATCGTTATTAGATATTCTATAATCAGCTTCGGCTATGTTCATAATGATTTTTATTTATAATATTAATTTTTGTTAAATTCATCATATGCTTTAATAATTTTGGCAACAATTGGATGCCTTACTACATCATTAGCGTCCAAATATATTATTTTAACATCTCTAATTTTACTAAGAATTTTTTTTGATTCTTTTAACCCGGAAATTTGTCCTGTTGGAAGGTCAACTTGACTTAAGTCACCATTAATTACCATTCTAGATCCCTGACCAATTCGGGTTAAAACCATTTTCATTTGAATTGATGTAGTATTTTGTGCTTCATCTACTATAACAAAGGAGTTTGTAAAAGTTCTCCCTCTCATAAATGCTAAAGGTGCAATTTCTATCTCGCCAGTTTGAATTTTTTTTTCAACTCTATCTGCGGGCATCATTTCATATAACGCATCGTATATGGGTCTAAGATAGGGATCAATTTTTTCTTTCATATCACCTGGCAAGAAGCCCAGCCTTTCGCCTGCCTCGACTGCTGGTCTAGTTAAAATAATTTTGTCAATGAGACCTTTTTTCAACATATGAATACCTTTTGCAACAGCTAAGTAAGATTTTCCAGTTCCGGCAGGACCAAGACCAAACACTAACTCAAAATCATTTAGAGCTTTAAAATATTTTTTTTGACCAATACTTTTTGGTATTATAGATTTCTTCCAAGTATCAAATTTTAAATTTTCATTTTTATCAAATTTTTGATTTGGTTTTAGTTTAGAAGTAATACCCTGTATCATCCTAAATTCAGTTTCAAAATTTGAAAAATCAAACTCAGAAATATCTGATTTTTCAAGAGATAATTTATGGTAAACATTTGAAATAATTGATTTAGCTTTGTTTATATTTTCTGGATCTCCTGAGATACTAAATTGATTACCGAATAGAGTTATATTTACGTCTGTTAACTTTTCTAATTTGACAAGGTTAATGCTATGATGCCCTACTAAGACTGCGATTAATGAATTACTAGGAAATTCAAGAGAAATTTCTTCTTTTTTAATTTTATAATTCAATACATCCAAGCTTTCAATGTTAGCATTAAAAATCTAATAAAATATTACCCGTTAAACTATTTTGAAACGCTTCGGTAATATTTAAATCTATAAATGATCCTATCAAGTTCTCATTCTTAGAACTTAAGTAAACAGACTGATTAAATGGCGATCTTCCAATATATTGATTCTTTTTCTTTCCCTTTTTAAGAACTAGTACTTTGATTATAGAGTTAATAGTTTTTTTATTGAAAGATAATTGTTGAGATCTTAATAGTTCTTGAACTTCATACAATCTAAAGTTCTTTATATCCTCATCTATATGGTTAGGGAAAACACTTCCTGGCGTTCCAGGTCTTTTGGAGTATTTGAATGAGTAAGCATGCGCATAATTGACCTGTTTGATTAAACTTAATGTTGACATATGATCCTTATCTGTTTCTCCAGGGAAACCGACAATAAAATCACCTGATATGGCGATTTCAGGATTGTAGTCTCTTATTTTTTCAATAATCTTTAAATAGTCTTTAGATGTGTGTTTTCTATTCATTAATTTGAGAACATTGTCTGAACCTGATTGAACAGGCAGATGGAGATAAGGCATTAATTTTTTATTATCCCTATGGGATTTAATTAATTCAATGTCCATATCAAGAGGATGAGAAGTAGTATATCTAATAAATTTAAGCTCATCAAATTTTGATAGTTCATCTATTAATCGACCTAGACCCCAATTTAAATTATCCAAACCTTTGGAACTCCAAGCATTCACATTCTGCCCTAGTAGGGTAATTTCTTTAACACCGACATCTATTAATTTTTTTGCTTCATCTATAATAGACTTCAAGGGTCTCGAATATTCAGCTCCTCTTGTGTAAGGAACAACACAAAAAGTACAAAATTTATCACATCCTTCTTGAATTGTTAAAAATGCAGAAGGACCTCTTTCTTCAATTTTAGCATTTAACTGGTCAAATTTTGGAATAATGGGGAAGTCAATATTAATATTTTTATTTTTATTGATTGGGTCAACTTTTGCAATTAGCTCTGGAAGATTTTGATATGATTGAGGCCCAACAACTATATCAACCCACGGAGAACGTTTCATTATTTCTTTGCCTTGAGCTTGAGCAACACAGCCAGCCACAGCCACTATCGATCTTTTCCCAGTAATTGCTTTTCTGGCTTTGATTTTATCTCTTATACGTCCCAGTTCAGAATATGTTTTTTCAACTGCTTTTTCACGTATATGGCATGTATTCAAAACTATTAGATCAGCATCATCTTCATTATCATCTAATTGATAACCATGAGGTTTTAATAAATCTGTCATTCTCTCAGAGTCATAAAAGTTCATCTGACATCCATGAGTTTTAATAAATAGCTTTTTCATTAACACTTCATCATAAATTAATGATACTTACTGCCAGTTGTAAAATTATTTTGCAAGTTTTTTTGATAACGCGCTAGAATAAATTTTTCTTATTTTGATTTCTAAATGATTACATAAATCTTTTCTATTTTCAAAGTTTTGTGTATTTACTGGTTCTAAGTAAATTAGTTTTGCCTTAATAGACACTAATGTAGCTAATTTATATAAATGCGGTTTAAGATCCATGTCTCCATACCACGCTATCAAAGGTCTTAACCATCTATTAATCGGGATACCGTTTAAATCAGAATAAAAAATAACTATAGGCTGAATTTTAAAGTTTTGATTTTCTACAGAGGAGAATGAACTTGATTTAAATTCTAAAACCCTATTTCCATCTGAAGTGGTTCCTTCAGGAAAAATAAAAACCTTCTCACCAGAAGATAGTGCATCTAATATTTTATTTTTTTGATTAAAACTGTCTGTTTTATTCCTTCTTATAAAGATTGATCTACCTTTCTTAGCTAAAAAACCAAAAATTGGCCAGCTCTCAACTTCAGATTTTGCTACAAATCTTAATGGGAATTTAGATCCTAATATAGGGATGTCTAGATAAGATAAATGGTTACTTATAAATAGATTATTTTTTTTGTATTGGTCGATTTTGCCTACTATTTCTACTTCTATAGACAATAACCATAGTAAAATTTTGTGAAATAATACCGGTAACCATTTTTCGATGGAAGGTATTTTTCCTAATAATAAAGATAAAACGATTAAAAGGGCAGAAGCAACTGTAAAAATTACAAGTTTTAAATAGAAGATTAAGTTATCAATTAATGATAAGCTGTTAATAGGACTATAATAAAAATTTTCTTTAGTTATCATATTTTATTTCATTAATTTAAATATTTCTTCTTATATTTTTCATCTATATTGTCAGTTTTAACAATCACACATAGGTCTATTGTATTGAATTTATGGTCAACAAAACAATCATGACTGACCTTTCCGCCTATTCTAATATAACCTTTTATAAGAGGTGGTAATTTAACAAAAGTTCTTAAATCATTAATGTTTGAATTACTTGCAGTATAAGTAGGGTATATTTTTGGTTTCAAACTTTTAACTGACAAATCATCTGGTAATGAAAAATTCTTTCTTAAGTAAGACAATTCATTACTGTATTTCAATACATCAGTCCCGTGAAAACTTGCACATCCTAATAAGATTTTAATATCATATAATTTTACATATTTAGCAATTGCTTTCCAAAGTAAGTTCATTATAGTTCCATTTCTATAACCTTGATGAACACACGACCTCCCTAATTCAAGTATTTGATTATGTTTATAAGAATTCAATATCTTACTTAGATCAAATTCTGAGGAAGTATAAAACCCACCACAATGAGCAGCTATATCACCACGAACAAGTCTATAGGTTCCTACAATTTTGTTTTTAGAACCTTTTCTATTATTGTCTATGACAATAAGATGATCAGCAAATTTATCGACTTTGTCATAATCTAATTTTAAAATTTTTTTTGATATGGAGGGTATAGCTTTTTTTTCTTTGTAAAAAACTGAATACCTAAGAGCTTGAGCTTTTTTTAATTCTGATTTTTTCTCAGCAATCTTTATTACAAAATTTTCGATTTCAATTTTTGAAAATCTTTTTATAGTTTTTAGAGTTTGTAGAAAATCAATTTTTTTTTTAGAATTTGATTTAAATTTGCTTACTTTAAGATCTCTATTTAGAAAATTGTCTTTAACCTTATATACAAACATACTACACCTACTGAAAATTATTTGTGATTAATAAATTTTAAGTATTTCAATTTTATTAAAACTCAAATAATAATTTTAATGCATCAATTTTATTATTATTATTATTATAATAGGCTTTTCTTATTCCAATTTTTTTAAAGCCATTTTTTAAGTAAAATTTTATTGCTTTAGAATTTTCAACAGATACTTCAAGAAAAATTTTATTTACATTATTAAGTTTTTTTATTTTATTAATTATTGAAGAACCATAATTCTTTCTCTGAAATGATTTTATGATACAAATTTGTATAATTTCAATTTCGTCTTTTACGTGATAAAAGCTTACAAATCCTATAATTTTTTTGTTTGAAACTTTCCAAATTTTAATAGCATCTTCATTAAAATAATGTTCAAACTCTTTTAAAGATACAGAATAATTAAAAATATCCCTCTGAATATCTGTTAATTTTAATAATTCACTTTTTTTTGCTGACGTTATGTTAATCATTTTAAATTAATTTTTGCAGATCGTACGTATATAGGTTTAAACTTGTCAAACGCAAAAGTAGTTTTGTTTAAGCAAACATTTTTCGATATTATAAAAGACGCAAGTTTTCCAACTCCTAAAGAATGTGGATGTTGTATTGGGTTTTTAGAAACATTTAAGTTATTTATTAATTCTTTTGCTGTACTCGATAGATATCCAATAAATAGAAAGTCTCTTAAAGATAAATTATTAATAACAAAATAGGTATTTAATTTCTCAATTTTAACTGTATTAATGTCACTTGTAGCCAAAAATGGCAATGATTTATTATTAATGTCATCGATCTTAAACAACTGTAAAAATAGATCATCTTTTTTACTATCGATAGAACTTATTATATATTTAAGTTTTAACTCTTTGGCTTCATCAAGTGCGGACATTGCTAGACCAGATAAAGAATTAATACCTATAATTTTCATATGACTGTTAGAAATTTTAATACCTAAAGCAGTTGAAATTATCGAACGAATTCCTGTAAAACTTCCTGGACCACAACCAACTGCTAGAAAAGAAATATCACTAAAAGAAATTGAATTATCGTATAAAAACTTTTTAGTTGTTGGTACGATAATTTCAGATAATTCATTTTTAAATGGGACTGATATGTTATTAATAACACCTTCTTTATTTAATAAAGAAAGTGATAGTTCTGTTGAACTTGTTTCTATAGAAATAATCATAGAATCTTTATTTAACAATAAGAAAAAAGTAGTATTATCGTGAATAACTTTATAATAAAGTTATAACTTACAGAATTAAATTATTCAACACTTGAGGATTAAATGAATTTATTATTAACTTTCTTATTTTTCGTTATACCTACTTTTTCAATCGCTCAAACAAATGAAACAAAGAAAGTTTTTAATGTTAATTATGCATCTGTAATAATGTATCACAGATTTGGTGACAGTAGATATCCATCAACAAATATCAAAAAAGAACAATTCTCTAGACACGTTAATGAGTTAATAAAACCTAAATATAACGTAATTGATATTGAAAAAGCACTTCTTGCTATAAATGGAATTAGTACAATAAAAGATAGATCTGTAGTAATAACAATTGATGATGCATATTCATCAGTATACAAATATGCATGGCCACTATTAAAAAAATACAACCTACCTTTTACTTTATTTATATCAACGGACGTAATTGATAATAAAATTCCTGGTTATATGACTTGGGAAGAAATAAGAACTTTGAGAGATCACGGCGTAACTATTGGAAGCCAAACTAAATCACACCACCACATGTTTAAATTAAATAAAGAAAAAATTAGAGAAGAACTATCCATTTCGAATAAAAGATTTATAGATGAAATTGGCAGTAGACCGAAAATTTTTGCTTACCCTTATGGGGAATATAATTTAGAAGTTTTGGAACAAGTAAAGTTAAATGGGTTCGTTGCTGCTTTTGGTCAACATTCAGGTGTGGCTCACAAGAGTTTAGGCATGTATGAATTGCCAAGATTTGCAATGAATGAGAAATATGGAGATATGGATAGGTTTTTATTAGCTGTAAATGGTTTACCTATGCCAATTTCAGACCTTTCACCTAAAAATCCTGTTATTTCTAAAAATCCACCAAACTATGGATTTACTTTGTCTGAAAACATCGAACCAAAAAATGCTATAAGATGCTTTGCAAATAAAGGACTAAAGACTACTACAAGAAGATTAGGCAAAAACAGAATTGAAGTAAGGTTAAATGGCCCTTTTTCTAAGGGAAGAGGGAGAATAAATTGTACAATGGCTGGTAATGAAAATAGATGGAGATGGCTTGGAAGACAGTTTATCATTAAATAATTGATTATTTAAAAATTTTCTAGTTTAGAAAATTCGAATTCGTTTAATTTGTTTTTCTTAATCATATTTTTAATTTTAATAACATATCTAAAACCGATTTCAGAATATTTTTCAAGAAAGTAAGACATTTCATATCCTGTTACTGTTTTACCAGTTTGAATTTGTTCTTCTCTATAGTTCCTTAAATCTTTATATGCATGGTGTGTATTTAAATTTAAAATATATGAGTTAACAGAATCTAATAAATTCTTAAAATTTTTAACTGAATAGTCCGCGTCTAGATTTTCCTTAGGCTTGATGCCGGCATGACTTTTCCAAGTCCATTCTCCAAAAAGTGCATTTCCTTTTTGAGCAAACCTAGATGATCCCCATCCACTCTCAATTATGGATTGTGCTAAAATCATAGAAATTGGTATCTCGTTAATTTTTTTTGATAATTCTAGTTTGATTTTGAGTAATTCTAGTCTATTGAGTTCACTAAAATTAATTTTTTTGAAATTTTTGACTTTGTATTTTTTAGAAAGCTGTTCTATTTGATAAATATTATTTGTAGAAAATGCTACATTCATCAATCTTCTTTCCTCTAGTACAAGTTCATTTCCTCTTAAAGCAATAGGTAATAGGATAGCTATAAAAACGGACTTTTTTTTATTTGTTTCATATTTACTAATATTTCTGGGAATATATGGGAAATACATTCTTGCAACAGGAAGGCCTATCTTAGCATTATTCAAAACTAATTCAGACCATTCTGATACAATTTTTTTATTATTTAATTGATCTGTAGATAAATAATTTTTGTTAGTATTAAATTGACTAAATCGGTCAATATTAACACTTATATCATTAAAGTTTCTTCCAAAGATCTTATAATTTAATTTAGGTTGTGGTATTTTCCAAAAAACAGGTCCTAAAAAACCAATGAGTAAAAGAACAGTAATAGCCAGTAAGAATAGAATTTCATGATAACTACGAGAAGTCATAACAATATTTTTAGTTTTATATTTTTTTAACTCTTAATTATTTAAAGTTCTGCAGCTCTTACCTCTGTCACTTCTGGTATGTAGTGTCTAAGCATATTTTCAATACCCATTTTTAATGTGGCTGTGCTTGAAGGACAACCAGCACATGCTCCTTTCATTTGCAAAGTAACAACCCCAGATTCAAAAGAACAAAAAGTAATATCTCCACCATCCATTGCCACAGCTGGTCTAACTCTTGTCTCTAGTAAATCTTTTATTTGTTTTATAGTTTCTGTATCTTCAGAACTATTTGTATCATTGTTTTTTTCATTTGTATCATATATTGACGGAAGCCCACTAGAAAAATGTTCCATTATACCTGTTAAGATTGAAGGTTTTAAAGTATTCCAATCTAAATGAGATTCCTTGGTAACAGAAATGAAATCAGAAGCTAAAAAAACTCTACTTACACCTTCAATTTTAAATAATCGTGAAGCCAATGGAGAATTATCAGTAGTTTTTAAATTTGAAAAATCAGCGGTTCCACTTTTTAAAACGACAACCCCAGGAATAAATTTCAGAGTTTCTGGATTTGGTGTGTCTTCAGTTTGAATATACATAATTAACCTCCTTATAAAGATATAAGCATAATTTTTTTTTTTTCTACAAATTAAATTTCTAAATCACAAAACCCACTAATTCCTTTACTTGTTTTAATACAGGTTCTGCAATTTTTCTAGCATTGTCTGCTCCATTCCTTAAAATTTTATCAATTTCTTTACGATCATTTAGTAAATTTCTCATCTCAAATGAAATTGGGTTTAAATATTCAATAGCCAGATCTATTAATTTAGGTTTAAAAGAAGAAAAACCTTGTCCACAAAATTGACTTAGTGTTTGTTCAATTGATTGATTTGATAGTGATGAATAAATATTTATTAAGTTCAAGGCTTCGGGTCTTGCGCTAAGTTCCTCTATGGTTTCAGGTAATGGATAAGGATCAGTTTTAGCTTTTTTAATTTTGTTTGAAATTTCTTCTTTAGTGTCAGTTAAGTTTATTCTAGAAAAATCAGAGACATCAGACTTACTCATTTTTTTTGTTCCGTCTCTTAAACTCATAACTCGCGTTGCTTGACCTAAAATTTGTGGCTCAGGTAAAGCAAAAAAATCTTTTTGATTATCATTTGCAAACATACTATTAAAAGAAGTTGCTATATCTCTAGCTAATTCAATATGTTGCTTTTGATCATCTCCCACTGGAACATGTGTGGCTTTGTATAACAAAATATCCGCAGCCATTAAAACTGGGTATCCGTATAGACCAACAGTAGCTTTTTCTCTATTTTTCCCAGCTTTTTCTTTAAATTGTGTCATCCTATTTAACCATCCTATTCTGCAAACACAATTAAATATCCAAGCCAATTCTGCATGTTCTTTTACTGAAGATTGGTTGAATATAATAGAGTTTTTAGGATCAATGCCTGATGCAATAACTGCCGCAGTTACTTCCTGAGTTGAAGATCTTAGCTGGGATGGATTTTGAGGAACTGTAATTGCATGTAAATCTACTATTGAAAATAATGAAAAGATGTTTCCTTGTAGATTTACCCAATTTTTTATTGCACCTAGATAATTACCTAAATGTAAATTTCCTGTTGGTTGTATTCCTGAAAAAATTCTTTTATCGCTCTGGTTCACTTGTGAGGTTATCATTATATTATTTTTCTTTCTTAAATTTCAAAGATATAGAATCGTATAACTCTTGAGGAATATATTTAAATTTCTTAGATGTTAATATATACATTATAAAACCAAGTATGCATAAAATTATTAATACAAAAGTTTCATCTAAATTATTAATTTCTAATATAAACTTAGCTATTTTCATACTTATTATCATTAAACAAGAAATAAAAATGATTTTTAAAGCATAGGAAATGACTGAAAATAAATTTAAATCTTCTTCTTTTAATGAAAATTTAGGCTTTGTAACTTTCCCATTTTTTACTAGAAGTATTATATAAATTATTGTCCCAATCCAAGATACAATTGATGTGGCTAGAGCAATCCCAGCATGCTCTAAAAAAATCATTAAACTTAAAGATAAAACTATATTTAAAATTAATAGTACAAAACCAATAAGCATCGGGGTTTTTGTATTACCTTCTGCCAAAAATGCTGGTTGACAGGTTTTAAGCATAATGAAAGCTGGAACTCCACATGCATATGCTATTAATGCATGTGAAGTATGAACCGTCTCTTGTAAACTGAATTCTCCTCGTTCAAATAGTACTTTTATTAATAAATCACTAAAATTAATAAAAACAGATGTTGCTGGAATTGAAAAAAACAAACCTATTTTTAATGAAATAATTATTTCTTTTGAAAACTGAGTTGCATCTCTATTAGCGTTTGATTTTGACAGCGAAACTAGAAGGGTGGTTCCCAACGCAATACCAATTATTCCTAGTGGTAATTGAGCAATTCTATCAGCAAAATAAAGATAAGAAATAGAACCAAAGCTAAGTAAGCTTGCTAAAATGGTGTCAACTAATAAATTTATTTGTAAAATGCCTCCACCAAACGCTGCTGGTATAAATTTTCTCCATGTTTCATTTATTTTAACTTTAACGTAATTATTATTTTTTTTATAATCATCATCTTTATTAAAATCGTAAAATTTAAATATCTTTAATTTAATAGTCATTGTTGTTATGAATACGACTTGCACTACACCAGCTAAAACAGTCGCAATAGCAAGTGGTAACGATTTAATAGTCGAATAATCATTAACAAAAAAACAACTTATAATTATAAATATATTTAATATTATAGGTGTAAAAGCAAGAATCCAAAATCGTCCTGATACGTTAGTTGCAATACCAATTAAAGAAACGATAGATATTAGGGGCATAAATATAATTGTAATTCTAGTAAGAGTGGTAATTTGGCTTGTTACTTCTTTATTATCAGCAAATCCAGGTGCCAATAAAAAAACTATAAATGGCATAATTATTTGTAATAAAGCCATTATAACAAATAAGGTTATTGCAATTCTATATAAAATTTGTTTAAAATAAACAAACGCAAAAACATCACTGTAATGTTCTTTTAGTTTAGAATAAATTGGCAAAAATGCTGATGTTAGTGCTCCTTCTGCAGTAATTCTTCTAAACAAATTCGGCAACTTAAATGCAATTATGAACATATCTGAAAAAATACCAGCGCCGAGAAATGCGGCAATAAATATATCTCTTAAAAAACCCGAAATTCTGCTAATAAATATAAAAAAAGCAGATTGTGTAAACCCTCTTATAAAAAAAGATGTTTTGTCTTTCATTCAATTCCCATAATTTTACTTAGTTTTCTGGTTCAAGTTCGTTCAAAGTATTATTAATAGCGCCTTTTACTTTTTCTATTGATAGATCATCATCTACTTTGGATCCAAACATATTTTTAATGTAAAAATTATCTATAACTCTGTCTCCATATGTAGAGATATTAGCTGTATTTATTTGAAAACCTAGAGACGATATAGTCTTGGTAATTTTATATAAAACCCCAGGAGCATTTTTACACTTTACCTCTAAAATTGTATAATTATCACTTGATATGTTATCAAATATTACTCTTGTAGGTGTTTTTACGGCTCTAAAACGTGCTGGAGTCTCTTTCCATTTTATGTTTAAAGCTTTTTCAATATTAAAGTTACCTAATAATCCCTTTTTTATAGTTTCAATCAGTCTTTTTCTTTGATAATCCTCATTTAGCGGCTTTTTATCTTTATTTTGTATAAAAAATGTATCTACAGCATATCCATCAGACCTTGTAACTATCTTGGCACTTACTATATCATGACCTAGAGAGGCAACTAATCCAGATATTTGAGAAAACAAACCATGATGGTCTGGTGCAATTACAATTAATTCAGTTGCTTTAATTTTTAATTCTTCTGATAAAAAAATTTCTAGTTTTTTTGAAGCATTTTTCATCTCTGAAAAAATTTCATAATGTTTAATTAGAGATGACAAATTGAACATTTTCCAATAATTTTCGTAGTATGTGTTACAATATTTTCTAACTTTATAATCTTTCAGACCTTTTTTTATCAAATGTTTTGTCAAAAGTTCTTTTGATGTTTTTATTGGTTCTTTAATTTCTGATACTTCTTGTTTAGGCTCTAGAATTTCAAGGGTTTTAATGTATAGCTCCTTTATTAACGCTCCTTTCCAATCGTTCCACACCTCTGGTCCTACACCTTTAATATCCGCAACAGTTAAAGCTAAAAGTGATCTTAGCTTATCTAGTGTTCGTACTTTTTGAGCAAAACTTTTAATTACTTTGGGGTCACCTAGTTCATATTTAAATGCAGTCTTACTCATTAATAAATGATTTAACACTAACCACCTCACCATTTTCGTATCTTCATTGTTCAGACCTAATCGAGAACAGACGTCAGAGGCAATAAGTGCACCATTCTCAGAATGATCACCTTTTTGTCCTTTAGCTATATCATGAAGTAACATTGCTACATACAAAGCTTTATAAGATTTAATTTTTAAAATTTCATTACTGGTTAAAGGGGCAAATTCACTAAATTCTCCATTTTTAAGTGAATGGAGATTAGAAATTGTGAAAATTGTGTGTTCATCAACTGTATACGAATGATACATATCAAATTGCATCAATCCAACAATTTTTTGAAACTCCGGAATAAATTTACCTAAAATATTTGATTCATTCATTATTCTTAATGTTCTAGTTGAATCTCGGTCACTTGTTAAAATATCTAAAAACATCCTATTAGCATTAAAATCGTGTCTAACATCTGAATTTATTAAAAGAATTAAACTTGTTAAAAGCCTCAGTGTTTTAGGATGAATATCAATATTCTTATCATGGGATATATAAAAAAGATTGATAATATTTATAGGATTTTCAGTAAAAATTTTCTTGTCTGGTGCATATAACCGTCCTAATTCTATTTTAAATGGATAAACATTTTCAGTCTTCTTAAAGCTTAAAAAATTTAATCTTAAAGGCTTATTAAATTCTGTTTCAATTGTTGCACAAAGAATTCTAGTTAAATTACCTATTGCTTTTGTAGCTAAAAAATATCTTTTCATAAACCTTTCTACATCTTTATGAGTTACGGTATTTTTGAAATTCATACTTTTAGCAATTTCTAATTGAGCGTCTAACGCCAACCTGTCATCTTCTCTTTTAGCTCTATAATGAAGATGACACCTTACTGAAAAAAGAAATCTTTGAGCTTCTGCAATTGCAACAGCTTCCTTCTTGGTAAGTGCTCCTACATCAATTAATTTAGATATAGAATCTACATTATAAGCAAATTTTGATATCCAAAAAATTGTGTGTAGGTCTCTTAATCCACCCTTGCCATCTTTAACATTTGGTTCAACAACATAGCGTGATCCCCCAAAGTTTTTATGCCTTAATTCAGATTCTTGAAGTTTTGCTTCTACAAAATTTAAAGTTTTAGTTTTGTTAACAAATGAGGTAAATTTTTCCTTCAACAATTCAAAATTTTTCTTATTACCAGTAATAAATCTTTTTTCTAATAAGCTTGTACAAACTGTTGTATCTGAGCTACTTTTTTTTATACACTCAACGACAGTCCTCGTCGAATGACCAACCTTATAACCTAAATCCCATAAAAGATATAAAGTAAGTTTAATAACTTTCTCAATATTTGTGGCTTCACTTTTTTTTAATTTATTTGGTTTAAGAAATAATATGTCCAAATCAGAATGAGGGGCTAGCTCTCCTCTTCCATAGCCACCAACTGCTATGATTGATAATTCAATTTCTGTTTCACCTAAAAAATGTAAGTAAATATTTTTAATTATCACTTTTAACATACTATCGATTAAGATTACATTTAAACCAACATTTAGCGATCCATCAGAAGTTTTTAAAAACTCTTTTTTTATTTTGGTTTTACATTTATTTAATTGTTTCTCTATATTTTTAAAAAGCAAATTTTTAAAAGCTTCCGAGTCTTCACATTCAATTTTTATATTTTGGATTTTATATATTTTTTTTTTATTTTTTTTTGCGTATGTTGAGGGTTCCATTGTTTGAAGCCAAATTGCATGTGGATTTATTTTCTCTTCAAATTCTAAATTAAAATTTTTAGATTTTGTAAACTGAGTATTATTTAAAAATATAGGTTTATCTTTAATTTTAATTTTTTTCATTTAAGTGTCTAATTGATTTAAGTTTATATAAAAGATTTAGAGATTGACGCGGACTTATGCTATCAACATCTATTTTGTCAAACTCTTCTAAAAAATTATTAACTTTTTTTGAATTTACTATGCTTTCGCTTTTTTCTGGTTTTTTCAAAGTCTGATTACTTTTATTTTGAAGATTAGATAATATTTTTGAGGCATTCTCAGTTACTGTTGAAGGAATTCCTGCTAATTTTGCTACATGAATGCCATAAGATTTATCTGCTTCTCCATCTAAAATTTTGTGCATAAAAATTATTGAATTGTTCCATTCTTTTACAGACATTTTATGACAAGATAGGTCTTTAAGTTTTTCTTTTAAAGTTGTTAATTCATGATAATGAGTTGCGAAAAGTGTTATAGGCTTAATATTCTCATGTAAATATTCTAAAACTGACCAAGCAATAGCTAATCCGTCGAATGTAGATGTGCCTCTTCCAATTTCGTCAAGAATGACTAAAGATTTTTCAGTTGATGTGTTTAAAATAAGTGAAGTTTCAATCATCTCAATCATAAATGTAGATTGTCCTTTTGCCAAATCGTCAGACGCCCCTACCCTAGAAAATATCTTGTCAAATAAACCTATGTTTGCTTTTTTTGCAGGCACAAACAAACCTGCTTGAGCCATTATAACAATAAGTGCATTTTGTCTTAGGTAAGTTGATTTACCAGCCATATTAGGTCCAGTAATTAACCATATAAAGTCGTCGTTATTTAGCCTGCAATCATTGGACACAAATGTATTATCTAACATTTGCATCTGATGTTCTACTACTGGATGTCTTCCACCAATAATTTCTAATTTTTTTTCATTTAATATGTTAGGGCAAGTGTAATTCTTAGATATAGCTTGGTTGGCTACCATGAAAGAAATATCTAACTCTGATATAGCAAGCACTACATTCAAAATTTCTTTTCCTTTATTAGCTATTTGAATAGCAAAATTATTGTAAATTTCTAACTCAATTTTAATAGCTTCATCAAATGAATTTAATATTTGATTTTCAACATTAACAAGTTCATTTGTGGTGAATCTAGATGTCTGCGCAGTAGTTTGTCTATGGATAAACAAGCCAGTATCTCTAAGAGATTTATCATGCATAGCTCTCACTTCAATATGATAACCTAACATTCTATTATGCTTTATTTTTAACGAACTAATATTTGTTTGATCAGAATACTTTTTTTGAAGTTTCATTATCTGATTTAACTCATTATTTCTAATATTTCTTAATTCATCTAGTTCTGAATTAAAACCATCCCTTACAAACCCACCCTCTTTGACAGTTTGTGTTGCATCTGGCTTTAAAGCTTTTTCAATATTTAAGAAAAGATTGTAGTCAATGTTAAGGCTGTCCAAAATTGAATTTAATAGCTTAGGCATAGAATTTTTCTTCCTATTTAAAATTAAATTTTCGGAAATGGCTTTTATAATTAGAAGACCTTTGGAAATTAATAACAAATCTTTGGGCCCGCCCCTTGATAGTGATATTCTAGACAAAGATCTCTCAAGATCTGGTATATTTTGCAAACTAGATTGATTTTGGTTTACATTAATATCATTTTCCAATATCCAATTTATTAAATTGTATTTGTCATTTATAATTTTAATACTTCGAAATGGTTCAACTATTCTTTGTTTAAGCAACCTTGCGCCACTAGCAGTTTTCGTCTCATCTATACATGAAATAAGACTTCCTTCATATTTTCCCGATAAGTTTTTAAGAATTTCAAGTGACTTTTGGGTAAAATAATCAATCTCTAAAAATTCATTCATACCTTCAGATTTGATCATAGAAAGAAAAGGAGTTTTTCCACATTGAGTTAATTTTAAATAAGATATCAAAACGCCTGCAGCTATTATTTCTCCTTTACTAAAAGAACCAACACCTTCTAATGAAATAATTGAATAATGTGAAAATATCTGATTTAAACAAGATTGATAATGAAATAAGGTAGGTGATTGCTTTTTTATTAATGAATGCCATTCATCAGCTATAAAATTAAGATTCATATCTTCAGAAATTAAAATTTCAGAAAAATCTTTCCTTAGCAAAAAATTTGTTAAAACTTGTTTTCGATAAAAGGTATCATTTTTTGCAATTTGTCTTGATTTAAAACTTCCTGTAGAAATATCTACCCATGCAACACAAATTGAATTATTAAAATCTGAAATAGCTGCTAAAAAATTATTTTTTTTTCTTTGTAATAAATTGTCCTCTGTTAATGTACCAGGTGATATTATTCTTACTACTTTTCTTTTAAGAGGTCCTTTTTTTTGGTTGCTTTTAGCTTCTTCAGGAGTTTCTGTTTGTTCACAGACAGCAACATTAAAACCTTTTTTAATTAGTTTAGGTAAATAGTTATCAGCTGAATGAAAGGGTACTCCGCACATGGGAATATCTTTACCATTAGATTTACCTCTTTTTGTCAAAGCAATATCTAATGCTTCTGAGGCTATTACCGCATCCTCAAAAAACAATTCATAAAAATCACCCATCCTATAAAATAATAAAGCGTCTTTATGTTTATTTTTAATATTTAAATATTGCTCCATCATCGGAGTATGCAAACTTTTCACGATTACATAAATTTCCTTTAAAACTTAAATTAGTTTTAATTATAATCGAATTATTTTTATTAAAACACAATTTATTAAGATCTTTTGAAAAATTTAAGATATAGTTTAAAATTATATATTTATAGTTGAGGAAAATATGTCTACTACCAATACCGAAGCTAACAATAAATCAAATCTAGAGAAAGAAGCCTTGGAATATCACAAAAAAGGTCGACCTGGAAAATTAGAAATAACACCGACAACATCCCTTATTAGTTCAAATGATTTATCTTTAGCGTATTCTCCAGGGGTTGCAACACCATGTCTTGAAATAGAAAAAAAACCAGAAACTATTTATGATTACACATCAAAAGGAAATATTGTTGCTGTAATTTCTAATGGGACTGCAGTCCTAGGACTTGGTAATATTGGGGCTTCAGCGTCAAAACCTGTTATGGAAGGAAAATCTGTATTATTCAAAAAATTTGCTGATGTTGATGGTATTGACCTAGAAGTAGACACAGAGGACGCCGAAAAATTTATAGATGCCGTTTCCTTACTCGAGCCTAGCTTTGGAGGAATTAATTTAGAGGATATCAAAGCTCCTGATTGTTTCATCATTGAACAAAGATTAAGAGAAATTATGAATATTCCTGTTTTTCATGATGATCAACACGGAACAGCAATTGTAACTGCCGCTGGTATAATAAATGCTCTTCATTTAACTAACAGAAAGATAGAAAATACCAGATTTGTAAGTAATGGTGCTGGAGCTGCCTCCATAGCCTGTGTAGAACTTTTAAAAGCTATGGGGGCAAAAAGCGATAATATTATTTTGGTTGATAGAGATGGTGTCTTATATCAAGGGAGGCAAAGCAATATGAATCAATGGAAATCTGGCCATACTGTCAATACTAAAGCTAGAACTCTTGATGATGCCCTTAAAAAAGCAGATGTGTTTTTAGGGTTATCGGTTCCAGGATCAGTAACAAAAAAAATGGTTAAAAGCATGGCTGATAAACCTATTATTTTTGCAATGGCGAATCCCATTCCAGAAATTATGCCTGAAGAAATTAAAACCGTAAGGTCAGACGCAATTATAGCTACCGGTAGATCTGATTATCCCAACCAAGTTAATAATGTACTCGGATTTCCATATATTTTTAGAGGTGCTTTAGATGTAAGAGCAACAAAAATTAATGAAGAAATGAAAATTGCTGCAGCAAATGCTATAGCTGAATTAGCAAGAGAAGATGTTCCAGATGAAGTAAATGCGGCTTACCATGGTGTTCAACTTCATTATGGAAATGATTATATCATTCCTGCTCCATTTGACCCAAGACTTATTTCTTCAGTTTCTTCAGCTGTTGCTAAAGCAGCAATGGATAGTGGTGTAGCAAAAAAACCAATAAAAAATTTAGACGCTTATAAAAGAGAATTAGAAGGTAGAACTAATCCTATAGCTTCTATTTTAGAACCTATTAAAGCTAGAATAAAAAACAAAAAACAAAGGGTTGTATTTGCAGAAGGAGAAGAAGAGAAAACAATAAGAGCGGCTTTGTCATTCTATAATTCAGGTTTTGGAATTCCAATATTAATTGGTAGAGAAAATAGAGTTAGAGAAACTATGGAAAAAGTCAATTTAGATGGACTTAACGAGCTAATAATTCACAATGCAAGCCTTAGTAAAAAAAACCAAAAATACATAAATAATTTATATGATTTGCTGCACCGAAATGGCCATTTAAAAAGAGATTGTCAAAGATTAATTAACCAAGATAGGAATGTATTTGCGGCTTCTATGGTATCAGCTGGAGATGCAGATGCTATGATTACTGGTGTAACAAGACCATTTGGTAGATGTTTTAATGATATTACCAAAGTGATTTCATCAAAGAATGATCAAAGTTTTTTGTCTATGTCAATGATGGTTTCGAAAGAAAGAACGGTATTTATTGGGGATGTGAATATTCACGACACACCAAATGCTGAACAACTAGCTAATATAGCAACAGGTATTGCAAATACTGTTAAAGAGCTAGGTTATAAACCACGTGTGGCATTGTTATCATTTTCTAATTTTGGAAGTTTGTCTAGACCAAGTTCTAAAGATTTAAAAGAAGCAGTTAATATTCTTGATAAAAAAAAGGTTGATTTTGAATTTGATGGTGAGATGACACCAGAGGTTGCACTAGATTATAATCAAATAAAGGAAAACTACCCTTTTTGTAGACTCTCGGGACCAGCTAATGTTTTAATTATGCCAGGCCTTTTAGCTGCAAACATATCATTTAAATTATTGCAAAAACTTGGGGGAGGATCAATTTTGGGTCCACTAATGATAGGTGGGGAAAAACCATTTCAAATTGTGCAAATGGATTCTTCTGTTTCAGATATTGTCAATTCTGCATCAATAGCTGCATATAATGCACTTTATTCAAGATAAGTAAATTATTTCAATAATGAATTAAGAGAAATTTTTGGTCGAGCTCCGATATGTTTTATTATTTCAGAAGCGGCTTTGTTACCTATATATCCACAATTTTTAATTGAATATTCATTCACAAAACCAAATAGAAAGCCAGAAGCAAATAAATCTCCTGCACCGGTTGTGTCGACCAAATTTTCTACAAATATTGGATCTATATGGTATTTAGCTCCGTTTTCAATAACAACAGCCCCTTTTGATCCTAACGTTATCGCTCCAATAGTAACATTGTTTTTAATTTTGTTGATACCTGATTTTAAATCTAGTTGATACAGACTTTTAATTTCATGTTCATTTGCAAAAATTATATCAACATATTTGTCAATTAAATAAAGAAAATCTTTTCTATGCCTATCAACACAAAATAAATCAGACAAACTTAAGGCAACTTTACTATTATTAACTTTTGCTAAATCACAACATGTATAGATTGCTTTTTTTGCCTCATTTTGGTCAAATAAGTATCCTTCAATATAAATAATATTACTGTTTGAAATTAATGTTTCATTGACAGAATTAATATTGAATTTATTGCTAGCACCTAAAAACGTATTCATACTTCTTTCTGCATCAGGAGTTACCAAAACTATACTTTTAGAAGTTTTTTCTGAAATTTTAATATCTGAGTCTTCAAAAAAAACACCAGAATTATTTAAGTCCTTAGAAAACAATTTTCCAAATTCATCATTACCAATTTGACCTATGAAGGAGCATTTTCCTCCAAAGGATTGGAATCCAACAGCAGTATTTGCTGCGCTTCCACCAGAGATAATCGATGGATTTTTTATATTATTTAGAATTTTATTAGTTAGTTCCTCATTTACAAGTTGCATAGAACCTTTTGAAATGTCTAACTTATCGAGGTTTTCGTAAGTTATTTTGGATAAAATATCTACAATCGCATTCCCGATAAAACAGATATCAAATTTAGTATTAATCAACTTTTCCTCTAAATTAATTTTTTTAAATAGACTTATTTGTAAACAATATTTATGAATAATCTATGAAATCTACTATTTTTAAAAATGTCTATATT
Source organism: uncultured SAR116 cluster alpha proteobacterium (assembly GCA_902618025.1). Classification (GTDB taxonomy): domain Bacteria; phylum Pseudomonadota; class Alphaproteobacteria; order Puniceispirillales; family Marisalimonadaceae; genus Marisalimonas. The sequence continues at coordinate 22,395 of CACMYY010000002.1, forward strand.
GGTTTTATAGTCTTTTTTTTAAATGCGTGCCATACTTTTGAACACCAAAATATTTTTGTTGAAAATTTTACAAAAAATTCAAATGAAGAATTATCAGAGAATAAAAACAAAAACTCGAAAATTAATGTTAATAAAACTAATAATATAGAAATGGCTCCAATAGATTTGCCTAAACAAAAAGCCAAGGTTCAAAAGTTCATTTTAAAAAAACAAGTTAAAATTGAAAATATAAATAACTTTAACTTAAATCATTTAAATAATTGGGGTGAATTTAAGCTAATCAAAAAACTTGGTAAAAGTAACTTTATTAAAGAAGAAGGAAGATTAAAAAATCATCAATATCATTTTAAAGAATGCTTTTTAGATGTTTTTTTAATCAAGAAAAATAATGAGTATTTAGTGAGTTATGTTGAGACAAGACCCACAAAGTTAAACGGAAACATTGATACTAGAGCTTGTCATGAAAAGATATATAAAACTTTAAAATAATTTTATTTATCCACCATTTTCTAAAACATCTGCCAAAGAATATAAACCTGGCTGTGCATCAGCTGCCCAATAAGACGCGCGTAATGCTCCCAAAGCAAAAATTGACCTATTTGTGGCCTTATGAACTAGTTCGATTCTTTCCCCAGAGTTACAAAATAATACTGAGTGTTCTCCAACCACATCACCACCCCTTAAAACTGCAAAGCCTATTTCATCTTCCTTTCTTTTTCCCACTAAGCCATCACGTGAAACTGATTTTACATTTGACAGTTCTTGTTGTCTTGCATCAGCTACTGAATTTCCTAGTAATAGCGCTGTCCCTGAGGGTGAGTCGACTTTTTGTTTGTGATGCATTTCTAGAATTTCGATATCCCAATCAAAGCCAAGAGTTTTAGTAGCTTGTGAAACAAGTTTAGATAATAAAGTCACACCTATTGAAAAATTTGCTGAATAAACAATAGGTATTTTTTTTGAATAAAATAGCAATTTCTTTTCTTGCATTTCACTTAATCCGGTAGTTCCAATTACAATTGACATATTACTTTCATAACATTGTTTAACATGAAACATTGTTGCTTCTGGAACAGTAAAATCAATAAGGACATTTGAGTTTTGAAACAAAGACATGGGTTCAGATTTAATTTCTTTATTAATTTTACCTTTTCCAGCAAATAGTCCAACATCAATACCTACCTCATCTTCATTGGGTAAACATGTTGCTGTAGCTATTTCGTACTTTGAATTTTCCAATATAAGACTGAGGAGAGTTTTGCCCATTCTGCCGTTACAACCAGGAATGGATACAGATACTTTATTCATATTATCTTCTTTCATTATTTCAGTAGTTTAGTATATTCAAATTTTAATTTACTGAATTAACTTTTTAAACCTACTTGTTTTTGGGCTAATTTTATCTAATCCTAAATCTTTTATTTGATTAAATAGTTCTTCCTGTTTTCTAGAAAGTCCTACAGGTGTTTCAACATTAATTTGTACATATTGATCGCCCCTAGTACCACCCCTCAATCCAGGCATTCCTTTTCCCTTCATCCTTAAACGTGTTCCACTTTGAGTGCCTGAATTTAAATTCATTTTTGCTTTAGAACCGTCAATACATGGTACTTGAATAGAATTACCTAATACAGCGTCTATAAAATTGACTGGTACCTCTATAAAAGTGTCTTTTCCATCTCTTTGGAAGAAAGAATGATCTTTTATGTCAATAAAAATGTATAAATCACCAGCGTTAGATCCTCTAGCACCAGCTTCTCCTTCCCCAGAAAGGCGAATTCGTGTTCCATTATCAACACCAGCTGGAACATTTACTGATAATTTTTTATTTTTATTAACTCGTCCCTGTCCTTTGCATGATCTGCATGGATCACCAATGATTTCTCCAGCACCGGAACATGCTGCACAAGTTCTTTCTATGGTAAAAAATCCCTGCTGAGCTCTTACTTTTCCATAACCACCACATTGACCACATTGTTTTGGTTGTGAACCTTTCACAGCACCAGACCCATTACATGATTCACATTTTGTTGGTACTGTTAAAGAAATTTCAACCTGATCACCAGAAAAGGCTTGTTCAAGAGTGACTGATAAATCATACCTCAAGTCTGATCCAGTTGTAGCAGATCTTCTACCTGAGTCACTACCCATACCAAACATATCTTCAAAAATATCTGAGAATCCACCAGTTCCAAAACCTGAAAACCCACCGCTTTGACCACTACTACCTTGAGAAAATGCGGCATGTCCATATTGATCATAAGCGGCTTTTTTTTGAGGATCTTTTAAGACCTCATAAGACTCTGATATTTCTTTAAATTTTTCCTCTGCTTTTTTATCACCAGGATTTTTATCAGGATGATATTTCATAGCTAATTTACGGTAAGAAGATTTTATTTCACTGTCTGACGCAGATTTAGATAAACCAAGTATATCGTAATAATCACGTGCCATAAATTATGCCTTAAGTTTAACTTTAATTTAATTAAGAAGCATCTTTCTTTTCTTCATTATCTTTTACTTCTTCAAAATCGGCATCTACAACATCTTCTTTAGTTTCACCATGATCGTTAGTTGTATCTGCGCTCTCAGCATTGTTAGCTCCATTTGATTTGTAAGCTGCCTCTCCCATTTTCATCATAACTGCTGATAAAGCTGAAGTTTTCTCTTTGATAACTGAAACATCTTCACCTTCAAGAGCTGTTTTAAGTTCAGTAATAGCGTCTTCTACGCCTTTTTTTGTATCATCCTCTGCCTTATCACCTAAATCAGAAAGTGATTTTTCGGCTGCATGTATCATTGATTCAGCCTGGTTTCTAGTATCAATAGCTTCTCTTTTTTCTTTATCAGCTTCCGCGTTATCTTCAGCTTCTTTAACCATTCTTTCAATTTCATTCTCATCGAGACCACCAGATGCTTGTATAGTAATATTGTGAGCTTTACCAGTTGCCTTATCTTGGGCACTAACATTAACAATTCCGTTCGCATCAATATCAAATGTAACTTCGATTTGAGGAACACCTCTTGGAGCCGGCGCAATACCTTCCAAATTAAATTCACCTAGAGATTTATTATCTGAAGCCATCTCCCTTTCACCTTGAGAAACTCTTATTGTAACAGCTGACTGATTATCTTCCGCGGTTGAAAAAACTTGAGATTTTTTTGAAGGAATAGTTGTATTTCTGTCAATTAATCTTGTGAAAACACCTCCTAGTGTTTCAATACCCAAAGATAACGGAGTTACGTCTAGTAAAAGAACATCTTTTACATCGCCCATTAAAACTCCACCCTGAATTGCCGCACCTGAAGCAACAACTTCGTCAGGGTTTACTCCTCTATGTGGTTCCGTTTTAAAAAAGGAAGTTACGGCTTCAATTATTTTTGGCATTCTTGTCATACCGCCAACTAAAATAACTTCGTCTATATCGCTAGCACTTACACCAGCATCTTTTAAAGCAGCCTTGCATGGCTCTATGCTCTTAGTTATAAGATCATCAACTATAGCTTCAAATTGTGATCTTGTTAATTTTACATTAAGATGTTTTGGACCACTTGCATCAGCGGTTACGAATGGAAGATTAATATCAGTTTGTGCAGCACTTGAAAGCTCTATTTTAGCTTTTTCAGCAGCTTCTTTCATTCTTTGAAGAGCTAGTTTATCTGTTCTGAGGTCTATACCATTTTCTTTCTTAAATTGTTCTGCAATGTAATCAATAATTCTTTGATCAAAATCTTCGCCCCCTAAAAATGTATCTCCGTTTGTTGATTTTACTTCAAATACACCATCACCAACTTCTAAAATTGAAACATCAAATGTGCCTCCACCTAAATCATAAACTGCTATTGTTCCACTCTCTTTTTTGTCAAGGCCATAAGCGAGGGCTGCAGCGGTTGGCTCATTAATAATTCTGAGAACTTCTAAACCTGCAATTTTACCAGCATCTTTAGTTGCTTGTCTTTGCGCATCATTGAAATAAGCTGGTACAGTTATAACGGCTTTGTCAACTTTTTCACCGAGAAAAGCTTCTGCATCTTCTTTGAGTTTTCTCAGGATAAAGCTAGAGACTTCAGAAGGAGCATAATCCTGTCCATTTGCTTGAACCCAGGCATCACCATTTTTTGCAGAAATGATTTTATATGGCACTAATTCAGAGAATTTTTTTGAATATTCATCATCATGTCTACGTCCGATCAATCTTTTAATTGCAAATAAAGTGTTTTCTGGGTTAGTGACAGCTTGTCTTTTTGCAGGTTGACCTACTAATCTTTCGTCATCGGTAATACCAATCATGGATGGTGTCGTTCTGGCACCCTCACTATTTTCAATTATTTTTGGAGATTTTCCATCCATTACAGACACACAACAATTTGTTGTACCGAGATCAATACCAATAACTTTTGCCATTAATTAACTCCCTAGACTTTTTTATATTTTTGTTAACTGATAAAATTAACGATCATTAAAAACATATATGGGTTAAGTTGTTGAATTTACAAGATTATAAATATAAATAAATTTCTAATTACGTTTATTTATTGTTTTTTTCCAAGGATTCTTCTTCTGGTTTTTTGGAAATTCCTACCATTGCAGGCCTAACTAACCTATCATTTAAAAGATACCCTTTTTGTGATACTTCAACAATATATCCTGGATCCTTTTCATTTGTAGGAACTTCAAACATAGCTTGATGAAGATTATAGTCAAATTTTTCACCTACAGGACATATTTGTGTAATGTTATGTTTTTCAAAAGTATTTATTATTTCTTTTTCAATTATTTCCAATCCAATTATTAAATTTTTAATTGGCTCTGATAGCTCTGATTTATTTTCAGGTACTGCAGCCAAAGCTCTTTGAAGATTGTCAACGGAGGAAATTAAATCTCTTACAAAAGAAATATGGCTGTACTTTTTAGCATCTCCAATTTCTTTGATAGTTCTTTTTCTTAAGTTTTCATTTTCTGCCAAACTTCTCAGTAGTTGATCTTTAAGGTCTTCAATTTCTTTATTTTGTATTTTAACCGTTTCTTCTATTGAAACATCTTCACCTTTGCTTTCATCATTATCCTTAGATACATCATCAATCTCTAGATTTGGTTCAACATTATCGGTCTCTGTGTCTAGTTTAACATTTTCATCTTGAATAGAATTTGATACATTTTTATCTATGTTTAATGTTACTTTTTTTTTAGACAATTTCACACTCCAAGTATGTTTAAATATCAATATGACATAATAAATAATAGGTTGATTTACAAGAGGTAAAAAATTATAAAACTTAAAAATAAATTTCTTTGAATTTATATAAACTATTTAATGATTTAATATCAGCAAGAACTTATGTTTAAAAGACCATCAAATAGAAATTTCAACGAGTTAAGAAATATAACACTTGAAGCAAATGTCTCACCTTATGCTGAGGGATCATGTATTGCAAAGTTTGGAGACACTCATGTATTATGCACTGCATCAGTTGACAATAAGTTACCATTATGGTTAAAAAATTCAGGTAAAGGTTGGATTACTGCTGAATATGGAATGCTTCCCAGATCAACACATATTAGGATGGATAGGGAAGTTTCAAAAGGTAAACCATCTGGTCGTACACAAGAAATTCAAAGATTAATTGGCAGATCACTGAGATCAGTTGTTGACTTGAAAAAGCTAGCACAATATCAAATAAAAATAGATTGTGACGTTATACAAGCAGACGGTGGAACTAGAACAGCTTCTATTACCGGTGGATGGGTCGCGCTTTATCAAGCTGTCGGCTTTTTACTCAAGTCAGGTAAGTTAACCGAAAATCCTATTACAGACCAAGTTGCAGCAATATCATGTGGTATTTGTGAAAATCAAGAATTAATTGACTTAGATTATGATGAAGATTCTTGTGCAGAAACTGACGGAAATTTTGTAATGACTTTAGACAACGGCATTGTAGAAATCCAAACTACTGCTGAAAAAAAACCTTTTAATAAGAATCAATTTCTTAACCTTTTAAATTTAGCTGAATTAGGAACCAAATCTATTTTTAAAATTCAGAGAACATCATTAGGGATTGAATAAATTTATGGAAGGTAAAATATTCAATCAAAAGAAAATCGTTATTGCCAGTCACAATAAAGGTAAGATCATAGAGATTAGGGATTTGTTAAAACCTCTTAAAATTGAAATTTTAGCTGCAAATAATTTTAATTTGAAGGAACCAATAGAAAATGGATCATCATTTGAGGAAAACGCCCTAATAAAATCGTCATATGTATCAAAAATTACAGGAATACCAAGTTTGTCAGATGATAGCGGTATTTGTTTTTCTGATCTAAATAATGAACCGGGTGTTTTCTCTGCACGGTGGGCGGGCAAGACTAAAAATTTTAACTCAGCAATGATTAAAATTAATAACTCAATTCGTAAAATTAAAAACCCAAGCTATGACTGTTTTTTTGTCTGTGCTCTTTCACTTTGTTGGCCAGATGGGAGCAACGTAACTGTTTCTGGAAAAATTGAGGGCAAATTTTCTTGGCCTCCAAAAGGTAAATATGGTTTTGGGTATGATCCTATTTTTAGACCTTTAGATTATGACGACACATTTGCTGAAATGCAACCGGAATTGAAACACAGTATAAGTCACAGAGCAGTTGCTTTTAAGAAATTGATAGACTCATGTTTCCCTAGTTTAAAAAATGTATGAAAATTATGAAAATCAATTAAGTCTTTATGTTCACTGGCCATATTGTGAAACAAAATGTCCCTATTGTGATTTCAATTCTCATGTAAATGAAAATATCGATATAAATAATTGGATTAAATCATTTAGTAATCAATTATATACTATGAGGAAAGAATTCATTGATAAAAATATTAAATTTAAAAATCTTAATACAATTTTTTTTGGTGGTGGAACTCCCTCATTGATGCCATTAGAAATAATAGAAAAAATTATAGACATATCCTATAATATTTTCAGTTTTGATAGAGATATTGAAATAACTTTAGAGGCAAACCCAAGTTCGTATGATGGTAAAAAATTTTATGCATTAAAAAAGTTGGGCATTAACAGATTATCAATTGGTGTTCAATCTCTAAATAATCGATATTTAAAATTTTTGGGTCGATTACACAGTATTAAAGATGTAGATATTGCATTGAACGAAGCTACCAAAATTTTTGATAATATTTCTGTAGATTTGATTTATGCTTTTGATGGGCAAAATCTTGTTGATTGGACTAATGAGTTAGTTTCTTTTCTAAGCAAGAATAATTTACAACATCTTTCCCTGTATCAGCTAACAATTGAGGAAGGTACAAAATTTTTTAAAGATTACAATAATGGTCTTATAAGAAAAATTGATAATAACTTAGCGGCTGAATTTTATGATATTACTAATAAAGTTATTAGTGAATTTGAGTATGTTAAATATGAAGTCTCTAACCACGCAAAAAAAGGTTTCGAATGTATACATAATTTGAATTATTGGAACTCCGAAAATTGGATTGGTATAGGACCAGGTGCATATGGAAGATTATGGTCTTCAGAGAATAAAAACCGTATCGAATATCAAAATTATAAAAATCCAAAAACCTGGTTATCTAAAAACCTATATCAAACAGAGTATGAAAAAGTTACTGAATTGAACAACTACGAAGCAGATGCAGATACATTGACGATGGGACTAAGATTATGTGATGGTATAAAAATTTCAAAGCTAATAAATAAATCAATTATTAACTTTAATTCTCTTAAGAAACTAGAAGAACAGAAAATAGTGTCACTTAAAAATAATATTTTAAAAGTAAATAAAAATCACATAATAAAATTAAACAGTATTGTTGACTTTTTAACTAATCAATAGATTTACCACATTTCCTGATATTAGTTAATTTTCCTAAGCTTTCTATTTGCATAACTTCAATAGGCTTTTCAACATGTCCGTTCTTTTCAAAAATTAATCCTGTGACTGGTCCTTTTACATTATTTAAATTTTCAAGAGTGTTTTTAAAATTCTTTAAATAATTTATAGCAATAACACCTGAATCAAATCCAGCATTAGAAAAATAATTATTGTTATCCATCCATACATCTTTCCAAAGAAGTTTAAATTCATCTTCATTTCTACTTGATATTATTGGAAACCAAGATTTTTCCAATGATGGTTCATTTTTAATTTCTTTACTATTAAATTTTTCCGTACCTAAAATTCTTACATATCGTGAATCAACATTGAAATATGCTAATAAAGGGGCTATTTCTAAAACAAATTCTTTTCTACCTCCAATTAAAATAGTATCAAATTTTGTGTGGTTGTCTTGAGTTTTTGAGTATTGTAAAAAACTACTTAGAATTGAGTAAAGATCAGTTTTGTTGTTCAAGTTATCATTTGAAAGATAAATTTTTTCGTAATAATTATTCTCATTTATTGTAATCAATTCTTTTGATCGACTAGTAATAATTTTTCCATATAAATTATTTGGAGCGATAACACCAAATTTTTTATAACCATAATCTAATGCACAAGAAATTACACTATCAACCTGCTCTTCAGGCGAAAAACCTAGAGACCAAACATTACTTTCTACCATCGCTTTATCATTTGAGAATGTAAAAATTGGTAAAAGGTTTTTCTTTGCAAAAGGTTTAATTTCTAATAAAATTTCTCTAGTAAATGGACCAATAATAAATCTTGGTTTCAGCTTTTCAAATAAATTAATTATAGTTTCTTTATCAAAAGTTTTACCTGTATCAAAATATATTATTTTTACATTATCATAACCAAAATTTAATATACTAAGGTCAAGAGCTTTTCTTATTTTATTTCCAAAATTTGAATATTTCCCTGATAATGGAAGGAAAGCTATTATATTTTGATATTTTGGAACTTCGCTAATTTCAAAAAGATATCTGTTTAAAGCTGTAGTGCCATCATCATATTCTAGCTGCAATTCGGTACTGTTAGAACTAAGGTTTTTTTTTAGCATATTCAGAACAGCTTTAACGGCTTTTTTAGTCTTTTTTTGTAATAGATTCTTCTGAACGTCCCTTCCCTGAAGCAACCTTTCATTTCTAAACTCAAAAATAACATTATTATTTTTTTTTAAATTTATCGAGACATTCTCATTATTTGATATTACTTCCTTTTTAATTATCTTATCTTTTGAAAAATTCGCAATATTCAATGGTGTATAATCGTTCTTTATTGTGTTAATAATATTGCTTTTATCAACTACTATTTTTTTGTTATCTTTTTGACAAGCATTTATCATTAAAAATATTGAAAGAAAAATTATTATATTTTGATTAATATTATGAAAAAACATAAAAAACTCACTGAATGTCAAATGTAAAGTTAAGGTAATCTATTGGAAAAGTTAAGTAAAGAGGGTCTGGAGTATTACAAAGAGAACAAAAACGAAAAACTAAAGGGATGTTTATATATCATAGCTACACCAATTGGTAATTATGATGATATCACTTTAAGAGCAATTAATTTACTAAAAACCGTGGATTTTTTAGTCTGTGAGGACACAAGAAAAACTAAGAGGTTATTAACTCACCTCAAAATTATCCGCAAAAATATCATGTCTTATAATGATATTAATGCTTCTAAAAAAAGACCATATATAATAAAAAAACTTATCTCTAACCATGATGTTGGTATCGTATGTGATGCTGGAACACCTTTAATATCTGATCCAGGCTATAAGCTTGTACAAGAATGTTATTTTCACAATATCAATATTACACATTCACCAGGACCTTCATCTGTTATAAATGGGTTAATATTATCTGGCCTACCTACAAACCAATTTTATTTTGGAGGCTTTGTTTCATCAAAAAAAAATTTAAAGAAGAAACAGTTTTTATTAACAGAGAGCAACAAGATGACCGGTGTTTGGTTTGATACATGTTTGAGATTAAAAAATACCTTTGAGATAATGCTGAATGTTTTTGGAAATAGAAAAATTTCTATTGCGAGAGAACTAACAAAAATTCATGAAGAAATTATTAAAAGTGATTTGGAAAGTATCAATTTTGTAATAGAACAAAGGGAAAAAAATAACAATTATTTAAAAGGTGAAGTGGTTTTAATCATAGAGGGGTCGAGTAAGACAAATGAAGTAGATTTTGAAACATTATCTTTAAATATAGAAAACAAACTAAAATATTTATCTTTTAGAGACACTGTGAAAGAAATTGTTGATGAAACAAAATTACCAAGAAAAGTAGTTTACAATCAAGCAATAAAATTTAAAAAATAATGTATGACAACAGAATTAACTAGGACTTTTTTTGTTTTTAATTTAGTCTTTTCCAAAGAAAGGATATTTTAGTGAAATACTTATTATACACATCAATCATTATATTATTTTTACAGTCATGTGGGCCAATGATTGGCACTGTGGGAATGGTATCTTTAGGAGCGGCATCAAAAGAAAAAGGATTAGGCACAACAATTAATGATAACCTTATTAAAACTAAGATTTCTAATCTAATTTTTAAGTATGATAAAGAGTTAATAGCTGATACAAAAATTTTTGTTAATAATGGTTCAGTATTGTTTACTGGTAAGGTAAGCAAGCCCAACGATAAAATTGAATTTACCAAATTAGCTTGGACTATTAGAGGTGTTAGAGAAGTTAATAATGAGATTCAAGTCACTGATACTTCTTCAATAAAAAATATAGCACGAGATCTAGCTTCAATGGGTGAAATAAGAGCACGTATAATGTCTGATAAATCAATTAATAGCATCAATTATTCAATTGATGTAGTTAATGACAAAGTTTATATTAGTGGAGTTGCTACTAACGAAACTGAACTGAATCTGGTAAAAAATCATGCGTCTAGTGCGAGATTTGTTAAGGAAGTTTACAGCTATATAATATTAAATAAAGACACAAGATGAGTAATGATTTAAAGATTGCATTCCTTATGGATCCCCTTGAAGATCTAGACCTTAAAGGAGACACATCATTCGCTCTTGCTCTTGAAGCTCAAAAACGTAAACATAAAATAAGTTTTTTTAAACCAGAAGATTTAATGTTAAAATCTAATGAAGTTTATGCGAACATTTGTAAAATTGAATTGTCTTCAGTAAATAATAAAAATGAATTTAAATATCATGAAGCTTTTATAAAACCACTAAAGAATTATGATGTGGTAATGATGAGACAAGATCCTCCCTTTGATATGGGTTACATTACTGCAACTCATATATTGGAAAAGCTTCCAGTCTCAACTTTGGTGGTTAATAATCCTTCTGAAGTGAGAAACTCACCTGAAAAAATATTTGTAACTAATTTTTCTCACTTAATGCCTAAAACTATTATAACTCGAAACTTTAAGGTCATTGAAAATTTTAGAAATGATTATAAAGACATAATTATAAAACCACTTTATGGAAATGGGGGACAAGGTGTATTTCATATTCTTCCAGAAGATGAAAATTTTAACTCAATTTTAGAAATGTTTTTCAGTCAAAGTAAAGAACCTTTAATGATACAAGAATATCTTAAAGATGTACGATGTGGTGATAAAAGAATTATTTTACTAAATGGCGAACCCGTAGGAGCAATTAATAGAGTCCCACAAAAAGGTGAGAGTAGATCAAACATGCATGTGGGTGGAATACCAAAGAAGACACAATTGACTAAAAGAGATAGATTTATATGTAATGAGATTTCAGATTCATTAAAGAAAAAAGGTCTTTATTTCGTTGGAATTGACGTAATTGGAGAATATATAACTGAAATAAATGTAACTTCGCCAACTGGTATTAGGGAAATAAAAGACTTGCAAAATATTGCCATTGAGGAAATGTTCTGGGATTTTATTGAAAATAAAATAATTTATTAGAAGTTAATTCACCATTCTTCCCAAATTCTTACCACCTAAGATATGGACATGAAAATGTGGTACATCTTGATTTCCATGATTTCCAGAATTTGTTATCAGTCGAAAACCAGTTTCATGAACGTTTTCTTTTTCAATAACATCATTAACTAGGTTCCAGAAAAGTTCTACTTCTTTAATCTCAGCTTTTTTTGTAAAATCATAAAAACTAACATATGAATTTTTTGGAATGACTAATATATGTGTTGGCGCCTGAGGATTTATGTCAGAAAATGCTAAAGCAAAATCGTTTTCTAATATTTTGTTACATGGAATTTCTGACCTTAATATTTTAGCAAAGATATTGTTTTCATCGTACAAATTTTTCATTTTAAACCTCTGTTTTTCTTTTCTTCAAATCCCGATACCTTTTTTCTAGATGATAACTCATTCCATATTTCGTCTGGTCTAATGCCAGCTGATACCCAAATTACTAACAAATGATAAATTAAATCTGCAGACTCTTTTATTACACCATCTTTATTTTTTTTTATAAAATCTATAATTAACTCTGAAGATTCCTCACCAATTTTTTTTGCCAGCAATTCAGGGTTTTTAGTTAAATGAGATGTATATGATTTTTGCTGATTTGTATTTTTTCTTTCCTTTAAAACTAGAAATAATTCTTTAATTATAAATTCGTTCATCTTAATATTCACAATCTCTTATTTGAATTCCACTTTTTAACATTTCTTTCTTTACAGAATTAATAGAATGAATGCCATAATGAAAAATTGATGCTGCTAACACTGCTGAAGCTCCTGCTTCTAAAACAACTTCAACCATATCCTTTGGACTTCCAGCTCCACCAGAAGCAATCACAGGAACCGAAACATTTTTAGAAATTAATTTTGTAAGTTTTAAATCGTAACCTTTTTTAGTCCCATCGGAGTTCATCGATGTTAACAAAATTTCACCAGCACCATTTTTTTCACCTTGCTTTGCCCATTTAAGAACATCTATGTTCGTTTTTTTTCTTCCGCCGTGAGTGGTTACTTCATATCCACATGGCATTTCATTATTTGCGATTGCATCAATTGCTAAGACAACGCACTGATTCCCAAATTTGTCTGAAGATTGTCTTATAAGGTCGGGGTTATAAACTGCTGACGAATTAATCGATATTTTATCGGCTCCAGAGTTTAATAGTTCTCTAAAATCACTAAGATTATTTACCCCACCTCCAACCGTTAGGGGTACAAAACATACTTCAGCAGTCTTGGAAATCACATCAAACATTGTTTTTCTTTTTTCGTTAGTAGCTGAAATATCAAGAAAACAAATTTCATCTGCTCCAATAATACTATATTGTTTTGCCTGTTCAACTGGATCGCCTGCATCTTTTAAATTAATAAAATTTATACCTTTAACTGTTCTACCATTATGAACATCTAAGCACGCTATCACTCTAGTTGAAAGCATTAATTTTTAGCCCTTCTAATTGCTTGTAAAGCTTCTGAAAATGAAAATTTTCTATCATATAATGCTCTTCCAATTATGACTCCATGGATCCCATTTCGAAATTCTTCGCTTAATCTTGAAACATCATTTAAAGAAGAAACACCACCGGAGGCTATTACTGGGATTGGAATTGACTTAGCAAAATTTACAGTTTGATTATGGCTCACTCCTTGCAAACTTCCATCTTTAGAGATGTCGGTATATATTATGGAACTTACTAGTGAAGAACTAAAATTTTTAATTAAATCTACCGCCATGATATCTGACTGTTTTTTCCAACCATTAAAAGCAACCTTGCCATCTCTTACATCTGTCCCAATGACTATTTTTTTAAAATACTTTTTGCCCAATTGGTTTATGACTTTTGGATTTTGTATTGCTAATGTACCTAAAATAACTCGGTCAACTGATTTTTGTAACCAAAAGTCAATGTCATTTATATTTCTTATGCCACCTCCAATTTGGATTTTTACTTTATTACTCAGTTTTTTCAAAATTTTTTCGATTGATTTCTTATTTTCACTATTTCCTAAAACAGCACCATCAAGATCTACGATATGTAGCCATTCCGCACCTTGATCAATAAACCACATTGCTTGATCCAATGGATCAACATTATAAATCGTCTCTTTTTCCATATCTCCAAATAGAAGTCTTACGCATTTTCCTTCTTTGATATCGATGGCAGGATACAGAGTAAAAAGTTCTTCTTTTGTCATTTTAGTTCTTTATAATAATAGTAACCTGCTATATATTTTCCATCTATATATACAGATTTTGGATTAATACCAGATCTAATATATCCTGCTTGTTCATATAATTGAATTGCTCTTAATTGTGTTTCTCTCACTTCTAAATTAATAACTTTAAATCCCTCTTGCTTAGCTTTTAGTTCAGCTTTTTGAAAAACTGCTTTAGCAAGCCCGAACCCTCTAGCCCATGATGCAAAGAAAAAGGTGCTTAAAATACAAGAATGCGATTGAGCTTCATTATTTTTCGCTGGTTTTATTAATTGAGCTGACCCGGCAACTACATTATCTAATTTTCCAATAATCAAAATCCTTTCTGGTATAAGTAACACGCCTCTCCAGTAATCTTGAAGTGTTTTTAAAGATGGAGGGGAAATCCATCCAAATCCACCTCCTGCTAAAATTGCTTCTTCAGTTGCTTCACAAAGTTCTTGTAAATCAATTTTACTCAAACTTTTACATAATTCTGCTTTTACGGTGTAATTTTTAAAATTTGTATCCATTTCATCTCTTAAAATTTATGGTTTCCATTTAAGCCAGTTGTATATAAATTTTTGACCCGAACACCCACTTTTTTCTGGATGAAATTGAACACCTATGTAATTATCCTTTCCTATAATTGCAGGTATTTTTTGACTGTAAATTGTGTTAGCTAATATTTCATTTGTGTTTTTACTCTCTAAGGCATAAGAGTGGACAAAATAATATTGTTCTTTTTCGCTAATATCTTTAAAAATTGGATGCATCTTATCTTTAATGTTTAAATTATTCCAGCCAATATGGGGAATTTTATAATCTCTACCAAGATAATCCAAACCATCTTTTTTTATTTTTTTAAAATAGCCATTTAGCCATCCAAAACCTGAAGTTCTTTTTTTTTCTAAGCTATAATTAACCATCAATTGCATTCCTACACAAATTCCCAAAAATTTTTTCTTTTTATTTAAAACTTCATAGGTTAATAGATCAAACAAGCCAACTATTCTTTTTAGACCTTTTTTACAATCAGGAAAAGAACCAACACCTGGTAAAACCAAATGATCTGCCTCAGAAATCATTTTAAGACTGTTTGTAACTTTAATTCTAAACTTTAAATTATTCACTGCAACAGCATTTTTAAAAGCGTTTTCTACTGACTTCAAGTTACCAGAGCCATAATCAATAATAACTAGGTTCATTTCATTTGTTTCCAGTTAATGTTCCTTTTGTGGATGGAACACTATCTAAATTTCTCTGATCTAATTTAATTGCTTTTCTCAAAGAAATTGCCATCGATTTAAAACATGATTCTAAAATGTGATGCGTGTTTTGACCGTAAATATTTTCTATATGAAGTGTTAAAGATGCAGATTGAGAAAACGATTGAAAAAATTCTCTGAAAATTTCAGTTTCTATCTCTTTAATTGAATTATTAGGTAAAAAAACATTCCAAATAAGCCAGGGTCTTCCAGATATATCAACACAACATCTAGTCAAACACTCATCCATAGGTAAATATGTGAAGCTATATCTAATTATGCCTTTCCTATTACCTAATGCGTCATTAATAGCTTTTCCAAGAGCCCAACCAACATCTTCTATTGTATGATGAGCATCTATTTGCAGGTCACCGTGACATTTAAGATCAATATCTATTAAACTATGTTTAGATAATTGCTCGATCATGTGATCAAAAAAAGGTAGACCTGTTTCAATTTTGCTCTTTCCAAAGCCGTCTAAATTCACTTTAATTAAGATTTCTGTTTCGTTAGTCTTTCTTTCAACATAAGAAATTCTTTCAGTGCCTTTTTTGATCATTATTTGTCCACAATTTTTTAATTATGATTTTTATACTTGTTTTTAATTCTTAATAATAAGGCACCTTCTCCACCAAAATTTTTTGGAGCGATATCGTATCTAACTAAAAATTTTTTTAAGATACTATCTGTTAACCATTTTGGTACTTCATTTTTTAACACACCATTATTATTTCTACCCTTGCCAGTAATAATTAAAACATTTCTAATGTTTTTATCATAACAATCTATCAAATATTTATGTAAAATTGATTTAGCAGAATATAAATTATAACCATGTAAATCTAATGTTACGTCCGGTTTTAATTTTCTCTTTTCAAACAAGGAAGTTTTTTTTCTGAACTCAGATATTTTATACAAACTTTCTCCAATTTGGTGATTTTTTTTGGTGTTCAAATTTTTCTTATTTCTTATTAGTATTCTTTTCTCAAAATTAGAAATATATTTGTCCCAAATCTTTTTGTCATGTTTTGAGATTAAAACCATTTTTATAATTACTTCATTTATTTAATAACTTTTAGTTTCAATTAATGTCCAATTTGGGTTTTTATCATTAATCTTTCTTTCATATACCCACTCATCTTTAACTAGAATTTCTTTCTTGTCGTCTCCGTCAATAATGTTTTTATTTTTGTCCATCAGTGCTCTTATCTGTAGAGACTTATATCTAACATTAATCTTTATGGATGATTTAGTAATTGTCGACTTAATTATTTTATTTTCTTGAATTGACTTTAAGTCAATCACCAACAATTCATTTTCCTTATTTCTTTCTTCAATTGCAATCTTAAAACTTTTGAATACTGATGGTTTAATAAAATCTCTTACATTATCTAGATTTCCATTTACGAAGCTATTTAAAACCATTTCAAAAAAAGTTTTTGATCCACTTAAAAAGTCTGAAACATTAAATTTTGGATCAACTTCAAGAATTTTATCTATTTCTGTATCTTTTGAAATATTTTTCTTTGTTTCAAGAGAAACTACGTTTGTAAACTTTTTATCTTGGTCTTTTTTATTAATACTGGTTTCCTCAAAACCTGTTTTAGTACCTAAAATATTTTTAAGTCTAAAAATTAGAAATATTGCTATTACACCAAATATCAGTATATCAAGATAAGGGAAGCTATTTTGCATGTTTTTATCACCATAAATTGAGTAAGTTAGTAATTCTATTATACAAAAAAAAACAAAAAATAATATTCATAATTATTTATTTAATATATATATACGAAAAATAATTTTTAGAGAATTAAATGAACAATGTAAATAAAAATAATAGTGATGAGATAAAACTTTTAAAACACTACATAAAAGATCTTTCTTTTGAAAATCCTCAGGATATTAATCCAAACAAATCTATTCAAAATGATAATTTCGAAATTTCTACAAATATAAATGTTTTATATGAACCATATAATGATAATTTTTTTAGTCTTATTATAAAAATAATACTAGATTGTTCTTCGAAAGATGAAAAAATTAAATTATCATATTTAGAGTTAGATTATTTAGGTTTTTTTAAAAATTTATCTCAAAATCTTGACCAAAAATTATTAACAGAAAATGGTCTAAAGCTTATATTCCCATTTGCTAAAAGTATAATTGAAGAAATTAGCCAAAAGGGTGGTAGTGTACCTATCACAGTAAAAGATATAGATTATAATCTTTTAGAAAATTAAATAATTAATTTGCCCCATATGCTATTTTTTATATTTTTTATAGTGTTTAAATGCAATTGTAGGTCTTCTTTATTTATACTAACTCTTTTTATCTCTCTTTCTTTCAAATTAATATAGTATTCATCAACATCAAATGTAGAATCATGTTTGATCTGATCTTTTATATTGTCCGAAGCTGTAAACTCTAATTTGGACTGTTTTCCTCCTATCAATTCTAGATAAACAGATGCTAATAATTTTGCATCCTTTAATGCTCCGTGAATATTCCTGTCTGATAAGTCAATATTATATTTCCTGCATAATGAATCCAAACTGACAGATTGACCTAAAAATTTCTTTTTTGCTAAATATAAAGTGTCTATTATGCAATCTTCATTCAACGTATTAACTTTACATCTGTTAAGTTCTGAATTAATAAATCCAACATCAAAGGCTGCATTGTGAATAATTATTTTACTATTAGATATGAACTCAAGAAATTCATCAACTATTTCTGAAAACTTGGGCTTGTCACTTAAAAACTCCTTACTTAAACCATGCACTTTTTCTGCCGATTGATCAGATTCTCTTTCAGGATTAAGGTAGTAGTGAAAATATTTTCCAGTTGGTATATGATTTTCTAATTCAACTATACCGATTTCAACTATTCTATGGCCTATTTCGTGGTCAAGGCCTGTTGTTTCAGTATCTAGTACCAATTCTCTTATCATTTTTTATCTTACTATTAATTATAATTTTTAATAAGTTTAACAAAACCACAATAAAACTAAATACCTTACCAAAAGACGTACTTATTAATAATGGTCTTTTCTTCCATTTTCTCTCAAAACTCCATTGATTGCTATTTATTAGACTAAACATTTCTTCTGTCATATTTTGTCTAGCTAGTACTCTTTTTCTCTGTTTCTTTTTAGATGTATTTACTAAAAAGATATAATCACATTCTTTATCTGTCCCCGTTTCAAACAATAATGGTACATCTAAGCCTATTATATAAGAATTTTCATTTTGTTTAATAAATAATTCTTTTTTATTTTTAACTATAGGATGTATTATTTTTTCAAGTAACTTTCTTTCACTCTTATTCTTAAATATTTTATTACTAAGTAAAACTTTGTTAATTTTTTTTTCTTTGTGAAACAAAGTTATAGTTTCAGGCCAAATTGAAGCAATTTTTTCTTTAACTTTAGAATTATTTTCTAAAATCTCTTTTACTTCTTTGTCTGAATCAAAAACAGGTATCTTTAAAAACCTAAGCATGTCAGAAATAGTTGTTTTTCCCATGCCAATAGAGCCTGTAATCCCAATAATTATCATAAGTAAATTAAGTTGTTAACAAAATGTTTATAAATATATTATTATTAAATATTATCAATTTTTCTAGTAATATATTAACAAATATTAATAAATTAAAAACATGTGAATATAAATGAACATAACAATTTTAAATTGTGGATAATTATTTTTTTCGTTATAATTATTAAATAATTTTTTTTATAAGTTGTGGATAATAATATTAGATCTTTAATTATCCACAATCTTCAGTGATAACAACAACAACAATATATTTTTTAAAGTTTACACTGTGAATGAAAAACTAATAAATAATCTTTTCAATGGGGTTAATGACCGTGTTCCAATATGGTTTTTACGTCAAGCTGGTCGTCATATACCTGAGTACTATGATATAAGAAAAAAAGAAAAAGATTTTATTAGTTTTTGTTTAAATAAAGATCTAATTATAGAAAGTACTAAGTTACCTCTAAAATATTATGATCTTGATGCAGCAATTATTTTTTCTGATATCTTAATGATACCGTGGGCAATGGATAGAAATGTAAGATTCAATAAAAATTTTGGACCTTTGTTGGATCCAATGATACCAGGTGAAACTATAATAAAAAAAAATGTCTCTGTACGCGAAAAGTTTGAGCCATTATATAAATCAATATTAAGCTTAAGAAATGATCTACCGAAATCAAAAAGTTTGATTGGTTTTGCAGGTGCTCCATGGACACTAGCTTGCTATATGATTGAAGGAAAAGGAAGCAAGGATTTTATTAATACTAGAAAAGCATTATGGAGTCATTTTAATTGGTTTATGGAACTTATAGAAACATTGAGTTCTTATGTTGCTGAAAAACTTGAAATTCAAGCAAAAGCTGGAGCAGACCTCCTTATGGTATTTGATTCTTGGTCTAACATGATCCCAAATAATTATTTCGATGTTTGTGCTATTAATCCTATTGCATATATAATTAAAAATTTAAGATCTAAAAACATACAAGTTCCTATTATTGGATTTCCATTCAAAGTTGGATCTTCTATTGTAAAATATTCATATGAGACCCAAATTGACTGCATAGCATTAGATTGGACAGTAGACCTGAATTGGGCTAACAATAATATTAATAAAAATATTGCTATACAAGGTAATCTTGATCCGGCATCATTAATACCCATTAACAGTACTCATCTCAAAAAAAATGTTTTATCTATTTTAGAAATCATGAAAGACAGAAGATTAATTTTTAACGTAGGGCATGGACTAACACCAGAATGTAAAATTGATAATGTCAAAACAGTTATAGATATTGTAAGAAATCACAAAGGGTAATCTTATAAATTGTATTATGAAATAATGAAATCATTACATCTTATTTCAATTATTTCTTGGATGATTGGATTACTATATTTACCAAGACTTTTTGTGTATCATAATGGTACTAAGTATATGAGTGAAATGGATACTACTTTTTTATTAATGGAGTATCGGCTTCTTAATTATATAATGACACCAGCATTAATTATTACTTATGTCTTTGGCTTTGTATTATTGTATATTAATATTGCTTATTTAAGCGAAAACTTTTTTTTACTGAAGTTATTTTTAGTTTTATGCTTAACAATATTTCATTTCTATTTATCTATTCTTTACAATGATTTTAAAAAAGGGTATAGAATCAAAAAGACTAAATTTTATAGAATAATTAATGAAATTCCAACTGTATTGATGATATTAATTATTGTTTTAATAATTGTTCAACCTGATTTCCAATTAATTTAAAGTTCTTTCCAAAAATGAGAAATAAATGCACCTAAAAGACCTTAAAGCTAAAAATCCATCTGATTTATTAACGTATGCTGAGAGTTTGGACATAGAAAATGCAAGCACACTCAGAAAACAAGACATGATGTTTGCATGTTTAAAGAAACTTGCAGATAATGGCATAGCCATATATGGGGATGGTGTGCTAGAAGTATTGTCTGATGGTTTTGGTTTTTTAAGATCTCCAGAATCTAATTATCTTGCTGGACCGGATGACATTTATATCTCACCTAATCAAGTAAGGAAATTCGGTCTTAGAACAGGAGACACTGTAGAAGGACAAATTAGAGCTCCAAAAGAAGGTGAAAGGTATTTTGCACTACTCAAGGTTGAAAATATAAACTTTGAAATACCAGACTCAGTTCGTCATAGGATAAATTTTGACAACTTAACTCCATTATACCCTCAGGCTAAGATTAATTTTGAGACTGAGTTTGATCCAAACAACAAGGATATAACAACAAGGGTTGTGGAAATGGTTGCACCAATGGGGAAAGGTCAACGTGGTTTGATAGTAGCTCCTCCTAGAACAGGTAAGACAATGATGTTACAATCAATTGCTCAAGCTATTTCTAAAAACCATCCCGAGATCTACTTAATTGTTTTACTAATTGATGAAAGGCCTGAGGAAGTTACAGATATGCAAAGATCCGTTAATGGTGAAGTGATAAGCTCTACTTTTGATGAACCGGCCTCAAGACACGTTCAAGTAACTGATATGGTTATAGAAAAATCAAAAAGACTTGTAGAACATAAAAGAGATGTAGTCATCTTATTAGACTCTATAACAAGACTAGCAAGAGCATATAATACTGTTATACCGTCTAGTGGAAAAGTGCTAACAGGCGGTGTGGATGCAAATGCTTTGCAAAGGCCAAAAAGATTTTTTGGGGCTGCAAGAAATATAGAGCATGGAGGTTCCTTAACTATAATTGCTACTGCGTTAGTTGAAACAGGTTCTAGAATGGATGAAGTTATATTCGAAGAATTTAAAGGTACTGGAAATAGTGAAGTAATACTTGACAGAAAATTGTCAGACAAAAGAACATTTCCAGCAATTGATGTAACTAAATCAGGAACAAGAAAAGAAGAACTTTTAGTTGAAAAAGACACATTATCAAGAATGTGGGTTTTAAGAAGAATATTGATGCAAATGGGACCTGTAGATGCAATGGATTTTCTTTCTGACAAACTCAAACAAAGTAAGTCCAATGAAGATTTTTTCAGAGCGATGAACAAATAATATGTTTCACGTGAAACATATTAAAACAAATAGAATATAAAAAATTGGATACAATTTTTTCATCAGCATCGAGTTCTCAAAAAAGCGCGATTAAAATCATCAGGGTTTCTGGGAGAAAAATTGAAGCTTTACCGAAAGTTTTTTCGTTCAAACCTACTCAACCAAGAGTTGCATCATTGAGAAAGATTTATGATTTAGACAAAAAGATCATAGATAATGCACTTATTATTTTTTTTCCAGGTCCTGCTACAGTGACTGGTGAAGACGTGATGGAATTTCATTTTCATGGAAGTCCATTTATTGAAAAAAAGATATATGATGTCCTTGCAAAAATTAAAGGTTTCAGAATAGCACGCAGAGGTGAGTTCACGAAGAGAGCTTTCTTAAATGGAGTTTTAGATCTTACACAAGCAGAGGCTCTAAATGACCTAATCAATTCAGAAACAGAAAGTCAATTCCAATTATCCATATCACAATATGAAGGTGCCTTATCGAAAAAAATTCAAACTTGGAGAAATGAGGTTGTTTATCTTTTATCAAGATTAGAAGCATTAATTGATTTTTCAGATGAAGAACTTCCAAAAAAAATTGAAAAAGATTTTAATTTTAAAACGTTAAAGATTTTAAATGAAATGAAGAATTCTATCAAACAGAGCAATTATGGAGAAAGAATAAGAAATGGTTTTATAATAACTATTTTGGGTCGACCCAATGTAGGAAAAAGTTCTCTCATAAATCATTTATCAGAAAAAAAGGTTGCCATAGTTACAGAAGAAGCGGGAACAACAAGAGATATATTAGAGGTAATGATGGACTTTGAGGGGTTCCCTGTTGTATTAAATGACACTGCTGGATTAAGAAACACTAAATCAAAAGTAGAAAAAATTGGTATTGAAAGAGCTATAGAAAAAGCAAAGAATTCAGATATGATTCTTGTTTTGTCAGATAATGAAGATTTTTCTCATCCAAGATTAAAAACTTTAGGCAAAAAGATTTTAGTTCACACAAAATCAGATTTAGGAATGTTACCAAACAAAGATATATTTAATATATCAGTTAAAAGAAACACAGGCATCGATGAATTAATAGAAGCAATTGTTAATTACTTAAGAACTTTGGACCCAAAAGAAGAAGCATTGCTCACGAGAAAAAGACATATAGATGCAGTTAAAAAATCAATAGATGCCATGAATGATTTACTGAATATTAATTTAAATGTTAATCCTGAACTGGCATCAGAAAACTTGAGAATTGTTGCAAAAGAGATAGGTAATATAACTAATGTTATTGACGTAGAAGAGATTTTAGATGATATATTTAGTAGTTTTTGTATAGGTAAATAAGTTTTGGCAAAGAACATGAGAAGATTTGATGTTGTAGTTATTGGTGGTGGACATGCAGGCGTTGAAGCTGCTGCCGCATCATCTAGGATGGGTGCTAAAACTGTCCTAATTACTAGCAAAATTGAAACAATTGGAGAAATGTCTTGTAATCCAGCTATTGGCGGTTTAGGCAAGGGACACTTAGTTAGAGAAATTGACGCGCTTGATGGTTTAATGGCAAAGGCAATAGATCAATCTGGAATTCAATTTAGAATGCTTAATCGTTCAAGAGGACCAGCAGTCCATGGACCAAGATCACAAGCAGACCGTAAATTATACAAAAAAGCTATAAAATCACTTTTACGATCAAATGATAATTTGTTAATATTTGAAGGTACAGCTAAAGACTTTAAAATTGATAATAAACAAATAAAAGAAGTTATTTTAGAAAATGATATCTCGATAAAAACGAAATCTGTTGTTTTAACAACAGGAACCTTTTTAGGTGGTGTTATTCACATTGGAAATCAAAGAATACCAGCAGGAAGATTTGGAGACGAGCCATCCAATGATTTATCTAAAAAAATAAGAAGTTTAAAATTACCAATTGGCCGATTAAAAACAGGAACACCTCCAAGATTACTAAAAAGTAGCATCGATTGGGCTAAAGTTGAAATGCAGCCTGCAGACAAAAATCTGATACCTTTTTCATACATGACCAAAAAAATCAAGGTTAAACAAATAGAATGTGGTATAACAAGAACTAATGAAAAGACACATAAAATAATTGCAGATAATATTAGTTCTTCTCCAGTTTATTCTGGTACAATACAAGGTTCTGGACCCAGATATTGTCCAAGTATAGAAGACAAAGTTAATAGATTTTTTGAAAAGAATTCACATCAGATCTTTCTTGAGCCTGAAGGTTTAGACAGCCCCCTTGTATATCCCAATGGTATTTCAACTAGTTTGCCCAAAAAAATACAAGATGAATTTTTGAAATCAATTTCAGGTTTAGAGTCAGCTATTATAAAACAATATGGATATGCTATTGAATATGATTATATGGACCCAAGATCTCTATTTAACACATTAGAGACAAAAGATATAAAAGGGTTATTTTTTGCTGGTCAAATAAATGGTACCACAGGATATGAAGAAGCAGCAGCACAAGGGCTAATTGCAGGAATAAATGCAGCAATAAATCTGAATTACAACCCTAAATGGTTTACGCTTGACAGGTCTGAGGCATATATAGGTGTTATGATTGACGACTTAACAAATCGAGGTGCGCCAGAGCCATACAGAATGTTTACATCTAGAGCAGAGTTTAGGTTACTTTTAAGGTCTGATAATGCTGACCAGAGATTAACAAATAAAGGAATAAGTTTTGGAGTTGTTGGAGGGGAAAGAAGAGATGTTTGGGAAAAAAAGAAGCTTCACTTAGAAAAATCATATAATATTATAGAAAGTTTGAGCGCAAATACAAGTTTACTAAATAAACACAAATTACCAACTACTAGGACAGGAAAACCTAGATCAGCAAAAGATTTATTATCTTCAGGTGAGTACAAGATTAAAGATCTTTATGAAATTTGGCCAAACCTAAGAAAAGTTCCAAATAATTTACATCCTCAAATAGAAACTGATTGTATATATAGCGTCTATCTTAAAAGACAAAAAGAAGATATAAGAATTTACCAATTAGAAAACAAAACTAAAATTCCCAAAGATCTTGACTATAATGTTATTAAAGGTTTGTCAAATGAGATAAAGGATATTTTAATTTCCATCAAACCTAGAACAGTTGCACAAGCCTCAAACCTTCCAGGGTTCACGCCTTCAGCAACTTTGTTATTGTTAAGACACATCAAAAGAGAAAAGAAAAGTAAAGTTGCTAAAGAATATTAACACTTACCAAGGATTTTGCACAAATGTTTTTGTTTCACGTGAAACATTTGAAAAATTATGTGTTTTTCATAAGACGCTGATTAGATGGCAAAAATCTATCAATTTAATTAGTAAAAATAGTATTAAAAATATTTGGGAAAGACATTTTTTAGATTCCGCGCAATTATTTACATATGTAAAAGATGTAAAGGGAAATATTCTTGACTTCGGCAGCGGTGCAGGATTTCCAGGCCTAGTGCTCGCTATAATGGGTATAAAGAACATTCATTTAGTTGAAGCAGATCAAAAAAAATGTGTTTTTTTAAGGGAAATGGCAATGCTTACAAATGTAGACATTACTATACATAATTGCAGAATTGAAAGCTTAAATAATATAAATGCTGATATGATTGTTTGTAGAGCATTAGCCCCAATGGACAAGTTAATTAATTATGTTGATCTCTTTTTAAGCAAATCCTTAAACGCAAAGATAAATTATCCTAAGTTATTGTTTTTAAAGGGAAAAAATTATCACAATGAGCTCTTAGAATTAAATAAAAAGAAAAAGGTTAATCTTAAAGAATATTCTTCAATCACAGATAAATATGGTAAAATCTTATACATAAGTAAAGTTGAAAAGTTGAATTTTAATAATGAAAAATAAATTAACACAGATAATTGCAATAGCTAACCAAAAGGGTGGAGTAGGAAAAACTACTACAGTAGTCAACCTTGCAACAGCAATGGCAGCTTGTGATAAAAAAACACTAATTATTGACGCAGATCCGCAAGGAAATGCAAGTACTGGATTTGGAATAAAATATGATCAAAGAGATAAGGATCTATATTCTATTATATGTGGAAAAAATGAAATTAACCGTTCTATCAAGAATACTATGATACCAAAGCTAGATATCATCCCTACATCGCCTGATTTGTCAGTTCTTGAGCAAGAATTAGTTTATGTACAAGATAGAGAATTTAAGATTCGAGATTTAATCAAAGAAATCAATGAAATATATGAATATATATTTATTGATTGTCCACCATCTCTGGGTTTACTTACACTAAACGCTTTATGTGCTGCAAAAAAACTAATAGTACCGCTACAAACAGAATTTTATGCTTTAGAAGGATTAACCCAGCTAATAAAAACATTAGAATCTATTAATAAAAATTTTAACAAAAGTATTGAACTTCTTGGAATACTTTTAACTATGTATGACAAAAGAAATAAAATTTGTGAGATGGTGTTAAATGATGTTAAAAATCATTTTAATGAAAAAGTATTTAAAACAGTAATTCCAAGAAATGTTAGAGTTTCTGAAGCACCTAGTTATGGTCAGCCAGTCTTAATGTATGATATTTCTTGTCCAGGATCCCAAGCATATGCTTCTTTGGCAGGTGAAATTATTAATGAACAGAAAGATCAAAAATGAAACAAAAGAAAAAAAATAAATCTATGGGCCTTGGGAGTGGTCTTTCTAGTCTTTTGGGTACAGAAGTAGAAAAAAATTCAGAAAAGTTTAAAATGGTACCAGTAGAATTAATTAAACCTGGACCTTGGCAACCAAGAAAAATTTTTGATAAAAATGAATTAGTATCTTTGTCAAATTCTATAATTGAGCAAGGCATAGTCCAGCCAATTATTTTAAAATCTAATAAGAACATAAAAAATCAGTATTTTCTTATTGCAGGTGAAAGAAGATGGAGAGCATGCCAATTAGCGAAAATTCATGAAATTCCTGCAGTTATAAGAGATGATATAAAAGACGAAAAAGTAGCTGAATTATCTTTAGTTGAAAATATTCAAAGATCTGATCTGAATCCTATTGAAGAAGCTGAGGGTTATCAATCTTTGATAAACAATTATTACTATACACAAGAAGATATCTCAAAAGCAGTTGGTAAGTCTCGTTCTCATATTGCCAATTTAATTAGATTATTGTCTTTATCAGATATGGCTAAAGAAACTTTATTACAAAAAAAACTTACTATTGGACAAATTAGACCTCTTATAGGTCTAAAAGATATAGATACATATATAGACATAATCATAAAAAAAAATCTAACTTCTAGGCAAGTTGAAGAATTAGTAAGAAAAAGAAGCCACTACATTACTGAAACAAACGTAAAAAGTGTAGATATTTTACAATTAGAAAAAGAGCTATCTGAAATTACTGGCTTAAATGTGAATATTAATTTTAATAATCTTAAAAAAGCAGGAAATATTAAACTAGAATGTAAAACGTTATCAGAGTTTAATTATATAATAGAGAAAATTAAGTCTTAATCTTATTTTTAGCTAATGTAGAGATTGATAATATAAATTGAGATATAATAATTTTTTCAGATAAGCTATTTAATTTGCACTTTAGTTCCAAATCAATTAAACGAAGTAAAATAAATTTAATTGATCTTAAATTCCAAAGTTGACATTGGAAAATTATGAATTCTTTTTTTTTAAAAAAGATAGGTGGTTTCATATTATCTACTATATGTGATATTCTATCTCCAGATTTTGCGAGCAACAAAATTTTTTCAATTAATTTAAAGTGGTCTCTAAACATCCTAATTAGTGTTATGGTAGTACTTTGATTTTCATAAATGTTTTCAAAAAAAGAAAGAGCATAACTGGGATTTCCATTAGAACAGGTTTCAATAACTTTACTGAGATTTGCATCGTTATTATTTGATACAAGTGAAAAAATCATTTGTTCAGTAACATTTTTATTATTTTCTAAAAAAGTATCAATCTTATCAATTTCCATTTTATTGGTTAAAGAATCAGAATTAAACTTTAAAGACAAATTCTTCATGAACGTTTCGCTAAAATTAAGTTCATGTTTTGAAAATAGATTATATATTGCTGAGTATATGGTGTTATTATTTTCTTCATAACAGGGAGTTAAAAGAGAGTTTTTCTTATTTTGAAACTGCTTAAGAAAAGCATTTTGTTTCAAGTTACCACACTTGATTAAAATGAAATTATCTTTATTTATTTTCTCAATTGCCTCTAAAATTATATTTTCAATATTTTTCGTAACAGAAATATACATTAAGTCTAATATTATAAATCTTTT
This sequence comes from uncultured SAR116 cluster alpha proteobacterium, assembly GCA_902618025.1. Taxonomy (GTDB): domain Bacteria; phylum Pseudomonadota; class Alphaproteobacteria; order Puniceispirillales; family Marisalimonadaceae; genus Marisalimonas. Next base: position 50,619 of record CACMYY010000002.1, read on the forward strand.
TTGGGTAAATATGCTTAAAGTACAAATACTATCATGAAGTATTGTCGGGTTTTCTTTGAATGTATTACCATCTATTTTGGAGACTGTAAAAGGATCGTTTGTATCAACTCCAAGTATTCTTATAGTTTTTTCATACAAAAGTTCAACCAAGCCAATATTAGTACCATATAAAAAAATAATATTAACGTGTTCAAGATTTTCTTTTAGATTATACTCAAAATATTTAGAATTTATTTTCAAATTAATTTTCTTAGTATAATGTTTATTCTCATAAAAAGAGACTTTGCAGAGCTTTTTACTAATCTTTCTTTTATATGCTCAGTACTTTTTTGTTGTGAATAAAAAGAACTTGACGAAGAGCTTAATGCAGGACTGGTAAAAATTGATCCAGATTTTATAGTTCTGTTAGTATTTTTATTGATTAATTCATACTCAACCTTAGCTCTAGTTGATTTAAGCTGATTGCTACCATTTACTGCTAATGTTTTTTTTGTTTGAATTATAATATTAGTCTTAAGTATATAACTTTCTTTTAAATTATCTTTCACAAAAAATAATCGTTTTAATCTTTCCCCTAAATATTTGTTGTATCTGTCATTGGGAGTTTCAACTTTGACGGAATAATTGTTTTGACTTTCAATTTTATGTAGTTCGCTTAAAGAACAACTACTAATCAAAAAAACAAAAAATATAACTTTGACAATAGACATTTTATGCTCATTTAAACTACAAAATTAACAACACGATTAGGTATAATTATAACTTTTTTAGGACTTGTCTTCAAAAATTTTACAACATTTTCTTCTTTCAAAGCAATCTCCTTTATATCGTTTTTGTTGGAGTCTATAGGAATCTCCACAACTGCCCTTACTTTTCCATTCACCTGGATGGGTATTTTCACACTGTTTTTTTGAATATAACTTAAATCAACTTTTGGCCAATTTTCATTAGATATTATCCCCTTATTTTCTAATTTACTCCAAAGTTCTTCTGCTAAATGTGGAACCATTGGGTTAATTAGAATCAAAAGATTTTCTGTAACATGAATAACAACAATTTTATCATCATCCTCATTTATTTCGTAAGAAGACAATGCATTAAATAAGCTTCTTATTGAAGCAACAGCTAAATTAAAATGAAATTCATCTATTGCTTTTGTAACATCGTTGATTGTTCTATGCATAATTGAAATAAGTTCTTGATTTTTTTTAGATAAGTTTATAGGTAATTTTTTTAACTTTTTATCTTTTGGCAAATTTATAACAAATTTCCAAAGTTTATTTAGAAAGCGCCAAGATCCCTCCACCCCCGAACTAGACCATTCCATATCTCTATTTGGTGGTGAATCTGATAACATAAATAAACGAGCAGTATCTGCCCCAAAATTCTCAATTATTTGTTGAGGATCAACGACATTTTTTTTAGATTTGCTCATTTTTTCAATTCTTCCTGCTATAACAGGTTCTTTTGTATCTACATGAAAATATTCATTGTCTTCCTTGCGTACTTTGTTTGGGTGAAGCCATTTTTTATTCTTTGTTTTAAAAGTTTGATGGCAAACCATTCCCTGTGTCTGTAGCGATATAAATGGTTCCTCAATATTTATAATATTAACATACTTAAGTGCTCTCATAAAAAATCTTGAGTAAAGAAGATGCATAACAGCATGTTCTACACCACCAATATATTGATCAACAGGCATCCAATATTTTATAGCTTCTTCTGAAAAAGGAGTGGAAGGGTTAATGTCTGTAAATCTAGCAAAATACCAACTAGATTCAAAAAAGGTATCAAACGTATCGGTTTCTCGAATGGCATTTTTGTTACATTTTGGGCATTTGGTTTTTTTCCAGTTATTATGATTTTCTAGTGGATTTCCCTTTTTATTTAAATCGACATCTTGTGGAAGAGATATCGGTAATTGTTCTATTGGAACTGGCACTTCACCGCATTCATCACAACATATTACTGGTATTGGACATCCCCAGTATCTTTGACGAGAAACACCCCAGTCACGAATTCTATATGTTACTTTTTCTTCACCAATGCCTAATTCACTTAGTTTTTTAATACATAATATCTTTGCCTCTTCTGTATTTAGATTATTTAGAAAATTAGAATTGATGTGAGGACCATCTCCCATAAAAGGAAGAGTTTCGCCAGTTTTAATAACAGGTATTATATCTAAAGAATATTTAATGGCGAAGTCATAATCTCTTTGATCATGAGCAGGGCAACCAAAAATTGCTCCAGTTCCGTAGTCCATTAAAACAAAGTTTGCGATATAAATTTTTAAGCTTACATCGTTTTTAAATGGATGAGATACAGTAAGGCCTGTCTCATATCCATGTTTTTCTGCTTTTTCTATATCAATTTCTTTTATTGAATGACTTTCACAAAATTTAATAAATTCAGCTGCCTTAGAATCTTTTTGAGCAATTTGTTTTGAAAGTTCGTGTTGAGGCGAGATAGCAATAAAAGTGGCTCCAAAAATCGTATCAGGTCTAGTTGTAAAAATTTTCAAATTATTAGGAGAGTTTTCTATTGAAAATTTAATTATAGCTCCATTGCTTCTGCCAATCCAATTTTTTTGCATTATTTTTACTTTTTCAGGCCAATTGCTTAAATTATCAATTTCATCAAGCAATTCATCTGCAAAATCAGAAATTTTTAGAAACCAGCCTTTCATTTTTTTCTTTTCAACTTTCGCTCCAGAACGCCAACCACGACCATCAATTACTTGTTCATTTGCAAGTACAGTCTGTTCAATTGGATCCCAATTGACGAGAGTTTCTTTCTTGTAAGCGATGCCTGCATTGAAAAAATCTAGAAACATTTTTTGTTCAAACTTGTAATAATCAGGATTGCATGTTGCTAATTCTCTATCCCAGTCGTAAGACAATCCCATTCGTATCAACTGTGTCTTCATGCTTTCAATATTTGCATAAGTCCAATTAGCAGGATGTGTTTTATTCTCAATGGCAGCATTTTCTGCAGGCAGACCGAATGCATCCCATCCCATTGGATGCAACACATTAAAACCTTGGGCCTTTTTATATCTCGCTACTAGGTCACCTAAAGTGTAATTTCTTACATGACCCATGTGAATAGCACCAGAAGGATAAGGGAACATTTCGAGAACATAATACTTAGGTTTAGTCTTATCAATGCTAGCTTTAAAAACGTTTAACTTAGACCATTTTTCTTGCCATTTTTTTTCAATTAAAGATGGATTATACTTCATTACTTATTTTTTCATTGAATTAACTCTTAAATTTCTTGCCTCGTTAAGAATGTTAACCTCAATCTGATTAGCAAGTTCACTATCTAGAAAAGTTTCTGACCAAAATTTGTTGTTAAACTTTTGAACATGGACCTTAATTTCTATACCGTCTGATCTTAATTCACTTGTAGTAATATAGGCAGTAATTTTAATTCTTTGATCCTTAATATTTTTATTAGTATACCAATCTGTTATTATCGTACCACCAAGTGCGTCAGTGGAAAGTAGTGGTGCAATAGATAATATATTTAAAGTTGCTCGCCACAAAAAACCATTCACACTAGTGCTTTGGTTTTCATTTTGGTTTGGATTTAGAATATCTGACAAAGTTATTCCTTTTTCGGAATCTTTAGAAAAAATCCCTGGATTTTTTTTCTCTCCCGTTATTGGATTTTTAACAACACGATTATTACTTGAGCAAGCTGATATAAAAATCAAAATATATATGGATAAAATATATTTAATCATTAACTAAACCCTTTTCATAAAGTGGTATTCTTTTATCAGCATTTCACAATACACCAATCTGATTATATTAAAAACAAAAAAAGGCGACCCAAAGGCCGCCCTTCCATAATTTTTAATAAAATGATTAGAATGTAGCTTTAATAGTAAGTTTTGTAGCTGTTCCTGAATCGTTAATATGAGCAGCAGTTGTACCATCAGATGTACCTTCTTTATAATCGTAGTCATCGACGTTCACGTACGCTGTTAAACCTGATGCAATTGTGTATTGAACTTCTACACCATTTCTGCTGTATTCTTCACCAGCATCTAAGTCATCCTCACCTTTAAATGTGTAGGCTCCCAACTTCATACCGTTTGGTAATGCGTATGATATGGATGCACCCATATTTTTTCTATCTTCGTCGTTTGCTTCATAACCGCTTTGAGATACGATAAAAGAAACGTCGCCAGATACTACTTTAAGACCCATATTCTCGGAATCTTGATCCTGAGTAGTGTTTTCAGTAGTCGAAGCAGTATAACCTAATGTTATTGATGCACCGCCTGCGTCAAGTGAATAGTTAGCACCGTATGAAATTGTGTCGCTTGATGTTGAAGCTTTTCCACCATCTGCTTGTGAAATTCCTACTTTTAAACCACCCATTGCTGGAAGATGGTAAGAAATTTTGTTTCCGTCAGCACTTCCCATGACTAAACTTGAACTTGTGTCAATTGTCATTGAAGAAACACCAGGAGCCTGATCTTCTGCAATTAAGTCGCTCTCATCAATAATGTATGAATCTGCTGCATTATCATCTTTACCTAAGACAATTTTACCAAAACCACCTTCGATAGAAAGTGAGGTTTCATCATTAAGTGGAGCAGCATTATCTGCTTGATCTGTATCAAAGTCTACTAACATACCAACTGTTAAACCAGAATCTGTTTTGTTGCTAAATTTGACTTGCATATCTGAGTCTTGACCAAATGAAGTACCATCATTAGCAGAAACATTTGAACTTCTTGAGTCGTATGACCATTCAATCATACCACTTATTGAAACATCTGCTAAAGCAGCATTTGCTGAAAGAGTTGCAGCTGCGGCTAAAGCTGTAGTTCCTAAAAGTAATTTACGCATTGCGTATCCCCTTATATTATGTTTTCTAAATGAAAACGGTTAAATTATACTCCTACCACAGGAATATTTAGTTAATTATTAATTATATGAAAAAATTGAAAAAAACTAGCAAGTAATGACAAAAATATCACTTTGTTATTTTAATGTTGTATTTTTGCAACATATTATTTGCTTAATATTTTTAAAATTTAATGTAATATATTTTTGGGAGAATATTTTGGAAAATATCAAGGCAAACAGAGACTTTTTATTATCTAAAATAGAGCAAGCACATAAAAATAGCTTTTATTGTAACTTTAAAGTTCCAAAATTAGTTGCTGTTTCAAAAAAACAAGATAATTACAAGATTGATAAAGCAATAGAATGTGGACAAAAATTTTTTGGTGAAAATCGAGTACAAGAGGCTTCACTTAGATGGCAGGAGAGAATAAAAACATATAAAGGGTTAGAATTAAGACTAATAGGACCACTTCAATCTAACAAAGTTAAACAATCACTGAAACTTTTCGATGTAATAGAAACAATTGATAGAGAAAAAATAGCAGTAGAAATTGCAAAACATTTTCATGAGGACTCAAAAACTAAAAGATTTTATATTCAAATTAATACTGGCAATGAGCCACAAAAAAGTGGATTAGACCCTTTACAAGCAGACTTATTTATAAAATATTGTATTAATGATCTTAATTTACCGATAGTTGGATTAATGTGTATTCCACCGCAAAATGAAGAGCAATCAGTTCATTTTGTTTTGCTAAAAAAGATTGCTTCGAGAAATAATTTACATGAATTATCTATGGGTATGAGCAACGATTATCAAGATGCCATAAAATTCGGAGCAACTTCTGTCCGCATTGGATCACTTTTTTTTGGTAAGAGACAAATTTAGCTAGAGTATATGTCCTGATTTATTTAACTTTGTTTCTAGATATTTTTTGTTATATTTATTTGGACTTATTTTTATAGATATCCTTTTAATTACGTTTATCCCCAAATTTGTAAGATGTTCTACTTTTTTTGGATTGTTAGTAATTAACTTTACTTTTTTAATATTTAATTGATCTAAAATTTCTTTGGCAGGGTAATATAGTCGTTCATCATCGTTAAATCCTAAATCCTCATTTGCTTCAACGGTATCCATTCCATTTTCTTGTAGTGAATATGCGCGAAGTTTATTTAATAAACCTATATCTCTACCTTCTTGTGCAAGATATATTAAAATTCCCTCATCAGCTTCAGCCATGAGTTTTATTGACTGTTTTAATTGTTGTCCACAGTCACATTTAAGACTATCAAGAACGTCGCCAGTAATACATTGACTATGAATCCTTAATAAGGCTTGATCATATGTCAAATTCCTATTTTTTCCAAAAACTAAGCAAAAATGTTCGTTACCTCCATCTTTTGGTCTAAAAATGATAATTTCACAATTTTCAGTATATGAAATTGGTACTTTTGCCTTAACCTCCATTTTTAAATTTTTAGCTTTTTGTTTTTCATAAGATTTAATCTCCTCGACATTTACATTGACAAAATTATTTGTAAAAGCCCATTTATTTATTTGTTCAATTGAAACATTTGAAATTAGCACCATCAAGCCAGCAGGTAGAAGTCTTGATTGCCTGAGAAGTAAAATACAAGATGATACTATTCCTTCATTATTTTCAGGCAATACACCATCAATTTTTGGAACAATATGTCCAGTTAAAGGCATGCAAAGAGATAAAATATCCTCCTGTGTCCAACTATTATTAATTAGAATTGAATTTGGTCCGTTAGCTTCTCTAATTCCAATAGCTTTACATCTATTTTTAGATAGTATGATATTAGGTCTCGAAAGAGCAATATTTGACATTTCCTCAACAGTATTTTTTTGTATCATTTCAGATGCTACAAGTAAAACAGACATTCCTGAATTATTATCAGAAATTACAAGCTTCCCCCCTCTTCTAAGTTCTGATATTGCTCTTTCTATTTTTATTGTTAATGTATTATTATTCATGCGGTACTAATATTTGTGTTTATAAAAAATGACGTTAACATAAGGTGCTTTCTTTGAAAAAAGAATTATCAATATTAATATATGAAAAAGAAAAACTTTTAAACTCAATTCTTGATTATCAAATTTCAAAGTATAATAATTTTAAATCCGTTTGTGTGAATAATTCTGAAGACCTATTTTTAGTGATAAGCAAAAATAAATTTGATATTTGTATCATCAATCTGGATAACTTTAATAACGATTTAGAAATATTTGTTGAAACTTTTGAAATAAAAAATATGCATACTAATTTAATTGGTTATTATGAAAAAAATCTAAAAATTTTTAAAGAATTTGAAAACAAACTATTTTTAATTGAGAAACCTTTTAAATTACTTACTTTGCTTAATCAGATAGAAAACATCAAATTTTTAAATAGTAATGAGAATATCAATAAATCTTTAACGAGACACATAGTTTTTTCTCCTTCAAAAAAAATAATCTCAAATCTAGACACAAAAAAAACCGAACATTTAACAGAAAAAGAGAATAGTCTTTTAGTGTATTTTTTTGATAGAAAAAATGTTGAAATTTTAAAGAAAGATTTATTGACAAATATTTGGGGTGTCTCTGATGAAATCAACACACACACATTAGAAACACATATATATAGGCTGAAACAAAAGTTACATAAACTTGACCCAAATTTATCATTTTCACTTGTAAATAAAAATAGTTTATACTGTTTAAAATATGATGATAATAACATCAAATCTAGAACTAATGTGGAGTAATAATTGAGTAAATACATAATTGAGGATGAATTTGAAAATAATTTTTACAAAAATTTTTTTGGAAAAAAATATTTACATAAAAAAAAGTTGATAAAAAACTTTAATGATATTGTTAGCTTGGAAATTTTAGATGATATGCTTTCAAAAACAAATATTTGGAATAAGCATAATTTCTTAATGATGTTAAATAAAAAACAAATAAATTATAATGAATTTTCTTCCATGAGTATCGATATATCTGGAAATACAAATAGACCAAATGTCAATAAAGTACAAAAATTAGTCTCAAAAGGGGCTTCAATAATATTAAATGATATAGAAAAATATAATTCAAATCTTCTTAAAATTGCTGATGAACTTCAAACTTTAACTAATGGAAGATGTCAGGGAAATTTATATTTTTCAATGGCTAGTCATCAGGCTTTTGGACCTCACTTTGATTTACATGATGTTTTTGCAATTCATTTTGAGGGAGAAAAAGTTTGGAATATATATGAAAATATTGAAGATGCTCCCATAAATCACCCAGCTTTCATTATTAGCTCAGAGGAAAGAGTTCAAAGAGCTGGTAAACTAATTGATCAAGTAACGTTAAAACCTGGTGATTTACTTTATATACCAAGAGGACAATATCATGATGCTTTAGCCTCGGAAAACGGGGCTATACATGTTGCATTTGGTTTAACCTATTTTAAACCTATTGATTTGATGTCAATCATATGGGACAAATTTATATTAAATAAATTCATGAGAAAAGACATCAAAGTAAATCCAAGCAGAGATGAATTAAAAAATATGTTGAGCAAATTTTCTAAGGAGGTGGAAAACATTATTGACACAGATAACACGCTCGACATTCTAGAAAATAATATTAAAAGTTGGCCATATCCGATTAAAGAATATTCAATAAAAGATTTAGTTTTAGAAGGTATACGATACGATGTAACAAAGTCAGTAAAATTTTTTAAAAGAGATAGTCAATCATTTTTGAAAAGTGGTAATAATGAAGTCCTAATCCCTGAGGAATTTGAAAAATTAACAGAGTTTATTCTTAGCAAAAATTACGTTACAGAAAAAATTTTAATGAATGAATTTAAAAATATTCCAAAAAACAATATTCTTGAGTGTATAAAAAATTTAAAGAATATGAAAGTGTTATTATAAATTTTGTTTCTCATGAGAAACTATAGTTATGGCTGGGGCGGTAGGATTCGAACCTACGGTACACGAGATCAAAACCCGATGCCTTACCACTTGGCTACACCCCAATTTAATTATGAACTACATCATTTAAAATTTAATTTCAAGCATTTTAGAGGAAGCAACTCTATTGATATTATAATTAATTTTCTTACCATACCATATAAAATAATTTTTGTTAAAAACTTTACTAAATTTTGATATATCATTTAAATTATTGAATATTCCAAAGCAAGTTGAACCACTACCACTCATACCATATGCAACTATATTTGGAATTTTTTTTAATTTTTCTAGAATATCTGAAATTTGTGGTACTAATTTCGTGGCAGGTGGTAAAAGTGAGTTATGGATGTTTATATTCTCAAAGAAAATATTTTTAGATTTATTTCCTAAGTCTAAAAAATTTGAATACTTTTTAAAAACATCCTTAGTTAATAGTTCTTTATTAGGATATATTATCAAAAAATAGTAATTAGTTGGAATTATGATTCTTTTTATTTCCGTCCCATAGCCTTTAAGCTTTAAATCTTTACTTATTAGACAAGCTGGTATGTCCGAACCTAATCGGCTCCCAATTTGAGAAATAGTACTAAATGAAACTTTATTATATTTTTTATCTTTATTAAATAAGTTTCTCAATAGTATCAAAGTAGCGGCTGCATCTGCTGACCCTCCACCAAGTCCAGCACCAATAGGAATTTTTTTATCAAGGAAGATCTCAAAATTTTTGTTCCATTTTGTAAATAATCTAAATTGATTCACAGCATTTAAAATAAGGTTGTCTTTGGGATTTACTATAAAAGAGCTATTATTATTTTGATGAAATGCGTCACATTTACTGAATTTAATATAGATTTCATCACTTAATTCTAAAAAACACATTTCACTCTCTAGAAAATGAAGTTTTTTATATTTTTTTTTCTTTACAAATAAATTGAGATTGAGTTTTGCTGGTGCAGATATTTTATAATAAATGCTCATGTTTTCTAATTTTTTCTTTGATTTTACTTATTTTACTTTTGTCATTTTCATATTTTAAAGCCTTTTTCCATTCAAAAAAAGCTTCTCTTTCTCTGTTTAACATGAAATAACAATCACCAAGGTGGTCAATAATTTCAGAACTTGTTGGAAGAATTGATACTGATTTTTCTAAAAAATAAACTGCTGATTGATAATTTTTCCTTTTGAACTCCACCCAACCAAGTGTATCTAAAAAGTACCCATTTTCAGGATCTAAGATTAAAGCTTTTTTTATAAGTTTTAAAGCTATATCTAATTCTTGTTCTCTTAATGCTAATTTATAAGAAAGATAGTTTAAAGTATAAGTATCTTTTGGATTTTTATCTAAAAGTTCCATAAATAATTTTTTCGCTTCTTTCCATTTTCCTACTTTATCAAGGTTTGAAGCATATAAAAATAAATCTCGATCCGTTGTTTCATTACTTTTCAATATATCTTGATAAATATTTAAAGAATTTAAATACTCATTTTTAAATTTGTAATAATTAGCTAATTTGTATAGTACAAATTTATTTTTCGGCCATAATCTAACAATTTTGAAAAGTGTAGTTTCATATTTTTGATTTATTCCTTCAGTTTTTAATATTGTTAATTTTTTCAAATTAGCTACTAGGAAAAAAAAAGAATCTTTGTTTATCGTATCAAGATATCTAATTGCAATGTCATTCATTGTTTCTAAGTGGTAAATCTCAGCTAAAAAATATTTAGATATATCCATTTTTGGGTTAAGGAAAAGACTAAATTCTAACAAAATTTTTTGATATTTATAATCATAATATGACTTCAAACTCCTTTGAATTGCAATATTATATATTTTGAAAGATAAAATATTTTGTAATGTTTGTACGTTACGAAATATATTCTCATCTTTAAAAAAATTTTTAATGATATAACTCTGGTCAAACTGGTTTGATAGTTTAGACATTATCAATTTTTCTGTTTTTTCGATATTATGAATTCTGAAGTAGAAACCAGCTAACAACAATGTATCCAAAATACTCAAATCATCTTTTTTGTAAATAGCATCTGCAATCTTAATCAAATTTTTAGAGTTATAGAAATTTTCTAAGATCAATAATTTGTGTATTGAAGTATTTTGCAAACTTATTTCTGATAAATGTTTATCATTATTTTCAGTTTGATCGATCCAAAATTTTATCAGATAATTTAAACTACTTGAATTAAAGAATGACTGATGGTTTTTAAAAACATTTAGACTTTCTTTAAAATCACCTTTTTTAATTTTCAAAATATACTTGGGTAATTTATATATATAATTATCACTAATTTGCAGTTTATTTGAAACTTTATTTGCTGTTTCAAATTTTCCACTTATTAGATTTGAAATAAATTTAATTTCTAAAAGTTTATGACTCTGTAAATTTTTATCTAGGATTTGACTTGCAGTAAAAGCATCACCTTTATTAATTGAATAATTAGCTGTAAGATAATTCGCACTATAAGAATTATTGTTTTTTCTATCTGCAATATTATCTGCAGAATGTGATATTTTGTTGTTTATATTGCAACTAGTAACAGTAAATGTAATAAAAAGAAAAAATATGTACTTAATCATAAAAATTACCAAAATTAATAATTTTTTATTGTAAAATAAACACGACTTATTTTGTAACTATTCTTTTAGATTTTATAGGAAATTAGAAATTGAAACAATTAGAAACTAACAATCACAAATTTATTATGAATTTAATAAGTTTTTATAAAGAAATTGGTATTGATATGTTAATTACTAGTGAAAAAATTTATACCAGATCTAATTTTGATATAAGTGGATACGATAATTATAAAAATAAAAAAAATAAAGACAAAGAAATTAAAGAATTAGAGTATTCATTTAAAAATTTTGATGGTTGTAATTTAAAAAAAACCGCAACAAATTTTGTCAAATTTTTAGGTAATATTGATTCAAAGTTTCTTATAATCGATGGACCTCCCGATATAGAAGAAGATAGAACAGGCATTCCTTTTTTGTCAGTTAAAGGAGAACTTTTTGAAAAAATGTTGAATGCAATAAAACTTTCCAAAAGTGATGTTTTTATAATAAAAAGTATTCCATGGAGGCCTCCAGGTAATAGGTACCCAACTATAGAAGAATTAAAAATCTGTAGACCCTTCATTCTTAATTTGATAAATTTAATTAAGCCTAAAATTATTGTTTGTTTAGGCGAAGTTCCTACTAGTCAAATTTTTGAATTGGATCAAAGTATAATGAAACTTAGGGGAAAGTGGAGGTTACTGCAATCTAAACAAATATTTGACTCAGACCATTCAAATTATGATATTTCTGTTCTTCCAACATTAAGTATAACCCATTTGATAGAAAGACCAGATTTAAAAAAATATGCATGGGAAGATATGAAATTATTCAGAGATAAAATCAAAGAAATTTCTTAAAATTATGGTTGTTTTAAAAAATAAAAAATCTTTTTTCATCCTTATTTTTTTATGTAAATTGTTTTTTAGTAATTTTTCATTTGCAAATATTGAAAATACAAAAAATATTCTTTCTTCTAGTGATATTAAAATCTATAAAAAAATCTTTAAAATTCACAAGCTTCCAATTAAGAGTAAAAAAGCTAAAGAATGGCAAAAGGTAGACAATTTAATAAAAAAATTAAGTAATAGAATTTTATTGGGTAACGTATATGCAGAAAGATTTTTACATCCCACGGGATGGAGAAGTTCGTACAGTGATTTAAAAAATTGGCTTGATAAATATAATGATCACCCAGACGCTACCAGAATAACAAGGATTGCTTTAAGAAGGAAACCAAATAATTCGAAGAGTCCAAAAAAACCAACACCAGGTTTTCTAAATGGCTATGGCACTTATAAAGCAAATTTACTTAAGCCTAAATTTCCTATAGATAATCATAAATATAAAAATTATACCTACTCTACTTCAATTAAATTTAGAAGAGCTGTTAACAAAAGAAACATCACATATGCTGAAAATTTATTGAGTAGTAATAAAGTCAAAAAATACCTAACAAAAAAAGAGTTATCTCAACTTAGAGCAGAATTATCGCATGCGCTCTTTATTTTTGATAAAGACTATGAATCCATCAGACAAGCCAGACTTTCTTTAAGTTTGTCTGAAAAACCAAATCCCCTAGCATTATGGGCTGGTGGCTTGGCCTCTTGGAGAACAAAAAATATTACATTAGCCAAATTTTTCTTTAATAAATTATCAAATATAAAAGAACCTGACGGAATAGCTGCTGCTGGAGGATATTGGTCAGCGCGAATTTCATTTTTTTTAGGAAAAGCTAAAGAGGCCAATTTTTTTCTTAAAAAAGCAGCTACAAGAGAAAGAACATTTTATGGTTCATTAGCAATGGCTTCTTTAGGATATAAATATGAACCAAATTTTACTTTACCTGAATATGATAAAAATTTGATTAATAAAATCACTTCATATAAAGGTGGACAAAGAGCTTTAGCTTTAATTGAAGTGAATGAGTTCCATAAAGCAGCTAGAGAATTCAGAAAAATTATTCCAAAATTTGATATACAAGATTATCCACAGTTATTATCCTTTACTTCCAAAAATAATATGCCTGGTTTAACTTTTAGATTGGCTGCAATTTTAAGAAATGATCACAATCAAATAATGCTAGGTGGGTTATATCCTATACCAAAGTGGGAAATTGACGAAATTGACCTGAAAGATAAAGCGCTTCTTTATGCTATTGCTCGACAAGAATCAGGTTTTAACCCAAGAGCTAAAAGTTCTTCAAAAGCTATGGGTGTTTTACAAATAATACCATCTACAGCTGCTTTCATAATGAAAAACAGAGAATATAGGCTTAGAAGGAGCAAAAATCATTTACTTTATAATCCCACTCACAATATTTATATCGGTTCAAAGTACATCAAATTTCTTTTTAATTTGCCAACAGTTAATAACGATTTGATGTGGGTGTTAGCAAGTTACAACGCAGGTCCTGGTAATTTTAAAAAATGGTCCAAAGAAAAAGATTATAAGTATAAAGACACTTTGTTGATGTTAGAAAGTTTGCCTGCTAGAGAAACCAGAAATTATATTAAGTTAGTTCTTACTAACTTATGGGTTTATAAGACAAGGTTTAATCAAGATAATAATATCCTTTTTTCTTTAGCATCTGGTAAATCAATAAATTCAAAAGTTTTCTTTCATAATACAGGAAGTTAATTTCATGACAGATGAAAATAAATTCTTTCAAATTAATGTAGCAATCGTGACAATTTCTGACACTAGAAGTTTACATAATGATAAATCAGGAGATGTTTTATTTGAAAGAGTAAAAAAATTTGGTCATAAAATTACAATTAGAGAAATAGTTAAAGACGATTTTACTAAGATTTCTGACCTATTTTTAAAATTAACAAAAAAAGATGATATTGATGTAATCATATCTACAGGAGGAACGGGCCTTACTGGAAGAGATATAACACCAGAAGTAATGAAAACACTTTTTGAAAAAAATATAGATGGCTTTGGAGAAATGTTTCGTTGGCTGTCATATAGGAAAATTGGCACTTCTGCATTACAATCAAGAGCTTTAGCAGGTGTTGCAAACGGTAAATACATTTTTTGTTTACCTGGTTCCCCATCTGCGTGCAAAGACGGATGGGATGAAATATTAAAATATCAATTAGATATAAGACATAAACCATGTAATTTTGTAGAAATAATGCCTAGACTTCAAGAACATAAATTTTTTCGTACTAAGAATTGATGATAAATTTTGATATCGAAAGAGATTTATATAATAAAAAAACTATAATGATTGGAGTTGACGAAGCTGGAAGAGGTTCATGGGCTGGCCCTTTAGTAGCTACTGCATGTTGGATTGACTTTAGAAAACATAAATATTTGCATTCAAAAATAAATGACAGTAAAAAATTAAATCATTTTAAGCGAAAAGAGATTTTATTATCTTTAGATAATTATGTTCATTATTCTTCGGCTATTGCAAGTGTTTATGAAATCGATGAATATGGTCTTTCATATGCAAATGCAATAGCTATGAAAAGATCTATATTTTCAGTTACTCAAGTACTAACAAAACATAAAGAACATAGTAATAAAAATTTCTGCATTTATATTGATGGAAAATTTAAGCCAGATTTTCCCAATTTAGACAAATTTTTAAAACATAAAAGCTTAAAAATTAATGTTAGCTTAGTTAAAACTCTGATTAAAGGTGATAGTTTGTCGAAAACCATAGCATTAGCTAGTATCATCTCTAAAGAAATAAGGGACAATATCATGAAACAATTGGCAATAAACCATTCTTGTTATTCATTTGATAGTCACTTTGGTTATGGAACGGTTGAACATAGAAACGCAATTTTAAAAAATGGTGTTTCAAATTTACATAGGAAATCATTTAAACCCGTAGCTACTATATATAGTAAAAATTCATAATAAAACTACATATTTTGTAGTAGTTAATTAATTTTCACTAAGTAATTGACTTTATTGAAGTTTTATCATTTTATCCACAGGATATAAACAATATAAAAAATTTAAGATTAAATATGCCTTTGAAAAATTTTTTAAATCGCGTGGTTGTTGGAGACTGCATTGAGAAAATGGATGTATTGCCACCTGAAAGCGTGGATTTGATTTTTGCAGACCCACCTTATAATCTTCAACTAAATGGAGATCTAGCCAGACCAAATCAAACTAAAGTTGATGGTGTTAGAGAAAGTTGGGATAGGTTTAATTCTATTTCAGATTATGATAATTATTCAAAGAAATGGATGAGTTCCGCCAGACGTATTTTAAAGCCTAATGGAAGTATTTGGGTTATTGGATCTTACCACAATATTTTTAGATTAGGCTATATTTTACAAGATTTAGAGTTTTGGTTGTTAAATGATGTCATTTGGAGAAAAGTTAATCCAATGCCAAATTTTCGTGGTAGACGATTTACTAATGCTCATGAAACTTTAATTTGGGCATCAAAATCAAAAAATTCTAAATATACTTTTAATTATGAGGCTATGAAGTCTTTAAATGGAGATCTCCAAATGCGTTCAGATTGGTCTCTACCAATTTGTACTGGTGATGAAAGATTAAAGAATAAAGAAGGTAAAAAGATACATCCAACGCAAAAACCAGAAAATCTTCTAAATAGAGTTATAATGTCAAGTAGTAACATTGGTGATATTGTACTTGACCCATTCTTTGGTACAGGAACTACTGGTGCAGTTGCAAAAAAACTTAGAAGAAATTTTATTGGTATTGAACAAGATGCAAAATATGCTTTAGAGGCTGAAAAAAGAATTAATAAAGTTATAGAAATTCAAACTAAAGATCTTATTCAATCTCCAAAAAAAATTACCGAACCAAGAATTCCATTTGGTCATTTGTTAGAACAAGGGTTAATAAACCCAGGTGAATTATTACAAGATTCTCGAAGAAGATGGACTGCTAAAATTAGGGCAGACGGAAGTTTGATTTCTCAAAATAAAAAAGGTTCAATACACTCAGTAGGGGCTGATTTACAAGGCTTACAAGCATGCAACGGATGGACTTTTTGGCACATAAAACGGTCTGGAAAGCTTGTTCCAATAGACAGTTTGAGACATGCAGCAAGAGCAGTTAATCAATCGTAGACTTTAAATTTAGCCTACCTTTATGTAAAATCGGTTCAGTATAACCTGAAGGACTAACATTACCTTCTAGGATCAAGTCGACAGATGCTCTAAAAGCTATTGATTTATCAAAGTTGTTAGACATAGGTTTATAGTTTCTATCACCTTTATTTTGTTGATCAACAACTTTGGCCATTTTTTTCATAGTTTCAATAAGTTGATCTTTGGAGAAAATATCGTGTTTGAGCCAGTTACAAAGGTGTTGGCTAGAAATTCTGCAAGTTGCACGGTCTTCCATTAATGCAATGTTATTGATATCTGGAACCTTAGAGCACCCAACACCTTGATCAATCCACCTTACCACATAGCCTAGAATACCTTGAGCATTATTATCCATTTCTTTTTGTATTTCCTCTTTGGACCAATTATGGCCTTTTGAAACAGGTACAGAAAGTATATCGTTTAAATAATTGTTATTATCATTAGATTTATCTTTTTGAACATTGAACACGTTAATTTGGTGATAATGTAAAGCATGAAGAGTAGCTGCTGTAGGACTTGGAACCCATGCAGTATTAGCTCCACTTTTTGGATGATTAATTTTTTGCTCTAACATCTCATTCATAAGATCGGGCATGGCCCACATTCCTTTACCAATTTGTGCTTTACCAGAAAGTCCACATTCAAGTCCAATCTTTACATTATTATTTTCATACGCTGAAATCCACTTGGCATTTTTGATCTCACCTTTTGGTATTATAGGACCCATTTCCATTGCTGTATGTATTTCATCACCTGTTCTATCTAAGAAGCCAGTATTAATAAATACAGTTCTTTCACGTGCCATTCTGATGCATTCTTTTAAATTAACACTTGTTCTTCTCTCTTCATCCATAATCCCAATCTTGAGAGTATTTCTTTCTAATTGAAGAGCATCTTCTACAGCACTAAAGATATCACATGCAAATTTGACTTCCTCTGGTCCGTGCATTTTTGGTTTAACAATATATACTGATCCAGTTCTAGAATTCATTTTATGGATTTTAATGTCATGAATTGCAATTAATGACGTAATCATCGCATCCATAATACCTTCTGGTATTTCTTCCCCATTTTTTAACAAAATAGCTGGGTTTGTCATTAGGTGTCCAACATTACGGATTAACATAACTGATCTACCTGGAAGTTTATATTCTCCAGAAGATGTCATGTAGATTTTATCTGGATTTAGTTTTCTTGTAATGGTTTTACCATTTTTTTCAAAAGTGTCTTGAAGGTCACCTTTCATAAGTCCTAACCAGTTTCTATAGGCCAATACTTTATCTTCTGCATCTACTGTTGCTACTGAGTCTTCACAGTCTTGTATTGTTGTTAAGGCTGACTCAATTATAATGTCATCTATACCTGCATTGTCTCCGGCTCCAATGTTACCTTCTTTATCTACTAATATTTCAATGTGCAAATTATTATTTTTCAAAAGAATACAACTGGGATTTTTAGGATTTCCTTGATAGGCAACATATTGACTTTTGTTTTCTAAATGCGAAGCAGTGCCATTTGAAGTCTCAGCTAAAAGATTTTCATTTTCTATTTTATATGAATTAACATCTTTATGTGAACAATTCTGTAATGGAAAATTTTTATCTAAAAACTCTTTTGCATAAGCTATTACTTTTTTTCCTCTTATGGGATTATAAGAAGGTGATCTTTCAGCGTTATCATTTTCAGAAATAGCGTCTGTTCCATAAAGTGCATCATATAAACTTCCCCATCTTGCATTTGCTGCGTTTAGCGCATATCTAGCATTTGTAACTGGTACAACTAACTGAGGTCCAGCTTTAAGAGCTAATTCATCATCTACATTTTTTGTCTCGATTTGGAAATTTTCACCTTCAGGTATAATGTAATTAATTTTTTTTAAAAAGTTTACATATTCTTCATGAACAATATCTTTACTAGAGTTTTCTAGATAGAATTTGTCTATTTTACTTTTTATTTCACTTCTAATTTGAAGTAATTCTTTGTTTCTAGGAACAAATTGATTTAAAATTGTTTCTAATTTATCCCAAAACATATCAGAGGAAATGTTTGTACCGGTAAGTACCTCATTTTCGATAAAATTAGCAAGAATTTCTGATACCTGTAAATTACCACGTTTTAATCGTTTAGTCATTTTTATCCCCAATGTATGTACTATTTAAAATTAATATCATTTTTTAGAAATTATCTAAAGTTAATCCTTCATTTTTCAAGAGATTTTTAACTTCCAAAAATAATTCATTTTTATCTTCTTCAGATTTACCTTCAAATCTAACTACCAGTGCTTCTTCAGTGTTGCTTGCACGTATCAACCACCAACCATGATTATTCTTAACTCTTAAGCCGTCTAATGTAATAACATCTTTGGAATTATATTTTTCAAACACTTTTTTTGATATATTATCTATATTTAAAAATTTAACATCATCAGAACAAAAAACTTTAATTTCAGGTGAAACAAATGTTTTAGGTAAAGATGATATAAATTTATCTAATTCGATATTATTGGCAGTCAAGGTAAGTAGTCTTATAGCTGCATAAAGTGCATCATCATAACCAAAATATGTGTCACTAAAAAAAATGTGACCAGACATTTCTCCAGCTAATGGAGATTTTATTTCTTTAATTCTTTTTTTGATATTTGAATGTCCTGTTTTTCCAATTTCAGCTTTAAAACCTTGAGATATAATATTTTCATATGCAATATAACTTGACTTAATATCTAAAATTATTGTTTGGTTTTTTTTATCAATTGTAGTTATTGAATTTGCAAGAAATGCAGTTAATAGATCACCAGCAACTGATCTCCCTTTTTTGTCAACAACACCAATTCTGTCACCATCTCCATCAAATGCTATTCCAAGTTCAGCATCTACCTCTTCCATTTTATTTAACATAATTTTCAAAGTAGACTTATCAGTAGGATCAGGATGGTGATTTGGAAAATTACCATCAACTTGAGAATATAAAACAACATGTTTTCCAGAAATTTTTTTAGTTAACATTTCAACTGCAGGACCGGATGCACCATTACCACAATCCCAAACTATTGTTTTTTTATGAAGTTTTCTATCAATGTTTTTTAGGGGCTTTGTGATCTCATCGATATATTTACTGCTTATTTCAACAGATTTAGAAAAACCATTATATGTTTTTGAATAACCTTTTATTGCAAAACGACTTAGTTTTTGAATATCTTCTCCAAAGAAAGAATTTTGGTTCAAGACCATTTTAAAACCGTTATAGTCTTTTGGATTGTGACTTCCAGTAACTTGTATTGCTCCATCTGCTTCATAATAATTACTTGCAAAATAAAGCATTGGTGTTGGCCCTAGCCCGATTCTGTAAACTTCGCAACCTGAATTTTTAAGTCCTTCAGTAAGTTTTTCTTCTAATGATGGACTAGATAATCTTCCATCCATTCCAACAATAATTAATGGATGTTTTTTATCTGGATTTTTTTCTCTGACGGTAATACCAAAGAAAAAACCAAGCATCAAAGCATCTACATCAGCTAGAGTTTTTCCATAAACACCCCTAATGTCATATGATCGAAGAATTGTGCTATCAAAAGTATGTTTAAACATTAATATTCACTAACTACTTCACGTTTTAGCCAACTTTTAAGGTTCTGTTTCATCTCCGGTCTTTCAATAGAAAACCGAATGTTTGCTTGTATAAATCCTAGTTTAGACCCACAATCAAATCGTTCCTCTGAGAATTTATATCCCACACAATTTGACGCACCTATTCTACTTGCTATAGCGTCAGTAAGTTGAATTTCATTGCTAGCACCCCTATTTTGTTGTTCTAAAACATCAAAAACGGCTGGTTCAATAATATATCTGCCTACTACAGCCATATTGCTAGGTGCACTTTCTGTAGATGGTTTTTCTACAAGGCCTAAAATTTCAGTAATATTATCCATTGTTTTTCCAGGAGATATTACTCCATATGAAGATACGTCTTTTTTGTCTACATCCATTACGGCAAGCATATTGCCAGAATTATAATTAGTAATCATTTTTTTAATTGTATTACCACCATAAATTAAGTCATCAGCAAGAATTATAGCCACCGGCTCATCTCCAATCAAATGTCTAGCACACCAAACAGCATGACCGAGACCAGCTGGTTCCTGTTGTCTTACATAAGCAAAAGATCCAGGAATTTTAAGCATTTCCTGCGCAGTTTTAAGAGTTTGTCTTTTTCCTTTTGAAAGTAAGTTATTTTCTAATTCAAATGAATGATCAAAATGATTTTCTATCGCTGATTTGCCTCGGCTAGTGACAAAAATAAATTGGTCAATACCTGCATTAGCTGCTTCTTCTACTGCATATTGTATGAGGGGTTTATCAACAATTGGAAGCATTTCTTTAGGCATTGACTTAGTTGCAGGAAGAAATCTTGTGCCTAATCCACCAACTGGAAATATTGCTTTTTTAATTTTCATTCACAAATCCTTTGAATTGGTATAATAATTGATATGGTAATTATATTTTTAATTTCAATCAGTTAATAGTTTCTCATTTCTCAAATATAAGAGGATATGTCATGAAAATCACAATGTTAGGGACTGGCTACGTTGGATTAGTGTCTGGAACTTGTTTTTCAGAGTTTGGTTTTGATGTATGTTGTGTAGATAAAAACAAAGACAAAATCACAAACTTAAAAAAAAACATCATACCTATATATGAACCGGGTCTAAAAAATTTAGTAAAAAAAAACAAAGATGCTAATCGGCTCACTTTTAGTGATGATGTAAAAAAAAACATAGCAGAAGCAGACATTGTCTTTATTGCAGTGGGAACACCAGCAAGACGTGGTGACGGTTATGCTGATCTATCATATATATATGAAGCTGCGGAAGAAATAGCAAATAATTTAATTGGCTATACAGTAATTGTTACTAAGTCCACGGTACCTGTTGGAACAGGAAATGAAATTAAAAAAATTATTAAAAAAACTAATCCCAAAGCTAAATTTGATATAGTTTCAAATCCAGAATTTTTGAGGGAAGGTAATGCTATTGAAGATTTTATGAGACCAGATAGGGTTGTTGTTGGATATGAAACTGAAAAAGCTAAAGAAGTAATTTCAAAAATATATAAGCCACTTTATTTAATCGAAACCCCAATTTTATTTACTGATTTAAAAACTGCAGAGTTAATTAAATATGCTGGCAATGCATTTCTAGCTGTTAAAATATCATATATTAATCAGATGGCAGATTTATGTGAAAAAGTTGGAGCTGATGTTCATGACGTTTCACGAGGTATTGGTCTAGACAAAAGAATTGGAAGTAAATTTTTGCATCCTGGACCAGGTTATGGTGGATCTTGTTTTCCAAAAGACACTCAAGCGCTCGTAAAAACAGCTAATTATTATGGTTCAAATATTTCTATTGTGGAAAATGTTGTCAATTATAATACTCAAAGAAAATTAGATATGGCAGACAAAATAATTAATGCCTTAGGAAAAAATTGCCGTAATAAGAAAGTATCTGTTTTAGGGTTGGCATTTAAACCAGAAACGGATGATATGAGAGAAAGTCCGTGTCTAGATATTATTCCCAAACTACAAGAGAAGAATTTACAAATCTCTGCATTTGATCCGGTAGCTATGGATGAAGCAAAAAAATTATTACAAAACATACAATTTGCAGAAAGTATTGAAGATTGTCTTAAAAATAGTGACGCACTTGCAATTTTAACTGAGTGGAACGAATTCAGGTCTCTGTCACCAGAAAGATTAAAAAGACATATGAAAGGGAATATTTTAATTGATCTAAGAAACGCTCTCAACCCAGACAGTTTTCGTGAAAGTGGATTTAAACTTATTCAAGTTGGAAGACCAACTGCTAGCCGGTAATATTTGTTCCAAGTGATTTAGGTCTTTTCATACCCTCAATTAAGTTTACCATTTCAATTTTTCCAGTTATTTTACCTTTTGTATTTTCTATTGTAACTGGTTTTGATGGTGCATCTGACATTATTTGAAGTATATCTTCTAATACCATATCTTCTTTGACAGTTGCCCCTGAGCTTTTAGTTTTTGTTGGTGTCATTATTGATCTTGCTTGAATGACCCTTGCTCTATTGATGTCTTTTATAAAATCTGAGACGTATTCATCTGCAGGGTTCATTATTATTTCTTGAGGATCGCTGTCTTGGACCATGCTTCCATCGCGAAGAATAGCTATTCTATCTCCAATTTTTAGAGCCTCATCAAGATCATGTGTAATAAATATTATAGTTTTACGTAATTCACTTTGAAGATCTAAAAGTATATTTTGCATTTCCGAACGAATTAATGGATCTAATGCAGAAAAAGCTTCATCCATTAATAGAATTTCTGCATCTGTTGCTAAGGCTCTTGCCAGTCCTACTCTTTGTTGCATGCCGCCTGAAAGTTGACCTGGGTAATATGTTTCATATCCATCTAATCCTACTCTTTTTATCCATTTCTGAGCTTTTTCAGACCATTTATCTTTAGAAATATTTTGTATCGCAAGTCCGTATCCAACATTTTGTAAAACAGTTTTATGTGGAAATAATGCAAACTTTTGAAAAACCATAGACATATTATTCTGTCTAAATTGTATTAGCTCTTTTTGAGTTAAATTAAGAATGTTTGTATCGTTAAATATTATTTCACCACTTGTAGGTTCTATTAATCTATTTAGATGTCTAATAAGAGTTGACTTACCTGAACCAGAAAGACCCATAACAACTTGTATTTTCCCTCTTTTAATATTTAGATTAATATTATTAAGACCGAGAACACAGTTTGATTTCTCAAGAAGTTCGTCTTTACCCATTCCATTTTTAACCAGATCAAGTGCACTTTTATCACCAATTCCAAAAATTTTATAAAGTTGATTCACTCTGATTAATATATCTTTTGAGCTCATAATATTAATCCTTACCTTCGTTCCTGTATTTTTGCATTCTCATTCCAAATTTTTGTGTAACTCTATCAAAAATAATTGCTAGTATAACGATAGCAAGACCGTTCATTAATCCTAAAGCTAAATACTGATTTGAAATTGCTCTTAAAACTGGAAGACCAAGACCTTTAACTCCAATCATAGATGCTATTACAACCATTGCTAGTGCCATCATTATTGTTTGATTTACACCAGCAAATATAGTTGGCAGGGCTAATGGCATTTGAACTCCAAATAATTTCTGCCAATAATTTGCCCCAAAAGAATCAGCTGCCTCTAAAACGTCTTTATCTACTAATCTAATACCTAAATTAGTTAAACGAACAATAGGTGGAATTGCATAAATACATACTGCAATTAATCCAGGAACTTTTCCAATACCTAAAAGCATCACAACTGGAATCAAAT
Source organism: uncultured SAR116 cluster alpha proteobacterium (assembly GCA_902618025.1). GTDB lineage: Bacteria > Pseudomonadota > Alphaproteobacteria > Puniceispirillales > Marisalimonadaceae > Marisalimonas. Next base: position 74,490 of record CACMYY010000002.1, read on the forward strand.
ACACAAAACTAGGAATTGTTTGCATTACGTCTAAAACAGGAACTATTCCTGCTTGTACTTTATTACTTCTTGCCATAGCAATACCTAGTGGTATACCAATAGCTATACATAAAAATGTGGCGACAAGTATAATTGCTAATGTTGACATTGTATCTTCCCACATACCAAAATATCCAATCAACATAAAACTCAAAAAAGTTCCAACAACAATTAACATGGATCTTGAGCCTATCCAAGCAAGTAAAAGAATACTAAATATTATAATAGGCCAAGGGGTGTTAATAAAAAGCTTTTCGAACCATACTAAGAACATCAATAAAGGTTCGAAAAATTCTTCGATACCTTGGCCATAAGCTCTTGAGAAATCAGTGAATGCAAAATCAACAGTTTTCTTAAATTCTCTTAAATCCGATCTGCTCATGTCAGGGAAATTAAAAAACCAATCCATCTTGCATTCCTTAAGTTTAAAAAAATAATCACTACCTCAATTAATTTAGAGGTAGTGATTATAAAATTAAGTTTTACTTAAAGACCAGCTTTAACTTTTTTAGCCACGTCTGCAGAAACCCACTTTTCCCAAACGTTTCCGTGTTTCTCTAAAAACTCAAAAGCTGCGTCTTTACCAGATGCCTTTTGTTCAGTCATAAAAACAAGCATTCCATTCATTATTTCACCTGGATAAACTCTGTTAGTGATGTAATCCATAGCCACACCAGCGTTCTTTTTGAAGTTTGCTGATACCACACTATTAACTTCAGACTTAACCCATGATGACTTTTGTGGATTTGCACATTCTTTCTCTGGCTTTACAATGCAATTATCCCAATTATCTTTACCACCAAAAGGGACACCAAAGTCTAGTTTGTGCATTTTATATTTTCCAATCATAGATGTTGGTGACCAGTAATAACCAAACCAATTTTCCCCTCTCTCAACAGCTTTTGCCATTGAACCATCTAAACCAGCAGCACTACCTGGATCAACTAAAACCCATCCTTTCTTATCCATTTCAAAAGCTCTGAAAAGATTAGCATTAGCTAGTTGGCAACCCCAGCCAGCTGGGCACCCAACAAAAGCACCTTTGGATTTATCTTCGGAATAAGGGAAAAGATCAGGTCTATTTAAAACATCTAAAGCGGTTTTTAGCTCTGGATGTTTTTTGACTGTGTGAGGAGGAAGCCACCAGCCTTCGCCTAAGCCAGTTATAGGTCCCTTGTTAGCAATAATTAATCTATTTTCACCAACAGCCTTGTTTAATGGAACAGCAACAGCATTAGCCCACAATTCTGGAGCTACATCAGGTGACCCTTTTTCATTCATAGAAGTAAAGGTAGGCATTGTTGCGCCTGAAACTAGTTCAACTTCACATCCATAACCCTTTTCTAAGATTATTTTATCTACATTGGCCATTAACTCAGCAGATGCCCAATTCATCTCTGCAATAGTAACTTTACCGCATGCAGCATTTCCTATTGTAGCCCAACTAAGGCCTACGGCTACGGTTGCCGCCATGGTAAATGCAGCTCCGAATACCCTTTTCATTTTATTCTCCTGTTTCCGCTTGTAATCATTACAAACCTTGATTTATTAAAATTAAAGTAAATTGAATTAAAAATTCAAGAATCATCTTAACAAGAAAACTGCACTAATTGCAAATCACTATAACTGAAAAAATTATAAATAATCTGTAAGTAACTGAAATATATAATAAATATTTTTTTACAAAAATTTAATTATCTAAAGAAAAATTTTTGATTTAATTTATAATTTACCGACTTATATTTTCTCAAGTTAGACCTTATATGTATATAAAATGTTCGAAGATTTTACACCATTCATAATAGCCTTAGTTGTAACATTTAGTTTTATGATTTGTATTGCTATATGGAACAATATTAATGCTCCCCAACCACCAGAAAAAGCATCTCCAGTAGAACCAGGACCGTCCAGAACCAGAGAGATTCTTGCACGATTTAGTGAGTTCTATATGAATTTAAATCCTGAAGAGGAAATGATTTTTGACGCTAGTCTTTTACCAAATCCAAAACAACATATTATACATGCTCTTTATGTTGGTTTTGATGAAAGTGAAAATGACGATGAGAAATCTGCTATTGAGAGAGGTCTTAGAGCTATCGTTACATTTCAGGAACGAGTTGGTGAGTTACCTATCAAAAAGGAAATGTCAGAAATAGAAAAAAATTTAAACACACCAAATTCTGAAGAAAACACACCTAACACAAATGATTCTAGTAATATAAACATTTTAAATGAAGAAGAATTTCAAAGATTTTCTTTATTAAGAGATCAAGAATTAGAAATACATTTTCAACATTTGAAAATAGAAACTACTGAAGAATAGGAAATAAATATGTCCATCTTTAAAATTGATGATCAAAACGAAATATATTATGAATATGTTCCACCTAAAAAAGGAGGTTTTACTTGTGTCTTTGTAAACGCATTGACTGGCGATGTATCTGCGTGGAACGGATCTATCGGTGAAAATTTAATTAAAAATAACAACGGTTATTTAGTATATAATTTTAGAGGACAAGCAAAAAGTAAGTTTGAAACTAATTTAGATTTAAGTGCTGAATTAATAGTAAGTGACCTTGTAAATTTAGTTAATTTTATCAATCCAAAAAATATGGTTTTAGTAGGGTTGTCAATAGGCGGGCTTTATGCTGCGATGTCTTTATCAAAAGGTGTTGAAGCAAAAGGTTTAGTGCTTATAAATACTCTGCGAAAGCCCAGCGAAAGACTAAATTGGATAAATAATGCAATGGCCAATGCTGTAAAATTTGGTGGAACTTCTCTTATCTTAGATATGACATTACCAGTAATAGCTTCACCAAAATTTTTATCTAAAATGAAAGATAATGCTCTAAAATATGAGAATTATCTTGGATTAGATGACTATAATGGGGTATCAAAACTTATGCATGGTGGATTTACAACAAATTGGGATTTTGATTGGAGTAAACTTGACTTACCCGTGTTAGTTTTGACAGGGCATTTTGATAAAGTTTTCAGAATTGAAGATGACATAAATAATTTGATAAAAAATATGAAAAATGTCAAAAGAATTGAAGTTCCAGAATGTGGACATTTAATACCTATAGAGGATCCAGAATTATTTTCATATCACTTAAGCGGTTTCATAATATCTCTTAAAAATTGATATTATTTTTTAAGAATAATAGTTATATCATCCTTAAGTAGATTATGCTTTATAATCTCAGGATCACAAAAATTTCTCTCGCATATTTTTTGTATCCAAGATAATTCAGTATAATAAAGTTTTTTTTCTATTTTTCTTTTTTCTTTTATTAAGCAGTTAAAAATCATAGCTTTTTTAACCAATTTCCAATTATTTGTAAGATTTTTAATTATATAATCTTCCCATAATGGGATATTATTAGTTGGTGCAAGGTTATATGTACCTGACATAATGATATAATCAGTTTTTTTAAAAGGGTAGGTATTTATTGCAAATTCAATATGTTCAAAATCTTTATTATTTTTGCAAAAGTTAATTAACTTCAGGTTTATATCAAACCCATAATATTGAAATTTATCATCTAAGTTTCTCTCTTTAATAATCTCGTATAATCTACCATATCCACAGCCAATATCTGCAATTGAAGTTTTTTCATTTTTTGTGTTTTTTAATATTTTGTCTAAAATTATGTTTAATCTTAGGTCTTGTGATAATTTACTATTCCAAAATACCCCTTTAGGGGTATTATTATAATTATCAAAACGTTTATTATAAATGCTAGATATTTGTTTGTTTAATATCTTATAAATAACTGTTTTTATAAAAGTCATTGTATTATATTAAGTCAGAATATACTCATTTTAAACGTAAAAAGGTCATTACATGAAAAAAATTTTACTGTTAGGAAGTGGTGAGTTAGGTAAAGAATTAACAATTAGCCTTAAAAGAATTGGATGTAATGTAATAGCATGTGATGCATATGAAAATGCCCCTGCAATGCAAGTTAGTGACAAAAATGAAGTGTTTAACATGCTTGATAAAGAAAAGCTGAGAGAAGTTATTAATAAACATAAACCTGATTTCATTGTACCAGAAGTTGAAGCTATTGAGACAAATGTTCTAATTGACGCTGAACAAAATGGTTATAACGTAATACCGTCAGCGAAAGCTGTAAATTTAACTATGAATAGAGATAGAATAAGAGATAGAGCAAAATTTCTAGGATTAAAAACTGCTAATTTTGCATACGCAGAAACAGAAGAGGAATTAATTTTAGAGGCAAATAAAATTGGTACAAAAGTCGCAGTTAAGCCAGTAATGAGCTCTTCTGGAAAGGGTCAAAGTTACGCAAATTCAGAAGATGAATTAAAAGTATCCTGGCAATTTGCACTTAAAGGTATGAGGGGAAACAGGAAACGTGTGATAGTCGAAGAGTTCATAGATTTTGAGTATGAAATTACTCTTTTAACAATTTTAGAAAAATCTGGAAAAGTTACATTTTGTGATCCTATTGGACATTTTCAAAAAAGAGGTGATTATCAGTATAGTTGGCAGCCTGCTCATTGTTCAAAAGACGTAATTAGAAAGGCGCAAGAATCTGCAAAAAAAATGGTCTTAGACTTAGGTGGATCAGGTATATTTGGGGTGGAATTTTTTATTGATAAAAAAAAAGAGGTAATTTTTAGTGAACTAAGCCCTCGACCACATGATACAGGAATGGTCACGATGTTTACTCAAAATTTTAGTCAGTTTGATATTCACGCCAGAGTTTTGCTGGGAATGCCATTACCAGAAATTAAAATAAATCAATCTGGTGCTAGTCATGTGATCCTATCAGAAGAAAATGCTTCGGGTAACTATGTCATTAATGGTGTTGAAGATGCACTTGAAGACAAAAATGTAGATTACAGAATCTTTGGAAAACCATTTTTAAAATCATATCGTCGAATGGGTATTGTTTTAGCTCCAACTTTAGAGAAGGCGAAAAAGGCAGCTAATAAAATTTTTGTTAAAGCAATTTAGTTTTATAAATTTTGATTATTATTTATTTAAAATTTGAAATAACAGACGCTATCTCTTTTTCTTGTTTATATCCCATTAAATGAATTCCACTAACACCTTCAATAGACTTATATTTATCTATCAATTCTATACAAATTTTAATACCTTCAAGGTTTTCGTCATTAGATTGTTCAATTCTATTGATTATTTCATCAGGTATATTGATACCAAAGAGATTTTTGTTCATCCATCTAGCACTTTTTGCTGATTTAATTACTCCCAAGCCAATTATGAAATATGCTTTCTCAGTAATATTTAATTCATTTAATTTTAGCATATAATTTTTAAGAATATCTTTTTCAAAAACGTATTGTGTTTGAAAAAATTCTACACCAGCTTCAATTTTTTTTAATAATTTTGAGCCATCAAAATCATTGTTAACTTTGAATGGAGTATCTGCCCCACCAATGAAAAATTCTGGTGCATCATTAATTTTTCTTCCAGAAGGATACATTTTTTTTGTTTTAATTTCATGAGCAGTCCTCAATATACCAATTGTATCTAGATCTCTAACTTCTTTGGTGTCTGGTTGATCTCCGCCTTTAACCTCATCACCATACAAACAAAGAATATTTGGAATATCCAATGCCCACCCACCAAGTAGATCACCTTGTATTGCAATCCTATTTCTGTCTCTGGTAGTAAATTGTAAAATTGGTTCAATACCATTCTGAGCAAGAATTGCTGCTGTCGCAAGAGCTGACATATGAGACTTTGCTCCAGCTCCATCAGTAACGTTAATAGCATCAGCTAAACCATTTAAACATTCTACTTTATTTAAAACAACATCTTTATTGCCAGAATCTGGGGGGGAGGTTTCAGCCGTAAAAACAAATTTATTTTCATTAAGTAATTTTCTTAATTTACTTTTCATAAAATATGTCCAAAGTAGTTTATAGATATTGTTTAATTGGGGTACAAACAAATGTCTAATGGTTTTTTAATTAACACATCTAATAGAATTAGAAGCACACCATTTACTACTAGAAATAAAATGGCAGGTGTTAAAAAATATACTGTATATAATAACACATTATTACCTACGATATTTAAATCATTAAAAGAAGATTATTATCATCTAATAGAAAATGTTCAGTTATGGGATGTATGTGCTCAAAAAGTTATTGAAGTCAAAGGAAGTAAATCTTTGTCATTAATGCAATATCTTTTTTGTAGAGATTTTTCTAATATTTCTTCAGGTAAAGCGTATTACGCACCAATAGTTAACTTTGAAGGTGGGTTATTAAATGACGCAGTTGTATTCTGTATCGCTAATAATAATTTCCTAATTTCTTTATCAGATTCAGACTTATTTAATTGGGTCTCTGCAATTAATAATTCAAAAGAATTTTATTCTGAAATAATACAAACCGATATACTTACAATTGCTATCCAAGGACCAAAATCAGAAAAATTAGTTCAAAAAATCTTTGGTGATGAAATACAAACCTTGAAATATTTTAATTTCACAAAATTTCCATTCAATCAAGAAGAAATTATAATTTCAAAAACAGGTTACAGTAAACAATCTGGTTACGAAATTTTACTAATTAATCCAAATAACGCAATTATGTTGTGGGACCTAATAATGAAAAAAGGTAAGGAATTTAACATTCGGGTTGGGTGTCCAAATATGATTGAGAGAGTAGAGAATAATCTTCTTAGTTATGGAAATGAAATGACAATAAAAAACACACCTTATGATTGTGGGTTAGGAAATTTTTGTAATCTTGACACAGACAATGAATTCATTGGAAAGTCCTCTTTATTGATACAAAAACAGCTTGGTTTTGAAAAAGATATATTTAAAATTGAATTCAATTTAAAAGGTGAAGAGAACCCAGAATTTTTTAATAATCTCTCAATTTTCAAAAAAGGCTTGGAAATTGGTAAAGCAACTTCAATTGTTTGGTCACCTAGATACAAGAAATATATAGGTTTTTTAATTGCATCAAACAATATAATGAACAATCTCAATGATTATTACATCTTAGATAAAGTCAAATTTAATTTGTTAAGGATTACTTGAACGTATTTATAGAAGTTTTGGGGTAGTAAAAGCCTATATCATGCTTCAATCACACATAATGTTCAGCAATTTCAATGATATAATTATATGAAAACATCTTCAATGTACTCATTTTGTCTACCCTAAAATAACTGTTCTTAGTATAGGTATATGTAGACATAGAAATTGTTGTTAATATTATTTCTAAAAAGATACTTATATGATTATCAGTTAAGTGTACCTACCCATTCATGTGCCACAGGCGGTGGCTCAGGTTATATGTTGATAGGTTCTGTAGCAGATGGGGTTAATTTACTACTCCCATTACCTCAAAAGTCTTTTGAACATAATCAACTAATTCAGCTTTCTTTTCAATTATTTCAATGTCATAATTTGTTTTTTCTGTAAATTCAAAAAATCGTTTTTTGTTATCTTTATCAAATTTGAATTTAATTTTTTTAGCAATTTCTCTAATTCTTCTATTAACTAAACTGTCTATTCTTTTTAGATCACTCTTATTTAAACTCTCTTCATTTTTAAAATTTTTAATAGCATCTAATAATCTCTCCTGTTTTGTTATTTCATATTTTTTAATGGATTTGTAACCATTTACTTTATTTTCAAAATTATTATTTCTTTCATGATCATCGTATAAAGAGCTGTTATTATCGTCATAAGAGTATGATTGTTCGTTAGATATATCTTTAACAGACAGTGTCTCTGAAGTTTTACTTACAGGCGTATTATTTTTACCTGAGCTAGTAATATTTTCCATGGTTTTACTCACTGAAGCATTTGTTTTAGCTTCTGCACTCTTATTATCTGATTTTTCTGTCTTATTTACAGAAACACTAATACTAACTTTTCCTGAATTCTTGCTGTAAGAAAACGCATTTTTTTGAATAGGTAATGTAGAAAGTATGAGTAAAAATATTTTAAATAAAATTTTCATTTTTTATATGTTGCTGACAGTTAATTTAGTAATCGTGATATATAATAAATTGGGCTATCTTTAAAAGAAATAATATTGTTTATTTGCATTCTATCTAATGTTTTTGCATATAAATTTACATATTAACAGGTGACAAACATGGTAAAACCTATAACTTAAGAAACTTTGTTTATGAATTGCATGGAACTAGATTTTGCAACAAAAGTAGAATTAGAACACTGTATGGCAACTTTTGAAGAAAAAGTATGGACATAAGATGTAATTAAAGAATTATCTAAAGCAGGATTAGTGAGAAGAACTGTTGCACAAGTCTGGAACAAACAAAATCACAGGTTAACTAGCACATATGAGTATGAAAATGAGAATGTATACAAAGCTTGTCCAAAGATAATTGAAGAAAAATTAATGTCTAAAGCGCAAGCAAGTTACACTATCAAAGCTAGAAATAATAGAGGTGTAATTTTTTATGATTATAGAAGTTAGTTTAATTTTTAAATTTTATTTTGAAAATAAACTACAGTTAATACCCTAATAAATTTTTAATATTATATTGTGATATTGAATATTAATTTAAAAAGATTAAATGATTACTATGTCAATAATACAAAAAATCATAGTTATACCAATATTGAGATCACAAATCAGACTTTATATTTTCTTTGGTATTCTTTTTGGTTTTTATCAATTTATTTCATGGATAGAAAATTAGGAGACTAAAATGTTTGGAATAGGAATAATTAAAGGAACTATAATAGGAATGGGTATAGGAGTAATGGCAGGCTTAGCTTTAAAAGAAGTTTGCAAGATGAAAAAGAAAAAAGATCAAGTAAGTAAAACTGAAAATGATATAGTTGATACTGAAAACAATTAATACAAACACATAAATAATGGATTTAACGAAATATAAATGGAAATGTAGAATACTTTTGTTAAGTACCACTTGTTACAGAGATAGTGACTATAAAAAATCTAAAGAACTTTATCAAAAACATATAAAAGAATTTCATAAAAGACATGTCAAATTAATGTCTTTTAGAAAAAAGGGTCTTAAGTTTACTATCAAACTAATAGGTTACGATGGTACATTAAAAAAAGAATATTCAACTTTAGAACCTCATAACATTTTTGCTCTTATAGATTCTATGCCAATGAGTAAGCAAGACTATAAGACAAAGTTAGAGCCTCTTAATTTATCTCTATATTCAGATTACAAGCCCGAGACAACTTTAAAAGGGCTCGGATTTAAGAATAAAGAAAAAGCAATCTATACAATAGATGCAATAAAAGCTAGAGACAAAAAATATCAGGTTAATGTTGTATCCACAATGTTAGGTAGAGCAAAAAAACATCCAAACAAAACTGCTGACATGGATGAGGCAATACTAGTTTTTGAGAAATGGATGCTAGACTATAAAAAGAATAAGTTTTTAGTATAGGTTAATCAATACGTGTTGTACCACTCTCTGTCTTTGCAATTTTTGCCATTTGAGAATAAATAAACTGCCATAATAGCTCTTTTTGTTGCTTGAAAAAGAATTAGTTTTTGAAGACAATTAAAGGTCACAATTCTAAAAAGTTCAATATTTAAGGAAATCTAAACATTCCGCCGAAGGCGACTGGAGCGGGCGAAGAGATTCGAACTCTCGACATTCTCGTTGGCAACGAGATGCTCTACCACTGAGCTACGCCCGCTTAACATGTTTGAAATATAGCATTCTAATTTATAGTATCAAGGAAAAACAAAAAAATGATTTATCTCAGCAGTTTTTTATAAAATTATTTATGTTTTCAGTTATATAAAAAATGTCATCTTCTTTTAAATATGGGTGCATAGGAAGGGATAAAACATTTTTAGACAAATAATATGTTACATCTAAACCGCTTTTAGATACAGGATATTTATTATAAGGTTTATGTTTATTTAGTGGTATTGGATAATATACAGTCGTAGGAATTTTTTTTGATTTTAAATATTCTTGGAGTTTATTTCTATTGATATTTTCTGGAAGTAAGACTGTATATTGAGCCCAGCTGCTCGTAACATTTTTTTTAATTTTTGGTAATCCAATATTTAGGTTTAGAGAGTTTAAGTTTTTATTGTAGTTACTTGCCACTACTTGTCTTTTTTTTAACTCCTCTGTAAATATTTCAAGCTTTTCTAACAAAATAGCAGCTTGAATTGTCGACATACGAGCATTCATTCCTATTCTTTCATATTCATACCTTTTTTTCCCCATTCCGTGTATGTGAGAAGAATTTGCTATTTCATAAATTTCTATATCATTTGTAAAAACTGCCCCTCCATCTCCATAACAACCTAATGGTTTGGCAGGAAAGAAAGATGTTGCAGCTACTTCAGACAAATTACCAACAGTTTTTTCTTTATATGTTCCGCCAAAAGACTGTGCAGCATCATCAAGGACCCATAAATTATTTTTCTTTGCAAAATCATTTATTGAATCCATCTCCGCTGGTTGTCCAAATAAACCAACAGACATTATACCTTTAACATTGATACCAATCTCATTGGCAGTCTCAAGAGAATCAGAGAGCTTATTTGGATCTATATTGAAAGTATCAGGGTTAACATCAATGAAAATTGGAATAGCACCAAGTAAAGGCATTACTTCAGCAGAAGAAGCAAAAGTAAAAGCAGGAACAATTACACCTTCACCGGGTTTAATTTTCAAGCCTAGTAGGGATAATAACAATGCATCTGTTCCACTAGAGCAACACAAAACATATTTAGATCCTGTAAATAAACTTAGTTTATCTTCAAGTTCTCTTACTTCCGGACCTAAGATATATTGTCCATGATCAAGAACTTGCTTGATACGCTTGTCTATTTTATCTCGAATTAATTCTTGCTGAGCATTTAGATCAATAAATGGTATCATATGTTTACCTTATTCTCTTAAATTTTTTTGTCTATCATATCCATAACAGTTTGAACTTTTAAAGCTTCATTATGATCTGTTAAAGGGTCTTTTCTTGAATACACACAGTCTATAAATTCTTTTAATTCAATTTCAAGTGGTTCATTTTCTTGGATCTTAATCGTTTCTATAGGTGCATTTATTATAGAATTTCTAGATGTTATAAATGATGGATTATATACCAATTTTTCTGACCAATTTTTTGTGTCGTCAAAAATTAGTGAGCCCTGTGTCCCAATTACAGAAAATTTATGTTCTTTATATGGACACATCCAATCAGAATTAATTAGCGCAGTTACACCTTTCGAGAATGATAATTTAACACTGATTGCATCTGGTCCTACGTTATTATTATGATGAATTGATTGAACGTTCACATCAATAGGTAATTCTTCTGTAATAGAAAGTATCATGGAAATATCATGGGCAGACAAATCATAAATTACAGATTCTTCAGATCTTATAGTCCCCATAGCCAAACGATTTGCACGAATGTTTTTTGGAACTCCTATTTTCCCATTTTTAATAAGTTCTTTCATTTTTATAAAAGCATTATGATAATTCAACAAATGGCCTACCATTAAAATTCTGTTTTTATTTGTAGCTAATTCTGAAAGTTTATGAGCATCAGGCAAGGACAAACAAAATGGTTTTTCTATAAATACATCTTTATTATTTTTTAGAGCTTTTATTGCTAAATCTTTATGAGTTTTTGCAGGTGAAGCAATTACAATTCCTTTGATATTTTTATCTTTAAAAATTTTATTGAGTTCGAATGTAGGTAACGTATGGTCATGACTAAGCTCTTCTGACAATTTTGAATTGATATCATATATACATGCTAAAGATCCCATTTGATGTAAATTTCTGGCTATATTTTTTCCCCAGTTACCACAACCAATTAAAGCAATGTTTAATTCTTTTACCATTTTTGAATATAATTTCTCTATATTTTAAAATTTATCTGTATATTTTAGATATAGACAGTTTAGTGATTGGTCAATTGTAGTATTTTGTAATAAATTGTTGAAATATTATTTACTTACAACCATATCAACTTCTATATCAAGGAGCTCACATAATGGAAGATAATGATTTAGTCTCAACAACTAGCAATGTAATAAATGTAAATGAAGATACGTTTATGAATGATGTTGTAGAAGTTTCAAAGACATTGCCGGTTATAGTTGATTTTTGGGCACCGTGGTGTGAGCCCTGTAAAACCCTTACACCGTTATTAGAAGCTACTGTTAAAACTTATGGACAAAAATTAATTTTAGCTAAAATTAATATTGATCAAAATCCAAATATTGCTGCACAGTTAAAAATTCAATCTATACCAACAATTTATACTTTTTTTGAGGGCAAAGTTGTCGATGGATTTCAAGGAGCTAAATCAAAAACTGAAATAATAGAATTTGTTAGAAAATCGCTGGGTTTATTAGGTCCAGGACAGGATGTCGAAGATTTAATTTTAAGCGCAAAGGAATCCACAGAGTTGAGGGATTGGAATTCTTCATTAGAAATTTCCCAAAAAATTCTAGAAAAAGACCCAGATAACCACATTGGTTTTGGAATTCTTATTCGATCAATGATTGGCTTGGATAAATTTAATGATACAAGAAAACTGATTGATAATTTAGCTCCAGAAATTAAAAATTCAAAGCCAGTTGAAAATGCAATATCATTGCTTGAAGTTTCTGAAAAGGCCTTTAAGGCTAAGGGAAGTATTGAAGAGTTGGAAAAAAAACTAAAACAAGAACCAAACAATTTAGATTACCTATTACAAATGGCAATTGCTTTATTTGGTATAGGTAAAATTGAAGATTCTTTTGAAATGCTCCTGAAATCTATTAAAATAGACAAAGATTGGAATGAACAAGCAGCTAGAAAGCAGTTGCTTGAATTTTTTTCATCAGCAGGTATCGAAGCCAAAGAAACAATTAGTGCTAGAAAAAAACTAGCATCCTTGTTATTTTCCTAATTAGGACATACTCAAATGGTTAATAACTTTATAAAAGAAATAAAATTACCAAAGACAATTCCAATATTTCCCCTGAAAGGTGTCGTAATGTTTCCAGACACTTACCTTCCCTTAAATATTTTTGAACCACGATATTTAAAAATGATAGACCAGGCAATTTCTAATGAAAATAGATTGATTGGTATGATACAACCCAAAAATATAAAAGAAAGTGATGACGAATTTTCTTTATTTGAGGTCGGATGTGCTGGTAAGATTATAAAATTTGAAGAAACTGAAGATAATAGATATCTAATTACCCTCAAAGGTTTAAGCAGATTTAACTTAATTTCTGAGAGTATCAATAATAAAAATTTTAAAGAGGCAAATATTAATTGGAAAAATTTTAGTAAAGATCTTGATTTAAAAGAAAAGACCTCTGACTTCAGTACTTTAAAGACAACCTTGAAGAAATATTTTAAATTAAAAAAAATCAGAGCAAACATGGATGCAATCGACTCCTTTAATGATTATAATTTTGCTGATCAAATAACAATGATATGCCCTTTAGAAATTAATGAAAAACAACTATTATTAGAAACATTTTCTTTAACAAAAAGAATCAATTTATTGCAAACATTATTAGATGGTCATATTAACGAAAATAATTTATCTGAATTAAGTAAGCACTAAAAATTTGTTAATTTATTTCCTTATTTTTTCTGATAGTCACTCTTCCGGCATATACAGTTGGAATTTATTGCATGACTTTGAACAAAACCACGATAAATATTTTCAAGAATATTATAATTCTTTCTAAATTAAACTGATGCTAAATCCCTAAATATATTTTTAAAATCAGTATTATTTAAATTTTCCATACCTTTTGTAAGTAATGCTTGTGTATTGCTTGAAGTTGAAGTAAATCCCAAAAATATAAAGTCCGTAAATGCTGTCATTAAAATAGTTTTTGGTAATCTTTCACTTTTGTAATGTTTTAAAATAGATTTATCACCAAGATCATTCCCAGATTTAAAACATTTTTTTATTGCCTTTAATGCTGAAACACAGTCTCTTAAAGATAGGTTTAGTCCCTGTCCAGCTAGGGGATGTATTGAGTGAGCAGCATCACCAATTAAAATTGCTCTTGAAGATGTTGGGTTTAGCACTAAGTTCAAGTCAAGATCCCAATACGATAATTTATTATTCATTTTATTTATTTTTTTTATAGGATTAAAATTAAGATCAATGTGTGAAAAAAATTTATTTAATTCACTACAAATAAAATATTCAGGATTTTCTTTAGATAAAATTTTTTTAAATTCTATTCTTTCTATACTTTGAACAAAGTTCACTATATTTTTATTCTCATAAGGAAGTATTCCAATTGGACCTATTTTTGTAAATGCTTGAATGGCAGTCGAGTTATGATTTTTAGATTGTTTCAAAAATCCAGAAACTGCGATGTGACTAGTATTTTTGACAATGGTTTTAATAGATAATAATTTTCTTAGATAAGAATTTTTTCCATCTGCTGATAATACTAAATGTGTATTAATAAATGTTTTATTTTCCAGATATAAAGTTCTTTCAAAAATATTGCATTTAGTATTATTAACAAAACTATCATATTGTTTAATATCTTTAAGTTGTTCTTCTATAACCTTTAAAATAATATTATTTTTTATTACAACGCCTAGTTCTTTTTGTTTGTCAAAATAATCCCACTCTAATGGCAAACTACGATTAGCACCATATACTTTAATGTTTTTTACTGAAGTATAGTCATTTTTTTTTAGTTTTTTTAAAATATGTAAATCATTAAGCAAATCCAAACTTTTTTTGTTATAAAATGTAGTTCTTAGATCACTTTTAGATTTTAAATTTGGTTTAATCCAACCTATATCGTTCAATTTAAACATGTTTGAATTTTTTAACAATAAAACCATTATAGCTCCAGTTATACCACCACCAATAACACAAATTTTATGAAAATTTTTATTTGAAATCTTATTAACAGTCACTGGAAATCTCTTTTAGTTAAACAATGAAATTATATTGGTTTTAAAATCTACCAGTATAATATAAATAAATAAATGTAAAAATTATTCGAAGGTTTTATAATGCTTAACTCAGACTATAACAATTTAAAGGATTGGATGTTTGGAAAATTGACATCTCTTTTGGAAAATACTGAGCCTAATCCTAAATATCCAGTTTTAAAAATGTCGTTGGGTGAACCTACATTAGGAGTGCCAAACTTCACTAAAAAAATCTTAGATCTGAATTATAACGATTGGGCAAAATACCCACCAAGTGAAGCAATACCAACTTATGGGGATAGTATATTAAATTATATAAAAAGAAGGTATCCAACTGCAGACAAACTTATAGAATTAAATAGAAACATAGTTCCCGTTCCCGGAACAAGAGAACCATTACATCTAGTAGGTTTGCTGGCAAAGGATTTAAAAGTCGGAGAAACAACAGCTCTTATAACTAATCCATTTTATCATGCTTGGCTAGCAGGTAGTATATCAAGTGGGTCAAAAACATATTGGTTAAACGCTTTACCGGAAAATAATTATTTACCAAAAATTTCAAATTTACCTGAAAAACTTTTAAAGTCATCGGTCATTATGTATATTTGTTCCCCATCGAATCCACACGGGAGTGTTGCTAGTATTGATTATTTAAGAAACGCTATTTTACTTGCTAGAAAATATAAATTTATTTTAGCAATTGATGAGTGTTATGGTGATATATATAGAATGAATAAACCTAAGCCACCTGGTGGTTTAGAGGCAGCAGCAAGTATAGGAAAAAGTCTAGAAAATTTAATTATTTTTAATTCTTTATCTAAAAGAAGTAATGCTTGTGGAATGAGAGCAGGGTTCATAGCTGGAGATGAGAATATAATTGAAAACTATAAGTTATTAGTATCCAACGGTGCTTCTCCTGTGCCAATACCTATTCAGAAAGTAGCTAGCGCATTATATGATGATGATCATCATCATAATAAAGCTTGTTTGCATTACGACAAAAATTTTGAAATTGTAGAAAAATATTTAAAGCCTTTCTATAAGGATTTTAAAATTCCAGATGGAGGTTTCTTCCTTTGGTTAAAAGTTAATGACGATCAAAAAGCAACAAAAATTTTGTGGAATAAATTTTCAATAAAAGTTATGCCAGGGAGTTTTATGGCAAAAGAGGTTAACGGCTTTAATCCGGGTAAAGGTTTTTTGCGAATATCATTAGTCGACAAAAAAGAAATTATTGAGGAAACAATGAAACGTATCTGTTCGTACTTAAAAACTGATGAGATTTAAAAATAGGCTTTTTTGATGAATAATAAAGAGCAGTTAATAAACAATACTAGTTTATATATGAAGATAACTAATAAAATCCTATTTTTAATTCTCTTTATTACCTCAATATCATCATTATTAATTTTATTTTCATTCGATCCAGAAGATTCTGGGTGGGGTATTATTTCTGAAAATGAAGTAAGAAATTTATATGGTAAAATAGGTGCTTATTTATCTGGTTTGGTAATAAGAGAGTTTGGTCTTTTACCTGGATTATTACTTTCAATACTTTTATTTATCTGGTCATTAAAATTTTTTAATGGAAATAAGATTAGATTTTTTAAAATTAAATTTTTATCTATCATTTTTATGATTTTCTTTAGTTCTTTAGGTGGTAGTTATTTTGAGACTCAATTAACTCAAACATTAGATTTAAATTTGCCAATTATAAGTCAAAATGGATTGTCAGAATGGTTCTTTCTTATTTTTACTACAAAAGGTTCACAACTTATTAATGTCAGCATCGAAGTATTTAGTTTATTTTTAGGTGTTACCTCAGGGATTATTTCTCTAGCCTTTTTTGTTTTGGCATCATCTATAAGTTCTGAAGAAATTAACTTTTTTAAATTTATTTTAAGACCCATTTTTTTGCCAATAATTTGGATTTTAACAATGTTCCTTAATTTGTTTTTTTACAATGATAAAAATACTTTAGGTCACATTAGTGAACAAAAAAATAAGTATAGATTTATTAATATAATTAAAAATTATTTTTTTAAAATTAATAGTAATACCATAACAAGAAAAAAGCCTAGTGTTCGAAAAAATCCAATATTAATTAAAAATATGGATAAAAGTGAGCAGCTTAAAAAGAAAAAAGAGGGAAATTACAATTCTTATCAAAGTGACTTACCAATAGGTTCTGAAAGTGGATTTGTATTGCCCTCAGAAAAGCTGTTAAGAGACTTTAGAGAAGAGATTAACCCTCCAAGTAAAGAAACTCTAGACATGAATGCTAAAGTTCTTGAAGGAGTTTTGTCAGATTATTCAATTAATGGAAATATTGAGTCAGTTAGGTATGGCCCAGTTGTAACTAGATATGATTTGCAACCAGCACCAGGTTTAAGAAGTCAAAGAGTCATATCACTGGCAGATGATATAGCAAGGTCAATGTCAGTTGAGGCGGTTAGAGTGGCTATGGTACCAGGACAAAACGTTATAGGTATAGAGTTACCTAACAAATCTAGAGAAACAGTAATTTTAAGAAATATTTTAGAACATCAAGAGTTTCAAAATAGCAATTTTAGTCTTCCTGTTTGTCTTGGAAAAAATATTGCAGGTTATCCTGTAGTTGCTGATTTAGCAAGAATGCCCCACTTATTAGTTGCAGGCACAACAGGTTCAGGAAAATCTGTTGGTATAAACGCGATGATATTGTCTCTACTTTATAAACATACTCCAGATACTTGCAGATTAATAATGATTGATCCTAAAATGTTAGAATTATCAGTTTATGATGGTATTCCCCATTTATTAACTCCTGTAGTAACTGATCCCAAAAAAGCAATTATTGCTCTAAAATGGGCTGTTCGTGAAATGGAAACGCGATACATGTCAATGAGCAAACTTGGTGTCAGAAATATAGACAATTACAACGAAAGATTAATTGAAGCTAGAAAAAAGGGTGAAATTCTCTCTAAAAATATTCAAGTAGGCTTCGATCCTGAAACCGGACAACCCATATTTGAAGATCAACAAATAAGTCTTACACCATTACCATTTATAGTTATAATTATCGATGAAGTAGCAGATTTAATGTTAGTTGCTGGCAAAGATATAGAAGCTGCAGTGCAAAGACTGGCACAAATGGCAAGAGCTGCAGGTATTCACGTTGTTATGGCTACACAAAGACCTTCAGTTGATGTTATTACTGGCACAATTAAGGCAAATTTTCCTACAAGAATTTCATTTCAAGTTACAAGCAAAATTGATAGCCGAACAATATTAGGAGAACAAGGTGCAGAGCAGCTCCTTGGTCGAGGAGACATGCTTTATATGGCAGGTGGAGGTAAAGTAACGCGGGTTCATGGACCATTTGTAGAAGATAGTGAGGTAGAGAAGGTTACAAAATTTTTATCTGATCAGTCTATTCCAGACTATGATGACAGTATAACTGAAGAACCAGAAAATCCTATGGCAAATGATACTCATCATCTTCAAAGCAATCAAAGTAACAAAGACGAATTGTATGATGAAGCATTAGCATTAGTTATAAGAGAAAGAAGAGCAAGTACTTCATTTATTCAAAGGCATTTAAAAATAGGTTATAATCGGGCAGCCACAATTATAGAAAAAATGGAAGACAACAATGTTATTTCCAAACCAGGTCGTGCTGGAAAAAGAGAAGTTTTGATTGAGGAAAATTAGTTGAAGATTTTAAACATTAATTTAAAGACAACTTTATATTTCTTTATAATATTTTTTGGCACATCAATATTCGCTTATGAAAAAGATCAACTTGTATTTTTAAAAATTGAAAATTTTTTTAAAAACTTAAAAACTTTAGAAGCAAATTTTATTCAGGTAGGACCTACTGGAGATATCAGTAATGGAAAAATTTACTTAGACTTACCAGGTAAGTTGAGAATAGATTATGAGAAACCAAAAAATCTTCTCATAACCTCTAAAGGATTTTGGATTGTAATCCAAGACCGAGACAACAGATCAACTAATAACATTCCCGTTAGAAGCTCACCTTTCTCGATTTTGTTACAAGATAAATCCATATTTAATAATGAAAATTTTAAAATTAAACTCAGTATTACATCTGGCATAATATCTTTAGAAATTAAAAGCAAAGAAAATGATAAGTTAGAGACCCTTATTTTAGAATTTTCAGAGAAACCCTTTAACTTGAAAAAATGGATTATCTTAGATACTTTTGGAGAAAAAACTACCGTATTAATTCAAGATGCAAAATACAATAATAATTTATCATATCTTCTATTTTTCCCAATTGATTTCCCTGAATCAACTAATTGAGTAGAATGCAATGTCTATTAACGACCTATTTAAAAAAGCAAATAAGTTATTCACTCAAAATAATCACATTGAGGGACTTAAAATTTACAAAGATATTTTATTAAAATATCCAAAAAATATTAGGCTTTTCGAAGAGGTGAAAAAGACAACTAAAAAATATAAAAAAATTATTAACCAAACTATTTCTGATAAAGAGATTTCTCGTTTTTTTAACATGCAAATAGAGGATCAAGGTGCAACAGTAATAAAATATTTAAATACGTTGTATACAAAAAACCAGAATGATATTTTAGTTATAAGTTTACTTGGTACTTTTTATTCTTTGGAAAAAAATTATGATAAAGCCATTTATTTTCAAAAAATGTCTATAGAAAAAGCACCATTTGAAATATCTTTTTATCAAAACCTATCAGTAACTTTAAGACAAAAGGACAAAAATCTTGATGCTTTGTCATTGTTATATTTCGCAAAAATTTTGTCTTTAAATAATAAATTAATAGATTTTGAAATAGCAAAATTACAAACACTAATAAAGAATTATAAAGCTTCAGATTTTATATTTTCTAATCTAATTAAAGATAAAGATTTAACAGAAGAAATTATTCATCATTATTGTATGAATTTAATTGATTGGAAAAAAGAAAGTCAGGCAATTTCATTTTTAAAAAAATTTGACAATTATCCTGAAACAAAAAATCTTTTGTTGGGGTTAGCGAATTATAAATTAAATAATTTTGAAACTGCTAAGGCATGTTTTTTAGAAGTAATAAAAGTTAATAGAAATAGTTTCGTTGCTTATTCGCACTTAGGAAACTGTTATTTAGGGTTAGGCTGTTTAGATAAAGCTGAGAACTGTCAAAAAGAATCTCTCAAAATCAAACCGAAAAACAACATAGCTATGAATAATTTAGGAGCGTTTTGGTATTTTACTGGAAACAGTAAAAAAGCGGAGAAAATATTTATTGAATCAATAAAAGAAAATACCAATAATCATGAAGCTAAGTATTTTTTAGCTTTATGCCAATTGGCGAAATCGAATTATGAAGAAGGATGGTTAAATTACGCATCTCGTTGGTTATATAAAAATTTTGATTCATTCATATTCAAAACTAATCTTCCAAAATTTACTTTAGATACCCATGCTAAAAATTTAATAATATGGGATGAGCAGGGTATTGGAGATACAATTTTATTTTTAAGGTTTTTAAAAGATATTAAGCCCTTAGTTAATAAAATTTATATAAGTATTGATAAGAGACTTCATCCAATTATACAGAGGCTTGAGCTGCAGATATTATTTTATGAAAAAAAAGAATTTAATCCAAATTCAAATTATTTTAGTCATCAAATGCCAATTGGAGATTTAGGTCCTTTATTTGTAAAGGATAATAGTTATTTTTTGAAAAATAAAAACAGCTACATAAGTTCTAATAAACAAAAAAGGATTATTCTTGAGAGTAAATTAAACAAAAAAAATAAATTCAAATGTGGAATATCTTGGCACAGTGTAAACAGGAGGATAGGCTTATCAAAAAGTATAACTCTTGATGATTTAAAACCTATTCTCTCCATACCTAATATTACTTTTGTAGATTTACAATATAATGATACAAAAAAAGAAAGAGAGGATTTTTATCATAAAAGTGGAATTGAAATAAATAAGATCAATGATTTAGACAATTTCGAAGATATTGATGGTGTTATATCATTAATAGATATATGTGATTTTGTAATAACAATAAGTAATTCTAATGCTCATTTCTCTGGTGCATTAGGTAAAGAAACTTTTTTATTATTACCCAAAGGCAAAGGTAAATTATGGTATTGGACGTCATCATACAATAAAAGTATCTGGTATCCATCAGTTGAAATAATTGAGCAAGAAGAACCAGGATCTTGGGATAAGGTAATAAAAACCCTAAGACAAAAAGTAAAGGAAAAGGTTAGATGAGTGATATTGTAGATATTGTAGTAGGCTTTGATCAGCGCGAAGCTGTGGCTTATCATGCGTTTACCCAAAGTGTGATTGAGAAAAGTTCTATTCCAATAAGGTTTTTGCCTTTGAATATAAACTCTTTATCAAATTATAAAGAAACCCATCAAGATGGTAGTAATGAATTTATTTATTCTCGATTTTTAGTTCCATATCTTATGAATTTTAGTGGATGGGCTATTTATGCAGATGGTGATATGGTATGCCTAGAAGATATAAAAAAATTATGGGATTTAAGAGACGATAAATATGCTATTCAAGTTGTAAAACACGACTACAAAACTAAAATTAAAAATAAATACTGGGGTAATAAGAATGAGGATTATCCTAGAAAAAATTGGTCAAGTTTAATTTTGTGGAACTGTAACCATTCCTCTCACAAAATTTTAACTCCAGAATTCATCCAAAAACAGACTGGTGCCTTTCTTCATAGATTTAATTGGATAAAAGATAATGAAATTGGTGAAATTAACAAAGAATGGAATTGGTTGGCCATGGAGTACGAAGAAAAAAAAGATATAAATTTAATTCATTACACTATTGGTACCCCATGTTTTAAAGAGTACTCAAATTCTTCTTTATCGTCACATTGGAACCAATCGTTTTCTAATATGATTGATGGTCACTTTAAAAAAAATTTTTTAGATAAATAATTTATATGAAAAGTTTAAATATAGATATAATTTTGGCATGGGAAGTTGGTTTAATAATTGTAATTCTAGGTCTCGCTTTGATTTTTATTGGTCTAAAGCAAGATAAAAAAAAGCCTTTTTATGATTTAGACAAAATTCCATTAATTAAACCTACAACAAAAATATTATTTGGCGGTTTTTTTTGTATCTTTGGTTTTATTCAACTCTTACCTTTGTTATAAGAATAAAAAAATTTAAAAAATTTCCTATTTGTTAATTTTAAAAGAGAAAATTTTGAATAGAAATCCATCTCCAAGAAATAGTAACTATGAAGAATTAATTAAAATTTACTCTGATATTACTATACATGGAAGTTATAAGATGGTTGGTAGATTCGTTTTTTATAGTTAATTATTTGGCATGTCTGGAAAGGATAGATTTAAATATTCATTTTTCTTATTTCAATCAAATTGTTATTGGTTTTAGGATATTTATTACTAATTAAAGTTAGAATATTATAGTTGTATTTTTTCATTTTTTTATCGAAATAATTTTTAAAACTTAATAAATCTTTTTTTTGTGCATCTTCAATTATGTAAATACCATCTGACTTAAGATGATCTATAGATAGTTCAAATAGATTTATAGCTGCAGAAAAAGTATGGAGTCCATCGTCAATGATCAAATTAAAATTTTCTTCATTTATTTCTTTCCACATTTTAAGGACTGATTTTTTATCTGTCTGATTTACATAAAAGGTTTTGATTCTGGTTTCTTTAAATAATATTTTTTTATCAATATCAGCTCCATAAATTTCAGCATTTACAAAATAGTCTCTCCATGCTCTTAAACTAGCACCAGGTCTTCCTGATAAACCCATACTTGAAACTAGTTCTGGATTATTTGTACCAATTCCACACTCAAATAATTTTAAAATTTCTCCTCTACAATGATCAAATAATTTTGAATAATAACTACCGTAGGTATGAGCATTCCATCGATAGGGTTTTGAGGTTTCTTGACTTATTGTACCCTTATCTGATCCATAATGATCAAATAGGGTATTAAGGAAATAATTAGATGATTGATAAAAATCATTAATTTTATATTCAAAAACATTTTTATTGTTATTTTGCATAAACAACTTGTTACATAAATATGAGCTTTATTATAATTTATTTAATATTTAATAAAATGCAAAATATAAATGTAAACCCAAGTTATTTAAGAAATAAAATCGTTTGAATATTATTTTGATATAGTGGTAGATTTTAAAATTGAAAATATTAGAAGAGGAGAACCTGAATTTTTACTTTTTAATATTGAAAAAGCGAATATTTTATTAAAGTGGAAGCCAAAAAGAAGCAATATAAAAACAATATTAAAAGATACATATACGTGGCAATTGGAACTTTTAAAAAAGAAATATATTTGAATGAAAAATTATAAATTATCTACAAGACTTTTTAGCGAAATTTTTTGGAAAACAATTTTTGGAAATACTGACTCCGAAAGTCATACCAGAAAAGAGTTACTTGAGGAGATAAATACACTTAACAAACTTCGACTGAAAGCAGAATACAATACAGGATCTATTTCTTTTGCGGGTTCATGGTCTCTATATTCATTAATTAAATATTTTGAACCTAGTAAAATTGTTGAGGTTGGAACCTTTATAGGAAAAAGCACCTGGTCTATGGCTAAAGCACTCGATGAATTACAAAATATATCTACAATTTACACTTGTGATAGTAGTAACGATCTCACAATTCCATGGAAAGGAAGAACTGAAATCAAGCAATTCAAAAAAACTACAAGTACAAGTATGTTAAACCAAATCAGTGATAAAATAGATTTTTTGTTTTTAGATGGAAGGATAAATCAAGAAGACACTAGTATTTTAAGTAATTTATTACATAGCAATAGTATTATTGTAATGGATGATTTTGAGGGAATGGAAAAAGGTGTTGCTAATTTATTCGCTTTAAGAAGAATGGAATTATTAAAAAATCATTTTCTAATATACCCATGTAAACAAAATTATCTTTATAAGTTAGGCTTTTCCTCACATTCACTCACAGCAGTCCTAATTCCAACCACACTTATTGAATTATCACGACAAGATACAGTTTAAAAATTTATTATTCGAAAAAATATTTATAACAAGTTTTCATAAAAGATTTAAGTCTTTTACCTTTAAAATGAACTATTTTGGCTTGCTTACTTATTTGATTATTTAAAGGCAAACAGGCATATTCAGTTTCTTTTACAAAAGAAAGTTTAGTTGGATTTTCTAATGCAAATTTTTTTAAAATTATTTGATCTCCATACCAAAGTTTATATTTTTGTTCTAAATTATTATACATTTTGTTCATAATAACTAAACTTTCAGGGTTGCTAACGCCAATAAAACAACCTAAATACGGCCATGCCTCACCTATCGATTTACCCTCATATTCTGTCATATTCATATTATTAAAATCAATGTTAACAGGCAGGTGTGAATTCAATTCTCTTTTACATAAAATTAAATCTGAATTTTCAAATAAATTATTTAGTTTTATTTCCTTCAAAACGAGCATGTCAGTATCTAAAAAAATTGAAAATCTACCTTGATTTAGTGTAGTTTGCGAATATGCTTCCATTCTAAATTTCATTATTGAATTTTGATTTCCGTCAAACCTATAACAATCGTCAGTAATTTTAATCTGATTAGTCTTCTTATCAGTTAATTGAAAAATTCTACTATCTTTATTTGTTTTCCTTATTGAGTTAATCATCATGTATGCTAAATCAGTTTCGTCGCCAATGTGAAAAAAATAAAAATCAATCATATCAATTTCCTAATAACTTAAAGATATAAATTTTGAATAATTTTATAAATAGCATATTAGACCCAACTAGAATAAAAAAGAAAAAAAGAATTATTACAGTTTCATAAGAATAATGTGATAAAGCTTTTCACTTCTATTCATTAGTATTGAATTAAAATATGTATCTTTCCGATAATTATTGCAGTTTTAAATAGGTGCTGTATATATTTAAAATTTTGTATAAATACGAAGTTTTGTCTGAAGTTTTTCTCAGACTTGACTTAGGGAGATTTCAATGCGTATAGCAACTTGGAACATTAATTCTGTAAGACTCAGAATTCCTCATGTTTTACGTTTTCTAAGTGAACAGAATATAGATGTTATGTGCCTACAGGAAACTAAAACACCGAACGAATTTTTTCCAAGTGAAGAGCTTGAAAAAATTGGGTATGTTAATCAATATTTTAGAGGTGAAAAGTCCTACAATGGAGTTGCTGTTATATCAAAATTTGAATTTACAGACACTGGATATCTAAATTGGTGTAACAAAGATGATACTCGTCACATTTATGTAAAATTAAATAATTATATTGAACTTCATAATTTCTATGTACCTGCAGGTGGAGATGAACCTGACATTTCAATAAATCCTAAGTTCGAGCATAAAATTTCATTCATTAATGAAATGAAAAATTATTTTTTATCAGAGCCAAAAACAAATAAAATTTTAGTTGGTGATTTGAATATTGCTCCATTAGAACATGATGTCTGGTCACATAAACAATTACTTAATGTGGTATCACATACGCCAATAGAAACAGAAACTTTACTGGACATAATCCAGACCGGTGATTGGGTAGACATAATGAGGGAATTTGTTCCTCATAACGAAAAACTTTATTCTTGGTGGTCCTATCGAAATAGAAATTGGGAGATTTCAAATAGAGGCAGAAGACTTGATCACTTTTGGACATCAAAAAATTTATTTTCATTAGTAAAATCAGGTGCTATTTATAAGGACAGCAGGTCCTGGGAAAAACCATCTGACCATGTGCCGATTATAGTTGATATTGATATTTAAGAATAAAATTGAAGGCTAGGACTTTGAAAATTCCATTTGTAAAAATGCATGGTTTAGGAAATGATTTTATTATTTTTGATAATATAAAGAATCCTATCATTTATGACTCAAAATTTATTAATAAAATAAGTAATAGACGCATAGGAATTGGATGTGATCAAGTCTTGATAATTGAAAATACAATTACTCCTGAAAATTTCAAAATTAGAATATATAATTCTGACGGCTCTGAAACTGGAGCTTGTGGAAATGGTACAAGATGTGTGGCTGATTATTTAATGAAAAAGAATGACCTAAAATCTTTAACTATTAAAAGCGTTAGTGATGATCTATATTGCTCTAAAACTAACAATTTAGTTACTGTAAATATGGGTGTACCAAAATTTAGCTGGAATGAAATACCATTATCAAAGGATCAAAATACAAAAAATGTCAAATTAGATGAGTTTGAAGCTTTCTGTTTATCAATAGGAAATCCACATGCAGTTATATTTATAAATAACCTAGAAGATCTTGAGAATTTAAATATAAACTCCATTGGTCCAAGGTTAGAGAAACATTCTATTTTCCCTGAATTTGCAAATATTGAATTTGTATCTGTCTTAGAGGATAAATCTCTAAGAATGAGAGTTTGGGAAAGAGGAGCAGGCATGACCTCAGCATGTGGATCTGGAGCGTGTGCAACATTAGTAGCAGCTTCTTCATTAGACAAAAGCGCTAAGGAAAATAAAATTGTTTTAGACGGTGGGGATTTATTTATTAAGTGGCTTGATAATGGATCAGTAACTCTTTCTGGAGATACTGAAAGAGTGTTTGAAGGATTTATAGGTTAATAAATGAAAATTACTTCAAAAATTAAAAACTCTTTACCTGATATCAAGACTTTTGGATGTAGGCTAAATATATGGGAAAGTCAGGTTATTAGTGACATAGCTAGTAAGAATGGTCAAAGCGATTTAATAATTTTCAATACATGCGCTGTAACTAGTGAAGCCGAACGTCAAGCAAGACAAGCTATTAGGTCGTCAAAAAAAAACAGACCAGATGCTAAAATATTGGTTACAGGTTGTGCTGCTCAAGTAGACCCTCAAAAATGGAATTCAATGCCGGAAGTAGATTTTGTTATAGGTAACAGAGAAAAGCTTGATGAATATTTTTGGAAGAAATTTGTATCAGAAGATAGCTTGCATCAAAATCAAAATGTATTTGTTCAAGATATTATGGAAGTTAAAAGTACATCTGGGCATCTTATTGAATCATTCAACAAACACACACGTGGTTTCGTTCAAGTTCAAAATGGTTGTGACCATAGGTGCACATTTTGTATTATTCCATTTGGAAGAGGTCCGAGTCGATCAGTATCGACTCAAAATGTGATTAATTCTATTAACTCTTTGTTAAAAAATGGTGTCAAAGAAATAGTTCTTACTGGTGTAGACTTAACATCTTGGGGTATTGATATTTTTGGGAAGCCAAGTTTGGGATTGTTAGTTAAAAAGATTTTAAAAAACATACCAAATTTGGATAGATTAAGATTGTCTTCCATTGATCCAGCTGAAGTTGATTTTGACTTGATGGATGCATTTGAGCATGAAGAAAGACTAATGCCTCATATTCATTTATCTATTCAACATGGTGATGATATTATTTTGAAAAGAATGAAAAGAAGACATCTTTATAGAGACGTAATTAATTTTGTAAAAGAAGCAAAAAGACGAAGAAATGATATTGTGTTCGGAGGTGATTTTATAGCTGGCTTCCCCACTGAAGACGAAAAAGCTCACCAAAAGAGTATGCAACTTATTACAGAAGCTAACATTACATATATTCATGTTTTTCCATACTCTAACAGAAAAAATACTCCAGCATCAAATATGCCACAAGTACAAAAAAAAATTATTCAAAAAAGAGCTAAAGAACTTAGAGATTTAGCTGAAAAACAACATAATAAGTTTTTAGCCAGTCAGATTGGAACCACTCAAAAAGTTTTAGTAGAAAATAATTCAGTTGGTCATTCTACAAATTTTTCAAAAATAAAATTAAAAGAAAATGTTGAGTCTAGTACAATTATTTCTACAAAAATTTTAGAAATTAATTCTGATGGGTTGCTAGGAACTATTCGAAATTGAAATAGATTAAAAAAGAGTCAAATTTAATGGCATTAAATTGGTTTAAAAAATTAAAGACTGGATTAAGCAAATCTGCATCTAAGGTGGAAGGTGCGATTGCCTCTATAACTGGAAAAAAAACAATTGATCAAGAAACACTTTATGATATTGAAGATCAGTTAATACTAGCTGATCTTGGTGTAGAAGTTTCTGGTAGAATAGCAAAAAAGATTAAAGATCAGAAATTCGAATTAAATAAAAATAAAGAAATAGAAAAGATACAAATCGCAAAAACTTTGGCTGAAGAAATTGAACAAATTCTACTACCTCGTGAACAAAATCTTTATGAAAAAGTTAACTCTAAACCACACGTTTTGCTTTTAGCAGGTGTTAATGGTTCTGGAAAAACAACTACTGCTGCTAAAATAGCAGAAAAATTTAGACTTGAGAAAAAATCAGTTGTTTTAGCCGCATCTGACACCTTTAGAGCAGCTGCCGTGGAACAGTTAAAGACTTGGGGAAAAAGAGTCGGTGCTCGAGTTGTCTCTGGAGAAGAAGGAGGAGACTCAGCTGCAGTAGCTTTTCGAGCTTTTGAATTAGCAAAAAAAGAAGATATTGATATTGTTATTATCGACACAGCTGGAAGATTACAAAATAAAAAAGATTTAATGGAAGAACTGACAAAAACCTGTCGAGTTGTATCAAAATTGGATCACGACGCTCCACATCAAAAAGTTGTAGTTTTAGATGGTACTGTTGGACAGAATGCACATTCTCAATTAAAAAGCTTCGATGAATCTATTGGTTTAACAGGTATGATAATTACAAAGTTAGATGGAAGTGCAAAAGGTGGAGTTGTGGTATCTTTAGCTGAAAAGTTTGAAATTCCTATTCATGCAGTTGGTGTTGGTGAAGGATTAGATGATCTACAAATTTTTGAAGCTTCATCATTTTCAAAGGCTTTAGCTGGTTTGGATTAGTTATTTCTTTCAGTTAGACTTGACTTGATTGATAAAATTCTATAGTGAAACGTTTATTTATTGTTAAAGATTGATAAACGCGCGTCCTTGAGTTTCAAGCACGGGCGTACTTGTGGTTATAATAACTAGTAGGTTTTAAAATGTTTGAAAACTTAACTAATAAACTTGGAAATGTTTTTAAAGGACTCACTAAAAGAGGAGCTCTCTCTGAAAGTGATGTTGAAAACGCACTTAAAGAGGTTCGAACAGCTCTACTAGAAGCTGACGTCGCTTTATCAGTCGTAAGAGAATTTATTGATAAAGTTAAAGTAAGGGCAGTTGGGGAAGAGGTTCTTAGATCAGTTACACCTGGTCAGCAAGTTATAAAAATTGTCAATGACGTTTTAATAGAAGTTCTTGGCTCGTCAGAATCAGAGCTATTAATAGACCACACTCCTCCTGCAGTCATATTGTTAGTTGGTCTTCAGGGTTCTGGTAAAACCACAACTGCAGGTAAGTTGGCTTTTCATTTGAAATCAAAAAAAAGAAAGAAAGTAATGCTTGCATCGCTTGATATTTACAGGCCTGCAGCTAGAGAACAACTTAGGATATTAGGTGAACAAGCAGAAGTTTTAGTACTTCCAGAAATTGATGGTGAAAGCCCAGAGAAAATAACAAAAAGAGCAATGGCTGCATCTAAAGTTCAGGCAATAGATGTATTGATACTTGATACAGCAGGTAGAACGACACTTGATACAGCCATGATGTCTGAGGCAAAAGAGGTTTTTAAATTATCTAAACCATCCGAAACTTTATTAGTTGCTGACGCAATGACAGGTCAGGATGCGGTCCAGACAGCAAAAGCTTTTTCAGAGCTAATAAAAATATCAGGAGTTGTTTTAACTCGGTCTGATGGTGACGCAAGAGGTGGTGCAGCACTATCAATGAGATCAGTAACTGGGTGCCCTATCAAATTTGTTGGTGTTTCTGAAAAACTAGACGGATTAGAACCATTTTATCCTGATAGAGCGGCTGGTAGAATTTTAGATATGGGTGATGTTGTCTCACTTGTAGAAAAAGCTGCAGAGACTATCGCAGAAGAAGATGCTGCCCAAATGATGAAAAGAATGTCACAGGGCAGTTTTGATATGAATGATATGTTAAAACAAATTGAACAGTTAAAAAAAATGGGAGGTTTAGGTGGAATAATGTCCATGCTTCCAGGTATTGGTAAGCTCCAGAAACAAATGGCTGCTAACAATTTTAACGATAAAGCAATTTCAAAACAAGAAGCTATAATTTATTCTATGACAAAAAAAGAAAGAGTAAATGTTTCTCTTTTAAATGCTTCTCGTAGAAAAAGAATTGCTTCAGGATCAGGAACAGCTGTCTCTGATGTAAATAGACTTGTGAAACAACAACAAGACATGGCTCGTATGATGAAAAAAATGGGTAAAATGGGTGGTCTTGGTGGATTAAAAAATATGATGTCTTCACTTGGAGGTGCAAGTCCAAATCCTGGATTAGGGGATGGTCAAAATTCAGTTATGGATGCCAATAAAATGGCAGAATTACAAAAAATGATGGGCGGTAATATGCCTAATCTAGGTAACATGGCAAATCGTTTTGGAGGCATGGGTTTGCCAGGGTTAGGTGGAAAACCATCTAAAAAAAGAAGATAAATTTATAAACAATAACTTAATTTTAAGGAAAAAAAATGGCGTTAAAAATAAGACTGTCTAGAGGTGGAGCAAAGAAGAGACCTTTTTACAAAATCGTAGTTGCAGAAGCATTGTCACCAAGAGATGGAAAGTTTATTGAAAGATTAGGCTCATATAATCCAATGGTAGCTAAAGATCATGCTGAAAGATTAGTTCTTGACGTTGAAAGAGCAAAATACTGGTTATCAAAAGGCGCTCAGCCAACACTAAGAGTTGCAAAAATGCTCTCATCAGATGGTTTAGTAAAAGCACCAGTGATTAGGGATCAACCAATTAAAAGTGCTCCAGGTAAGAAAAGGCAAGAAAGAGAAGCAGAAGCTACAGAAAAGTCAGCAGCTTCAGCACAGGAAGCGGCCAAAGAAGAGGCCCCTGTAGAAGAGGCTCCAGCAGAAGAAGCAGTCAAAGAAGAGGCTCTAGCAGAGGAAGAAGCCAAAGAAGAGGCCCCAGCAGAAGAAGCAGCCAAAGAAAAGACACCTGTGGTAGAAGCTCCAGAAGAGAAGGCAGCTAAAGAAAAAGATAAAAAAGAATAGAATAAGTTTGTCTAAAAAAAATTTAATTGAAATAGGATGCTTTGTTGGTGTCCATGGTATTAAAGGAGAAGTTAAACTTAAAAGCTTTACAGAAATTCCAGAAAATATTTTTTCTTTCAATGAAATTTTTACAGAGAGTTCTGAAAATCCAATTAAATTAAAGTTAATTAAACAATTAAAACAAATATTTGTTTGCAAAATTGAAAACGTCGAAACAAGAACGGATGCTGAAAATTTTAAAGGATTAAAGTTATTTATATCCAGAAAAAGTTTACCGAAACTTAGAGATAGGGAGTTTTACCATTCTGACTTGTTGAACTTTGCAGTTTATAATTTAAATAAAGATAGCTTTGGCAAAGTCATATCTTTCGAGGATTTTGGAGCAGGGTTGTTGGTTGAGGTAAAAAAAAATAATAAGACTTTTTATTTGCCAATGGGAAAAAAGTTTCTAAAAAAAATTAATTATAATGATAAACAAATAATTTTAGATCTTGAGAAAGATTTAATTGAAAACTAAAAAGGAGATTTTTTGTGTGGAATGCAACTGTTTTGTCATTATTCCCAGAAATGTTTCCTGGTACTCTAGAATTTTCAATAGCGGGTAAAGCTCTTAGAAAAAATTTGTGGTCTTTAAAAACTGTTAATATTAGACAATTTTCAAATAACAAAAACGGTAAAGTAGATGAAGTTCCATTTGGTGGTGGACCAGGAATGGTTATAAATCCTGAAGTTTTAGACAAAGCTCTTAAATCTATTGCTAAAGCTGTAGGTCGTAGAATTTACCTTTCACCAAGAGGAAAAAAATTTGATCAAGAATTCGCAAAAAAATTATCACAAGAAAAAGGGGCTGTTTTTATATGTGGGAGATATGAGGGTGTTGATGAAAGGTTTCTAATTCATAATGAAATTGAAGAAGTAAGTGTTGGAGACTTTGTTTTATCTGGTGGAGAAATTGGTGCTCAATTAATTATTGATGCTACTATAAGACTCATTCCTGAAGTGATTGGTAATGCCGAGGGATTGGTAGATGAAAGTTTTGAAAGACATTTGTTAGAATATCCATTATATACTCAGCCAAGAGTGTGGAACAATATGGAGGTACCAGAGGTGTTATTATCTGGAAATCATAAAAAAATCCGAATGTGGAAGTTAAAGATGTCTGAAAAGCTTACCAAATTCAGAAGACCAGATTTATGGTCAAAATATATTAAATCTTAACTAGAAAAATATTTATTTATTTGCTATGAGTATTTCACGGAAGGGTAGACAGATGAATGTTATTGATAAAATCCAAAAAGATCAGATGGACAAGATCATTGCTGAAAGATCCATACCTGAATTTAGCGCAGGTGATACGATAAAAGTTGATGTAAAAATTGTCGAAGGCGATAAAGAAAGAATTCAAGCATTTGAGGGATTATGTATTGCTCGAAGTGGGGGTGGGCTTAACGAAAGTTTTACAGTTAGAAAAATCTCATATGGCGAAGGTGTTGAAAGAATTTTTCCAATATTTTCTCCTAAAATTGCTGGAATTACTGTTCTAAAAAAAGGTAAAGTAAGAAGAGCTAAGCTATATTATCTGAGAGACAGAAGAGGAAAATCAGCACGTATCGTTGAAAAAATCCAGATTTCTAAAAAAGATACTAAAACTCAAGTTGATCAACCCATCTCCAAAGAAGTTGTTGAAGATACAACTTCATAAAATAAATAATATTTTAGTATTCTGATTAAACTTAATGGAGTTCTAAAAATGAAACCCAGAACATTATTTGATAAAATTTGGGATTACCATCTTATCAGCACACAAGAAGATGGAGCATCGTTAATTTATATTGATAGACATTTAGTTCACGAAGTAACAAGCCCACAAGCATTTGAAGGGTTAAGAATGTCTGGTAGAGTTGTAAATTCTCCTAACAGAACTTTAGCAGTAGCTGATCACAATGTCCCAACAACAGATAGAGATGACGGAATTCAGGAGGAAGAATCTAGGATCCAAGTTGAAGCTCTAGATAAGAATGTCGAAGATTTTGGAATACCATATTTTAATATGATGGATAAAAGACAAGGAATTGTTCACGTGATAGGGCCAGAACAAGGTTTTACCCAACCAGGTATGACAATAGTTTGTGGTGACAGCCATACCGCAACCCACGGCGCGTTTGGAGCTTTAGCGTTTGGTATTGGCACTTCAGAAGTTGAACATGTTTTGGCCACTCAAACCTTAATTCAAAAGCCAGCTAAAAATATGCTCATTAAGGTCGAAGGTGAGCTTCAACCAGGTGTGTCTCCTAAAGATTTAGTTCTTGCTATTATTGGAGAAATAGGTACTGCAGGTGGCACTGGTCATGTTATTGAATATTCAGGAAAAGCTATAGAACAACTTTCTATGGAAGGTAGGATGACAGTTTGTAATATGTCAATAGAAGCAGGCGCGAGAGCAGGAATGATAGCCCCTGACCAAGTAACATTTGATTACTTGAAAAATAAACCTATGTCTCCAAAAGGTAAAGATTGGGATTTAGCCTTAGAATGGTGGCAATCATTGCCTTCGGATGAAAATGCATTTTATGACAAAAAAATTACCATTGATGCTAATAAAATTAAACCAACCGTAACATGGGGCACTAGTCCAGAAGATGTTGTTCCAATTGATGGATATATACCAGATCCCTTAAAGATCAAAGATGAGGATGCAAGGGCTAAGGTACAGAGATCACTAGATTATATGGGATTAGTAGGTGGTCAAAAAATATCTGAAGTCGAAATAAATACTGTATTTATAGGTTCATGCACAAATTCCAGAATAGAAGATTTAAGGTCAGCTGCAAAAGTAATAGATGGAAAAAAAGTTAAAAAAGGTATTAGGGCTATGGTTGTTCCAGGATCTGGATTGGTGAAAAGTCAGGCTGAAGAAGAAGGTCTAAACTTATTATTCACTGAAGCTGGTTTTGAGTGGAGAGAGCCTGGTTGTTCAATGTGTTTAGCAATGAATGAAGACAAACTTCAACCTGGTGAAAGATGCGCAAGTACATCCAATCGAAATTTTGAGGGTAGACAAGGGAAAGGTGGAAGAACACATCTTGTTAGTCCAGAAATAGCTGCTGCCTCTGCAATTACAGGCAAATTAACTGATTATAACTCAATTATGTAGCTTTAAAGGTTTAATTATGGAAAAATTTAAAAATATAAAAGGTATAGCTGCTCCATTCAATTTTATAAATGTAGATACAGACAAAATAATTCCTAAACAATTTTTAAAGACAATTAAAAGAACAGGGTTAGGTAAACATCTCTTTGATGAGATGAGATTTAATGATGATGGTTCTGAAAAAGAAGAGTTTGTCTTAAATAAAAAGCCATATAGAAACAGTAATATTCTTGTTGCAGGTGATAACTTTGGATGTGGTTCAAGTAGAGAACATGCGCCCTGGGCTTTGTCTGATTTTGGAATAAAATGTATTATTTCAACATCGTTCGCGGATATCTTTTATAATAATTCTTTTAAAAATGGTCTTTTACCTATTAAAGTTTCATCTGACGAAAGAGATGCTTTATTGGCTGATTCTAAAGATATGGAAAATCCTGAACTAGAAATTGATCTTCCATCTCAGGAAATTAGAAGACCTAATGGAGCAGTTATTAAATTTGAAATCGACCCTTTTAG
Source organism: uncultured SAR116 cluster alpha proteobacterium (assembly GCA_902618025.1). Lineage (GTDB taxonomy): Bacteria > Pseudomonadota > Alphaproteobacteria > Puniceispirillales > Marisalimonadaceae > Marisalimonas. The sequence goes on from CACMYY010000002.1 coordinate 109,268, forward strand.
AAAAAAATGCTTACTTGAAGGACTAGATGATATAGGTATTACGATGCAACAATCTCGTGATATTAAAGAATTTGAAACCACAATGTCTAATGAAAGACCCTGGTTATAATTTAAAAGTGAGTTTATAAAATGTCATCTAATCGTACGTTAATGGTTCTTCCTGGAGATGGTGTTGGGCCAGAGGTTGTTAAAGAAACTTTAAGAGTTGTTGATTGGTTTGCAAAAAATAAAAACATAAGTTTTAACATCAAAGAAGGTTTGGTAGGAGGTGCTTCTTTTGATAAATATGGCACGCCTCTCTCAGACGAAACCTTATCAGATGCAATTGATGCTGATGCAATTTTATTTGGTGCCGTAGGAAGCCCAAAGTATGATGGAGTTGAATTTGAGAAGAGACCTGAAAATGGTCTTCTGAGATTAAGAAAAGAAATGGATTTGTTTGCTAATCTAAGGCCTGCCATGGTGTTTCCGGCTCTTGTTGATGCTTCTTCCATTAAACCTGATATTATCTCAGGCCTAGACATTTTGATTTTAAGAGAGTTAACAGGAGGTATTTATTTTGCAGAACCTCGCGGAATAGAAGAAATTAATACTCAAATAAAAAAAGGTTATGACACCAATCTTTATACTACCCCAGAGATCGAAAGGATTGGCAGAGTTGCCTTCGATATGGCAAGAGCCAGAAATGGGAAAGTTACTTCTGTAGAAAAAGCTAATGTAATGATGTCAGGTGTTTTGTGGAGAGAGGTGATAACTAATCTTCATAAAAAAGAAGGCTCAGAAATATTAATTAACCATATGTATGCTGATAATTGCGCAATGCAATTAGTAAGAGATCCTAAGCAATTTGATGTTATTGTTACAGATAATTTATTTGGAGATATTTTATCGGACTGCGCAGCTATGTTAACAGGTTCACTTGGAATGCTTCCTTCTGCCAGTTTAGGATCTGTAGACAAAAATACTGGAAGGAGACATGCTATGTATGAGCCAGTTCACGGATCAGCTCCAGATATAGCTGGAAAAGAGTTAGCAAATCCATTGGCAGAACTTTTAAGTTTGTCAATGTTATTTCGCTATTCATTTGAAATGAAAGAAGAGGCAGATTTAATTGATGAGGCTGTTTCAAAAGCTTTAGATGTTGGACCAAGAACGCAAGACATAATGGCTTCAGGAAGAGTCATGGTTGGTACTAAAGGAATGATGGATTCAGTTATCAACATGTTAGAGGAATTAACAAAATAAATGTCTTATAATATTGCTGTTGTTGGTGCTACAGGTGCCGTTGGTAGAGAAATGCTTCAAACTTTGTTTGAAAGAAAATTTCCGGTAAAAAATATATTTGCTCTTGCTTCAAGATCCTCTGTTGGTAAGGAGGTATCTTTTGGTGACAACAAAATACTAAAAGTTAGTTCCGTTGATGATTTTAACTTTGAAAAAGCAGATATAGCTCTTTTTTCAGCTGGTTCAGATATAGCAAAAAAATTTGGTCCAAAGGCGGGAGTTAAGGGTTGTATTGTTATTGACAATTCTTCTTGCTTTAGGATGGATAATAAAGTTCCTTTAATTGTTCCTGAAGTTAATCCTGAAGCTATAAATGGTTTTAAAAATAAAAATATAATTGCAAATCCTAATTGTTCAACTATACAGCTAGTTGTCGCTTTAAATCCAATACATAAAAAATATGAAATATCAAGAGTTGTTGTTTCAACTTATCAAGCTGTTTCAGGAGCTGGAAAACCAGCTATGGATGAACTATTTAACCAAACAAAAGGTATATTTGTTCACGATCAAGCTAAACCAGAACAGTTTACTAAAAAAATAGCATTTAACGTTATCCCTCATATTGATGTTTTTATGGATGATGGGTTTACGAAAGAAGAGTGGAAAATGAGGGTCGAGACAAAAAAAATATTAGATCCTAATATTGATTTGGTTGCTCATTGCGTAAGAGTTCCAGTATTTATTGGTCATAGCGAAGCGGTTTTTATTGAATGCAAAAAAAATATTGATGAAAAAAATGTCAGAAGTTTATTAAGAGATGCTAATGGTTTAACGGTGGTTGATCATAGAGCAGATGAAGGATACGTAACTCCAGAAGAAGTGGCTGGTGAAGACGATATTTATATTAGTAGAATTAGAAAAGATCCTTCAGTGAAAAATGGTATTGCTTTTTGGTGTGTTGGAGATAATTTAAGAAAAGGTGCAGCATTAAATACTGTCCAGATAGCTGAATTGTTGGTAAGTAAAAAAATTAAAGGAGTTCCACTTTAATGCTTAAAATTATTAAAATTTCTAAATAATTATTATGGAATTCATCTGGATTTTTGCCGCAATATTTGCTGCAGCCTGTCAAACTGCCCGTTCCGCATTTCAAAAAAATATGATCTCTAAATTAGGAGATTATGGAGCTGCTTACATTAGATTTTGTTATGCTTTACCTTTTACTTCACTTATTTGGCTAATTTGGATAAGTATTCCTGGAAATAATATACCTGACCTTTCTTTATATTCGCTATTTTTATGTCTATTGGGATCAATTTTTCAAGTTTTATTTACATACGTTCTTATGAAAGTTTTTGCACATAAAAACTTTGCTACAGGAATAGCTTTTTCTAAAACAGAAGTAATTCTTATTGCTTTTTTAGAGATCATAATTCTAAGCGTAACTTTTTCTATTTCTATAATGTTAGGCATAATACTAGGTGTTATTTCTGTATTATTTTTATCTTATGCTAGAAAAGCAGACAGTATTTTAAAAACAATTAAGCTTTTAATTAATTCAATTTTATCTGTAGGTACTCTTGTTGGTCTTTTGTCCGGATTACTTTTAGCTGGGTCTGTAGTTACATTTAGAATGTCTATTATATCAGTAGATGGTCCCCTTTTAGATAAATCACTTTTTATTTCATTTATAGCAATTGTTTTTCAAACTATATTGGTAGGCCTGTATCTTGTAATAAGTAAAAGAGATCAATTTTTAGCTGTTATTAAATATTGGAAACCTAGTTTGCCAGCGGGCTTATCTGGGACAGGAGCCACATTTGGCTGGTTTGTAGCATTTGGCTTAACTACAGCGGCTGAAGTTAGGGCAGTTGGGCAAATAGAATTAATTTTTTCAATTCTAATTTCTGTTATTTTTTTCAAGGAAAAGATTAAGATTACAGAACTTACTGGTATTATTTTACTTGGTTTATCAATTTTAATAATTATTTTCGAAGAAAATTTAAATTTTTGAATTTTGGATTTGAATTATTTATTTAGTTCATTTATTTAATTAATCAAACAATTGAGATTAATATGAGTAGACAAAGACCACTTTCACCACATCTTCAAATATACAAACCACAAATAACTTCTATATTGTCTATTCTTCATAGAGGAACGGGTATAGCATTATCAATAGGAAGTATAATTTTAGTGTCATGGATTGTAGCACTTACCTTAGGTGAAGACACTTATTTAATGTATTCAAATCTAATAAATAACTGGTTTGGTAAATTAATAATTTTTGGTTTTACTTTTGCTTTATTTTATCATTTAAGTAATGGTATTCGTCATTTATTTTGGGATGCTGGTTATGGATATGATTTAAAACATGCCTATATTTCAGGCGTAGCTGTAATAATTTCCTCGTTATTATTGACTTCTATGACATGGTTAATAGTCTATCTCAAAGTTGTTTAAAGAAAGTAATTAAAATGCAATCTAAATCTAACGGTGTAGTTCATTGGAAGTTACAAAGAATTTCAGCAATTGCAATGATACCCCTTGTAATTTGGTTTGTATCATCGCTTGTTTTTAGCTTAACAAACACCTACGACCAATCAGTTTCTTGGTTGCAAAGCCCATTAAACGCAACAGGATTGGTGCTTTTATTTGGTACTTTATACTTTCATGCTGCTTCAGGATTACAGGTTGTTATTGAAGATTATGTGCATAATGAGGGGTTGAAAATTATGTCTTTAATACTTATAAGACTATTATCTGTACTCCTAGGTGTTTTATCAATCCTTTGCGTTTTGAAAATTTATTTATAATTAGAAAGTTATTTTATGTCTGAATATGAAATTGTAGATCATGAACATGATGTCGTTGTTGTTGGTGCTGGAGGTGCTGGACTAAGAGCAACTTTGGGTATGGTATCTGGTGGCTTAAAAACTGCTTGTATTACAAAAGTTTTTCCAACAAGAAGTCACACTGTTGCTGCTCAAGGTGGGATTGGGGCAGCGTTAAACAATATGGGTGAAAATGATAGTTGGCAGTTTCATATGTATGATACAGTAAAAGGGTCTGACTGGCTTGGAGACCAAGATGCTATTGAATATATGTGTAAAGAAGCTATCCCGTCTGTAACTGAGTTAGAGAATTTTGGAGTTCCGTTTTCTAGAACTGAAGATGGTGAGGTATATCAAAGACCATTTGGTGGCCATACTTTAGATTATGGCAAGAAAATGGCAAGAAGAGCCTGTGCAGCTGCAGATAGGACTGGGCATGCAATTTTACACACTCTCTACCAACAGTGTCTAAAATATCAAGCTGAGTTTTTCGTAGAGTACATTGCGCTTGATCTTCTTATGGATGATAATGGTAAGTGTGTTGGTGTACTAGCTTTATGTATGGATGACGGTAAAATTCATAGATTTAGAGGACATCAAACAGTTCTCGCTACTGGTGGTTATGGTAGAGTATATTTTTCTTGTACTTCTGCTCATACTTGTACAGGTGATGGAAATGCAATGGTTTTGCGAGCAGGCCTGCCTCTTCAAGATATGGAATTTGTTCAATTTCATCCAACAGGTGTTTATGGTGCAGGTGTTCTTATAACAGAAGGATCAAGAGGCGAAGGTGGTTATCTCACAAACTCTGAAGGTGAACGGTTTATGGAAAGATACGCCCCTACTGCAAAAGATCTTGCCAGTAGAGATGTAGTATCACGATCTATGACTATTGAAATTAATGAAGGTAGAGGTGTTGGTCCTAATAGAGATCATATTTTTATGCATTTAGAACATATTGATCCAGCCACATTACAGATGAGGTTGCCAGGGATCAGTGAAACTGCTAAAATTTTCTGTGGTGTTGATGTTACTAAAGAACCAATTCCAGTTTTACCAACAGTTCATTATAATATGGGTGGAATTCCGACTAATTATAACGGTGAAGTTGTAACAAGAAGAGGGGATGACCAAGATGCAGTTGTCTCAGGACTAATGGCTATTGGAGAGGCAGCATGTGTGTCTGTACATGGAGCTAATAGATTAGGAACCAACTCATTATTAGACATTGTCGTTTTTGGGCGTGCCGCTGCACAAAGAGCTCTAAAAACTGTTGAAAAAGGAAGTGCTCATGCGCCTTTACCCAATAGAGTAACAGATAAAATTTTAGCGAGACTTGATAAAGTAAGACATGCAAATGGAGATGTTTCTGTAGGTGAAGTTAGAAACTCAATGCAAAATGCAATGCAAAAACATGCAGCAGTTTTTAGATCAAATACTTCAATGAAGGAAGGTGTCCAAAAAGTTGATACTATCTCAAAAGGTATGGATAGTATTGGTATTAAAGATAGATCAATGATTTTTAATACTGACTTGGTTGAAGCACTCGAATTAGAAAACTTAATGCAACAAGCAATTATTACTATGAAGTCAGCAGACCAAAGAAAAGAATCGCGTGGTGCACATTCGCACGAAGACTATCCTGAAAGAGATGATAAGAATTGGATGAAACATACAATAATGTGGCTTGATGAAAAAAACAAAACTAAGCTAGACTATAGAGACGTCCACCTAAACACATTAACAAACGAAGTGGCATCAATACCTCCAGCCGCAAGAGTTTACTAATTAAGAGGAGAATTTTGTGGCTGAATTTGCCTTACCGAAGCATTCTAAAATTGTTAAAGGTATTGACTACCCAATAAAAAGTGATGCTGAAAATACAAAAAAAATTAATGTATATAGATGGTCACCAGATGATGATGAAAATCCAAGAATTGACAGTTATACTATTGATTTAGACCAATGTGGTCCTATGGTTTTAGATGCCTTAATAAAAATAAAACAGGAAATAGACTCAAGTTTAACTTTTAGAAGGTCTTGTAGAGAAGGAATTTGTGGTTCTTGCTCTATGAATATTGATGGCACAAACACGCTTGCATGTTTAAAGTCAATTGACGATGTTAAAGGTGACATAAATATATATCCTTTACCACATATGGAAGTTATTAAGGATTTAGTACCAGACCTATCTAAAGCTTATGAACAATTAACATCAGTCAAACCTTGGTTACAAAGTAAATCTGAACCAGAAAAGGGTAAATCTAGAAAACAATCACCGACAGAACGTGAAAAAATTGATGGGTTGTGGGAATGCGTTCTTTGTTTTTCGTGTTCAACATCTTGTCCTTCTTATTGGTGGAATGGGGACAAATATTTAGGTCCGGCTGTTTTGTTGCAAGCATATAGATGGATTGCTGATAGTAGAGACGAAAACACTGATCAAAGATTGGAAGAGTTAGAGGACTCCTTCAAACTATATCGTTGCCACACAATAATGAATTGTACTAAAACTTGTCCAAAAGGACTAAATCCTGCTAAAGCCATAGGCGAAATTAAAAAACTTCAACTTGAAAGAAAATAATTTTAAAGATTAATAGTGCGGTTAATGATTTGGCAACAAAAGAAGAAAAGTCACTTTGTTTAATAGCCTCGGATAAATCAATAACTTTTGACGAGGGACAAATTTATGTTTCTAAATATCTTGATACTTTACTTGCCAAAATAAACAATTTCAAAAAAGATAATATCTTATATAAATTTTTTTCTAAAAAAAAATCTAAAGAAATAATAGGCATCTATCTTTATGGTGGTGTAGGTAGAGGTAAATCAATGATGATGGACTTATTTTTCCATCAAGTCCAAATAAAAGATAAAAGACGTTTACATTTTCATGATTTTATGAAAGAAGTTCACCAAAGAATACTTGTAAAAAGAAAAATTGAAAAAAATAAGGATACAGTACTTTTAGTTGGACAAGATCTTGCTAAAAACGCAAAATTATTGTGCTTTGATGAAATGGAAGTTAAAGATATTGCTGATGCAATGATTTTGTCCAGATTATTCGAAGTTATGTTTGAACAGGGTACAATCTTGGTTACAACATCAAACCAACCTCCTGATGGATTATATAAAGATGGATTGCATAGAGATAGAATTTTACCATTTATAAAAAATTTAAAACTAAAAACTGACGTTGTTAAAATCCCAGAAGGTGAAGATTGGAGAAAAAGATCTCTTAGTGGACAAAAATATTGGTTAAATCCTGATAATAAAAAAAACAAGGAAAAAATTAATGAAATTTTTAAAACTTTATCCATAGGTTTTGAAATAGTGTCTGAAAATCTTGAGGTCTCTGGAAGACAAATAAATATTCCAGAAGTTGCAGCAGGTGTTGCCAGAATCAGTTTTGATGATTTATGTAACAAACCCTTAGCTGCTCCTGATTATATTGAAATAGCTTTGAGATATAAAGGTATTATTATTGATAACATTCCACATTTAAACGATAGCCTTCGTAATGAAACCCGAAGATTTATTTGGTTAATAGATGCTCTTTATGACAAAGAATGTTTCCTTATCGCAACAGCTCATGCAGATCTTCATGATATATATACAGGCGAACATTGGAAGTTTGAGTTTCAAAGAACGATATCAAGAATTACTGAAATGTCACAAATTTAATACTTAATAACTTTTATTCTAACCTTGATACACTTTGAAAAAAAGTCTAAAAGATTAAACAAAAATATAGATTTAAATTAATAAATTAACCCAATTAAATAATAGGAAATTGATATGCGAAACAAAATAGCCTTGGTTGGATCAGGAAATATTGGTGGAACTCTTGCACACTTAGCCGCAATTAAAGAGCTTGGAGATGTAACCTTGTTTGATATCGCAGAAGGTGTTCCTCAGGGCAAGTCCTTAGATCTTGCTCAATCAGGTCCAGTTGAGAATTTTGATAGTAAAATGATTGGTTCAAATGATTACAAAGATCTTAAAGATAGTAACGTTGTAATAGTTACTGCAGGAGTGGCAAGAAAGCCAGGTATGAGTAGAGACGACTTAGTAGAAATTAACACTAAAGTTATGAAACAAGTTGGTAAAGGGATAAAGGATAATTGCCCAAAAGCATTTGTCATTTGTATAACTAATCCACTTGACGCAATGGTTGGAGTTTTGCAAAGAGCATCTACTTTGCCAACCAATATGGTAGTTGGAATGGCAGGTGTGTTAGATTCTGCCAGATTTAGACATTTTCTTGCAGAGGAATTTGATGTATCTGTAAGTGATGTCACTGCATTTGTACTAGGTGGTCATGGAGATACAATGGTTCCACTAGCAAGATATTCTGCGGTAGCAGGTATTCCCGTACCAGATTTAGTTAAAATGGGATGGAGTACACAGAAAAAAATAGATCAGATTGTTCAAAGAACGCGGGATGGTGGAGCAGAAATAGTTGGATTGCTTAAAACAGGTTCTGCATTTTATGCACCGGCAGCGTCTGCTATCGAAATGGCAGACTCCTTTTTAAAAGATAAGAAGAGGTTGTTGCCATGCGCAGCTTATGTTGACGGATACTATAATCTAAACGGATTGTATGTAGGTGTTCCAGTAATTATTGGTAAAAATGGTGTAGAAAGGATTGTTGAAATAAATTTTACTTCTGATGAAAAAGATATGTTCGATCATTCTGTTTCAGCCGTAAAACTATTAAATGAAGTTGCTTCAAAGTTTGAAGCATCATAAGCTCAGTTTAGAAAGGTAAAAGTTTTGGATATTCATGAACATCAAGCCAAAGAGTTATTAAGACAATATGATATTCCTACGCCCTCTGGATACGTTGCATTCACAATTGACGAAGCTATAAACGCAGCAAAAAAACTACCAGGGCCAATTTTTGTTGTTAAAGCTCAAATACACGCCGGTGGAAGGGGAAAAGCTGGTGGCGTAAAAGTTGTAAAAAATTTAGATGAAGTAAAAAATTCAGCTGACGCAATATTGGGAAAAAAATTAATCACCCATCAAACAGGTTCCGAAGGAAAATTAGTTCAAAGGCTTTACATTGAAGATGGATGCAACATAAAAGCTGAATATTACTTTTCAATGGTTGTAGATCGAGTAACTAGTAGAGTATCAATAATATCCTCTACTGAGGGTGGCATGGACATTGAAAAAGTAGCCAAAGAAACTCCTGAAAAAATCTTATCCTTCAACATAGATCCAACAATTGGCTTTCAACCCTTTCACTCAAGATTAATTGCTAATGAACTTAAATTAAAAGATTCTAGTTTTAAACAAGCAGGTAAATTTTTTAATCAACTGTATAAACTCTTTATTGAAAAAGATGCTAGTTTATTAGAAATTAACCCTCTTGTATTAACTTCTGAAAATAGCCTAATCGCTCTAGATGCAAAGATGTCTTTTGACAATAATGCCTTATTCAAACACCCTGATATATTGTCACTAAGAGACGAAACTGAAGAAGATCCTGCTGAAATATTAGCTAGCAAATTTGATTTAGCTTATATAAAACTTGATGGAACAATAGGCTGTTTAGTCAATGGTGCTGGTCTTGCCATGGCTACAATGGATATTATTAAACTTAAAGGAGCCTCCCCGGCAAACTTTTTAGATGTTGGAGGAAGTGCTACTAAGGAAAAAGTTACTGAAGCTTTTAAAATTATTTTATCTGATGCAGCTGTAGAAGGTATTTTGGTAAACATTTTTGGAGGGATTATGCGCTGTGATATTATTGCCAGTGGAGTAGTTGCAGCAGCGAAAACACTCTCATTATCGAAACCTTTGGTTGTAAGATTAGCTGGTACAAATGTAGAAGAAGGAAAAAAAATTCTTAGAGATTCTGGATTAAAAATAATACCTGCTGACGACTTAGATGATGCGGCAATGAAAATTGTAAGTGCTGTTAAAGGAGATTAATCATATGTCTGTATTGATTAACAAAGATACAAAAGTTATTTGCCAAGGATTTACTGGAGGGCAAGGAACTTTTCATTCAGAGCAAGCAATAATATACGGAACTAAAATGGTTGGAGGAGTTACCCCAGGTAAGGGTGGCACTAAACATTTAAATCTTCCCGTTTTCAATACTGTTCAAGAGTGTGTTGAAGAAGTTAATCCTGATGCAACAGTTATATATGTTCCTCCTCCTTTTGCAGCTGATTCAATATTAGAAGCTATATCATCAAAAATTCCATTAATAATTTGTATTACGGAAGGTATACCAGTCCAAGACATGATAAAAGTTAAACAATTTTTGAAACAGTCAAAATCCAGACTTATTGGGCCTAACTGTCCAGGTGTAATCACTCCTGGTCAATGCAAAATTGGAATAATGCCAGGACATATTCATACTCCTGGAAAAATAGGAATCGTCTCCAGATCTGGAACATTAACTTATGAAGCTGTTGCACAAACAACAGTCGCTGGTTTAGGGCAATCAACATGTATTGGAATTGGTGGTGATCCTATTAATGGAACAAATTTTATAGACTGCTTAGATATGTTTCTTAATGATGAGCAAACAGAGGCAATATTGATGATTGGTGAAATTGGTGGAAATGCTGAAGAAGAAGCAGCAAATTTCTTTAAAGATCATAAAATTAAAAAACCAATAGCAGGGTTTATTGCTGGAAAAACTGCTCCTCCAGGTAGAACAATGGGTCATGCCGGTGCAATAGTTAGTGGCGGAAGTGGAAGTGCAGATGCCAAAGTTAAAGTCATGAATGATTGTGGGTTTGTAATGTCTGAATCTCCATCAGGGTTAGGTGAAGCAGTTTTAAAAGCAATAGAAGAATGGAAATAACTTGATTTAATTGTTAAGTTTTTGTTTATTGTATTTTAGGCATATTATACTATAAAAGGACTATAAACCATGAACGATCAAAGCTCTGACCAAAGCTTTCTTTCTGGTGCTAATGCTACCTTCATAAATGATTTGTATAAAGAATGGAAAGAAAACTCAAATTCAGTTCCAAAGGAATGGGATTTATGGTTTAAAGCAAATGCAGACGACAATTTATTAGATGAAGGACCTAGTTGGGCTAAAAAAAACAGTAAGGTAATTGGAGCTGTCGATACTGTTGAAAGTGTAAAAGCAGTTGCACGAGGAATAGCAGGCAAAGGTAATTTATCTGCTACAGATTTGAGAGCAGCAACAACCGACTCAATTAGAGCTATTATGCTCATTAGAGCTTACAGGATTAATGGACATCTTTTAGCTAAAGTAGATCCCCTCAATTTACAAGAACAGAACATTCATCCTGAACTAGATCCTAAAACTTATGGATTTACTAACGAAGACTGGGATAGACCAATATTTATAGACTATGTCCTAGGTATGGAGTCAGCCACACTCAGACAAATAATGGAAATAGTAAAAGAGACTTATTGTGGTTCCATAGGAATTGAATTTATGCATGTTCAGGATCCAGCTCAGAAAGCATGGATACAAGAAAGGATTGAGTCAATTCGTAATGCTACAGAATTCACTAATAGAGGTAAAAAGGCTATATACGAACGTTTAGTTGGAGCAGAAACATTCGAACAATTTCTTCACAAAAAATATGCGGGAACCAAAAGATTTGGACTAGATGGGTCGGAGTCAGTAGTACCTGCAATAGAGCAAATACTGAAACGTGGTAGCCAATTAGGAATGAAAGAAGTTGTGATAGCAATGGCTCACAGGGGTAGACTCAACCTACTATACAATATTTTAAACAAACCTTTTCGCGCGATTATCTCTGAATTTTTAGGTAATCAAGCAAATCCAGAAGAAGCTGGAGGCTCTGGAGATGTTAAGTACCATATGGGTGCCTCAGCTGACAGAGAATTTGATGGGAAAACTGTTCATTTATCTCTGCAAGCCAATCCTTCACATCTAGAGGTTGTAGCACCTGTTGTAATAGGAAGGGTGCGAGCAAAACAAAATCAACACAATGATACTAATGATAGGCTATCGGTATTAGGAATTGTTCTACACGGTGATGCTGCTTTTGCAGGTCAGGGAATAGTCGCTGAAACTTTTGATTTTTCTGGACTTAGAGGATACAGGACTGGTGGGACAATACATATAGTTGTGAATAATCAAATAGGGTTTACTACTAGCCCAAATTACTCTCGATCCAGTCCTTATTGTACTGATGTAGCCAAAATGGTAATGGCTCCTATAATGCATATAAATGGAGATGATCCAGAAGCTGTTGTGCATGCCTCTAGAATTGCAACTGAATTCAGGCAAAAATTTGCATGTGATGTAGTGCTAGATATTATAAGTTATCGTCGTTATGGTCACAATGAAGGTGATGAACCGGCTTTTACTCAACCGTTAATGTATAAAACAATAGGTTCTCATGAAAGCATCAGTAAAATTTATGCACAAAAGCTTGTTAATCAAGGAATTATAACTCAACAAGAAGCTAAAGACGAAGTTGAAAATTACAACAATTATTTAGAAAAAGAATTTATAGCTGGCTCAAGTTACAAACCTAACAAGGCTGACTGGTTAGAAGGGCAATGGTCAAACTTAAGAACAGCTCACGGCGACGCAAGAAGAGGTGAAACATCTGTTTCAACAGAAATGCTAAAAGAAATTGGAAAAGCAATCACTACTATTCCTAAGGGTTTTCAAATTAATAAAAAATTATTAAGAGTTATTGATGCTCGCAAAAAAGCTATCGAGAGTGGAGAAGGAATTGATTGGTCAACTGCAGAACATCTTGCGTTTGGCTCGTTGCTTTTAGAAGGTCATCCAGTAAGACTATCTGGTCAGGATAGTTGTAGAGGAACTTTTTCTCAAAGACACTCAGTCTTCATAGATCAAATTTCTGAAAATAGGTACACTCCTTTAAATAATATAAAAGATAAACAAGAAACATTTGAAGTAATTGATTCACCATTGTCAGAAGCTTCTGTACTTGGATTTGAATACGGTTTTTCTTTGACCGAACCAACAGCTTTGGTCATGTGGGAGGCACAATTTGGAGATTTCGCCAATGGTGCTCAAGTCATAGTAGATCAATTTATTTCAAGTGGTGAGGCAAAATGGTTAAGAATGTCAGGTTTAGTTATGCTTTTACCACACGGTTACGAAGGTCAAGGACCAGAACATTCGTCAGCCAGATTAGAAAGATATCTACAGCTATGTGGTGAAGATAATATGCAGGTATTAAATTGTAGCACACCTGCAAACTATTTTCATGCGTTGCGAAGACAATTAAAACGAGATTTTCGTAAACCCCTTATAATTATGACCCCCAAGAGTTTACTTAGACATAAAATGTGCTTATCTAGTTTGTCAGATATGTCAGAAAAAACTGCTTTTAGAAGAGTCATTAGAGACCCAAACGTTAAACTCAAGGATAGTGAAATTAAAAGAGTAGTAATTTGTTCAGGTAAAGTATTTTATAATTTATTAGAAGAAAGAGAAAAAAGAAAAATTAATAATATTCGAATACTAAGACTAGAACAAATTTATCCTTTTCCATCAAAAACATTAAAAGAAATGTTATCAAAAACTCCAAGTGCTGAAATTGTCTGGTGTCAGGAAGAACCGAAGAATATGGGAGCATGGTTTTTTGTTGATAGAAGGATAGAGCAAGTGCTGATTGATATTAAAGCTAAGTTATCAAGACCAATTTATGTAGGAAGATCAGAAGCCGCTTCCCCAGCAACGGGCTCTTTTTCTAGACACAACAAAGAGCAAAATGATTTAGTAAATCATGCTCTTGAATTGACTACAAAAAAAGCTAGCCGACATGCAGCAGAGTAGGTCATTTGATGAACAATAAAAACAAAATTGTTCAGAAGTTAGCAATGCCCTCAGCCGCAAAGCTTATAGTAGAAAAAAACTTAGATTTAAATGCAGTAATTGGAACCGGTGTAGATGGAAGAGTTACTAAAGGGGATGTTCTTCTTCACTTAAACTTGATTAAAAATAAAACAAATGAAGAAGAAACTTCTAAACCGCAAAAAAATATTCTTAAAGGAAAGGAAAATGGTATGGATGTCTTAGTACCAGTTTTAGGAGAGTCTGTTGTAGAGGCAACTGTTTCCAAATGGATCAAGCAACAAGGAGATTTCGTAGAAGTTGACGATCCAATTGTAGAATTGGAAACAGATAAGGTAACATTAGAAGTTCCAGCTTCTATTTCAGGAATATTAGAAAACACTGTTGTTTCTGAAGGAGACACAGTAGAAGTTGGCGCTCTACTAGGAACGATAATTGCTGGAAAAAAACCTGATAAAATAGAAGAAGTTTCTGAAGAAGTAAAAGTCAAAGATGTAGAAAAAGAAAAACCAGCGACAAATAAACTTGAAACTAAATCTAATGATCAAGTAATTCAAAACAGGCGTAATGAAGATAATGTTAGTCTTGAAGAGAGAATTCCGATGTCTCGTCTTCGTCAAGCTATAGCCAGAAGATTAAAAGAAGCGCAGAACACAGCAGCAATGTTAACAACATACAATGAAGTTGACATGTCAGCACTAATGGAAATGAGAAAGAATTATCAGGAAAGTTTTGAAAAGAAGAACGGTGTTAGACTTGGATATATGAGTTTTTTTGTTAAAGCATCAATAGACGCGTTGAATCAATTCCCAGCTGTGAATGCGGAAATAGACGGTAATGACATTATTTATAAGAATTATTATAACATAGGAGTGGCTGTTGGAACATCCCAAGGTTTGGTTGTTCCTGTTCTAAAAAATGCAGACAAAATGTCTTTTGGTGAAACTGAAACAACAATTGCTGAGTTTGGCAAAAGAGCTAAAGAAGGTAATTTAGCAATGTCTGACATGGCAGGTGGAACTTTTACTATTTCAAATGGTGGTGTCTACGGATCATTGATGTCTTCACCAATTTTGAACCCACCTCAATCCGGTATATTAGGAATGCACAAAATTCAAAAAAGACCAGTGGCAATAGGAGACAACATTGAGATTAGGCCAATGATGTATCTGGCGCTTTCTTATGATCATAGAATTATTGATGGACGAGAAGCTGTATCTTTTTTAGTAAGGATTAAAGAAATAATAGAAGATCCAAGACGTCTTGTAGTAGGCGCTTAATGTGAAAATTAAAGGTGTTAAATGTCTGATAAAAAATTTGATCTTGTCGTAATAGGCTCAGGACCAGGAGGGTACGTTGCTGCTATTGTAGCTGCTCAAAAAGGTATGGAAGTAGCCTGTATAGAAAAACGAAAAACTCTAGGTGGAACATGTTTGAATGTAGGATGTATTCCATCTAAAGCATTGTTACATGCGTCAGAACAATACGAAAATTCAATTAAATCTAATGGTAATGAGGAATGGGGCATCAGATGTAAAGAAGTAAAACTCGACTTACCAAAATTACTTAAAAAAAAGTTAGGTATTGTAGACGAACTTACAAAAGGAATAGACTTCCTATTCAAAAAAAATAAAGTTACTAAATATATTGCGACTGCAAAAATTTTATCTCCTAATGAAATTGAAATCATTAATGATGAAAAAAATGAAATAATTAATGCTGATAAAATAATCATTGCAACAGGATCCGAACCTACAAATCTTCCAAATATTAATATCGACGAAAAGAAAATTGTAACGTCAACAGGTGCCCTAGAGTTGGATAATGTTCCGCAAAAGATGGTTGTCATTGGTGCTGGAATAATTGGTCTTGAAATGGGTACTGTATGGAGAAGGCTTGGAGCAGAAGTTGAGGTGGTAGAATATCTGCCTAGAATTTTACCTGGAATAGACGATGAAATAGCAAAAAATTTCATGAAAATACTTCAAAAGCAAGGTGTAAAATTTAAACTTGGCCACTCAGTTGAAAAAGCAAAGATAGAAAAAGATAAAGTATTGCTCTCTATTAAAGATGTTAATAATAATACACTTAATGAATTAGTTGCAGATGTTGCGCTTGTATCAGTTGGTAGAAAACCAAATACTTACGGATTAGGTTTAGAAAAATTAAATTTAAAAATAGACAAGCTTGGGTTCATAGAAACAAATGAAAATTTTCAAACTTCAATTTCAAATATTTATGCAATTGGTGATGTAATTAGGGGGCCTATGTTAGCCCACAAAGCTGAAGAAGATGGTGTTGCGGTTGTTGAAATAATTAATGGTGAAGCAGGACATGTAGATTACAATCTTGTTCCAGGTATCATATATACTTCACCTGAAGTAGCGGTTATTGGTAAAACAGAAGAAGAATTAAAAGCAGCAGGAATATCTTACAACAAAGGAACATTTCCACTAATGGCTAATAGCAGAGCTAAAGCAATTAATCATACTGATGGTATGGTAAAGATACTTTCAGACAAATTAACAGATAAAATACTTGGTGCTCACATGATTGGCCATGAAGCAGGTACTGTAATACATGAATTATCCATTGCTATGGGATTTGGCGCGTCATCTGAGGATGTAGCTAGAATATGCCACGGTCACCCTACAGTTAATGAGGCAATTAAAGAAGCTGCCCTAGCAACTTATTCTAAATCAATACATTTTTAATTGGCACTCATCTTACTGAAAAAAACTAATATTATCACTCCAAGAACTATTAGGAACAGCCCTAAAATAGCTAACATATCTGGTATTTCTTTATATTTTAAGGCGCCTAAAATTGTAATTGCAGAAATACCTATACCTGCCCAAATTGAATATGTAATTGCGATAGGAATAGTTTTCATTGCAAGCATCATAAAATAAAAAGCAGTTCCATACCCTAAAACAACGTAGGTTGTTGGCAAAAACTCTGTAAGATTGTTGGTACTTTTAAGATAAGTAGTTGCTATCACCTCACCAACAATAGCTATAAAAAGATAAAAGTATCCCATCTTTATCCTGATATTTACTTTTGTTTGTATTATTTCACTTTTCTAATTATAATATGAAAAAAAATATTTTATAGTTTTAAATATGGATGAAATTAAACAAAACGAAAACTTCTTAACAAATAACAACTATGATGAAGAGAGAAAAGACTTATCTGCCGCATTTAGATGGGCAGAAAAAAGTAATTTGCATGAAGCTGTTGCAAATCATTTCAGTCTTGCAGTTAATTCTGAAGGTACAAAATTCTTAATGAATCCCAACATGTGGCACTTTTCAAGAATTAAGGCATCTGATTTACTTTTATTAGACGTTAATGATAAGTCAGTTCTTTGTGGAGATAATCCACCAGATGCAACAGCGTGGGGATTACATGGAGCAATTCATAAATTATGTCCACATGCAAAATGTATAATGCATGTACACTCTATATATGCAACCACTCTAGCTTCCATTGAAGATTGTATTTTACCTCCAATAAATCAAGTTGCGTCTATGTTTTTCAATAGGCAAGTAGTAGATAAAAATTATGGGGGCTTGGCCTTTGAAGAAGAAGGTAAAAGGTGTGCAGATTTACTCTCCGACCCCAAAAAACATACTTTTATAATGGGCAATCATGGAATATTAATATTTGGGCAAAATGTTGCTGAAACTTTCAATAGACTATTTTATTTTGAAAGAGCAGCAAAAATATATGTGCAAGCTCTTCAAACTGGAAAAACACTAAGCATATTAGATGATGTTATTGCTGAGAAAACTGCTCAGGAATTAGAAAATGAAGAATATCCCAATCCTGCGGGAACTGCTTTTTTAAGAGAGATAAAACTTATTCTTGATCAAGAAAAGTCTGATTATTCTCAATAATAACTTAAATTCAGAATAGTATTTTTAAACTTATTTACGATTATTTATATAAGTAAATTCAAAGACTTTTAATAAAGTCAAAAATATAAATTTTACTCTTGAAAAACAAGTTTTAATTACTAATTTACAATATAAATCAACAAAAATTAAGGTAATTTCTATGACTAATATGAACAACAAATTTGAAGCTGATACTGGGAAAATTCTAGATATAGTCATTAATTCATTGTACTCAGAAAGAGAAATATTTTTGCGTGAGTTGATTTCAAACGCTTCAGATGCGCTAGATAAAAGAAAATATCTTGGTTTAACAGATAAAAAAATTGCTAATTCATCAGAAACCCCAGAAGTAATAATAGAAGTGGATAATAAAGAAAAAACTCTAACTATTTCTGATAATGGTATAGGTATGAATGAGGAAGATCTTAAGTCATCATTAGGAACAATAGCAAGGTCAGGAACAAAAGCTTTTTTAGAGCAAATTTCAAAAAGCAATAAAGATAAAAAAACTGACATGTCAATGATTGGTCAATTTGGTGTAGGTTTTTATGCTTCATTTATGGTATCGGATGGCGTTGAAGTAATATCTAAGAAAGCAGGTGATAGCCAAGCTTGGAAGTGGTCTTCAGATGGAAAAACTGGTTTTAATCTAGTTAAAGCTGACAAAGATAATTTTGGAACGTCTATTTTATTAAAACTTAAAAAAGATGCAAAAGAGTTTCTGGAAGAAACTAGACTTCAATTTATTGTAAGGAAGTATTCGGATCATATTTCTTATCCTGTAAAATTAAGCCAAAAAGATAAAAAAGACTCTGAAATTAAAACATTAAATGAAGCGTCTGCCCTTTGGACTCGTCCTGCTAAAGAAATTAAAGATGAACAATATCAAGAATTTTTCTCTCATATAGGTGCAGGCTTTGGAAAGCCAATCTTAACAATGCATAATAATACAGAAGGAACAATAAGTTACACTAATCTTATTTGTATACCATCTACAAGACCTTTTGATTTATTTAATCCTGATAGAAAATCATCTTTAAAATTATATATCAATAGAGTTTTCATAACTGATAAATGTGATGCATTGATACCTAGTTATCTAAGATTTATAAAAGGACTTGTTGATACACAAGACATAGATTTGAATGTTAGTAGAGAAATGCTTCAAAATAATCCTGCTGTTGCAAAAATTAGCAAATCTTTAATTGGTAAAATTCTAAGAGAGCTTAAAAAAGTTAGTGAAAAAGATTTGGATAGTTATAAGAACTTCTGGAAAGAATATGGAGCAGTTCTTAAAGAAGGTTTATATGAGGATGCAGAAAGAAAAGAAACATTGTTAGATTTATGTAGGTTTTCGACTAATGAAAGTGAAGATCCAATATCTCTATCACAATATTTAGAAAAAATGCCTGATACACAAAAAGAAATTTATTACATTTCAGCTGAAACAAGCGCTCAAGCATTAGCTAGTCCACATTTAGAAGGTTTTAAATCAAAAAATATTCCAGTGCTAATAATGACAGATGCAATAGACCAATTTTGGTTACCAATGGTTGGATCTTTTAAAGAAAAGAAGTTTACATCAATCACCCAAGGCAAAATAAATTTAGATGAATTAGACTCAAAAAATAAAGACAAAAAAAATAAGTCTAATGATGATAAAGATAAACAAGATAAAGAGTATGTAGATTTAATCGCCCAACTAAAAGTTGTTTTGGGAGATCAAGTCAAAGACATAAGGTTATCCTCTAAATTGACAGATAGTCCGGTATGTCTAGTAGCTGATGAAGGTGATATGGATATAGCCATGGAACAATTAATGGCTCAAAGAGACTCTAACTATAAAGGAGCCCCGAGAATTTTAGAAATTAATGGAGATCATTCTCTAATCAAAAACATGAAATCACTTCTAAGTAAAAAAGAAAGTAATGATTTAGTAAGTGATGCTGGAACGCTTTTATTTGAACAAGCAAGACTAATGGAAGGCAAGATGCCAGCTGACCCTGCACAATTTAGTAAGATAATGAACCAATTTTTAATAAAGGCCATACCTAACTAATGAAATAATCTAGCTTTTCCTTTTAAAAAAATAAAAGCCAGTTGCAATAAGACATATTAAACCAAGATATACGTTTACTCGAAGCGTTTGGTCAACCGGGATTAGTGTTATTATCCATGACAAGTTAACCAATCCAAGTGGGGCTGTTCCAATACAAGTTACTAGTATACCAAAGTTATTACCCCTAGAAGTTGTTGAGGCCTGGTATACCAATGCCCCTTGCATTGTACTAAATCCTGAAAGACAGATCCCTCCACAAGTTAAACTTATAAAAGCTATTAACAAGTTAGGTGAATAAGAAAACAAATACATACCAAAAAAGAAACCTCCTACACCAGCAATAAAAATTAAAGAAAGATATCTTTGAGGTGAAATATTCCCAATGAGTAAGGCACCTATAAGTGCTCCTAAACCTTCTGATGATGCCAGAATGCCAATATTAAATTCAGATAACATTAGCTTTTCTCTTCCTAATACAGGTATTAACGAAACTAATGGAAACCCAAAAACATTAAAAATTAGGGTGGTTATTAATACGAACCTTAAACTAATTAAATTATAAGCATTTTTACTTGTTTTTAAGATTTCACCTAAAAGTCCATGTGCCCAATGCTCTTTGATGTTTGAAACTATTTTGTTTGAAGAGTTTAAAAACTTTTTATTATTTGTATTATCTTTAAATCTAAATATTAATCCGAGTGCAAAAAAATACATCAATAATTGAAGACAAAAAATACCTGATAAACCCACAAAAGCATATAAAGATCCAGCACAAAGAGGTCCAATTAACCGTGTTGCGTTGTTAGAAAGGGTTTCCATTGCTAGAGAAGAACTTAAAAGATTTTTTTTAATATTCTCTGCTAATACACGTCTTCTAACAGCAAGATCTACAACCCAAGTAATTCCATTTATAAATGCAAGAGTAAATGCAAAATAAACATGAAAATTATTCGTGATGACTAATATTACGCTTGTTGCAGTGAAAATATTAGATAAAGAATAAATAATTTTAATTAATAATAATGGTGACATTCTTTCTGAGATAGTACCTATTATTATTCCTAAGAGGCTCATAGGTAACATTCTTGCTGCAAAAATTATCGTAACTAAATATGGAAGCCCGAGTTCTTGCAGTGCGTATAAACTTAGTGCTAAAAACTCCATTGCTCTTGCAATGCCAGTCATTCCACCGGCACCCCAAAGAACTCTAAAGTCTCGATTTTTAAAACATTCTTTAATCATTTAAGTTGTTAGGAAATTTTTTGATGGACTTCTATGACATTACCCTCTGGATCTTGAAAGAAAACTTGATGCCATTCTCTAGCAAAAGTAGTTCCGTAGTCTGAAAATGGTATATTATTATCCCTTAATATTTTTAGAAATGACTTAATATCATTTGTTCTAAATGCTATATGCCCTTGATCAACAGGATTGATTGTTTGATTGTTTTTAAAAGCAACATTTAAGTCTCTCTCAGCTAAATGCATCTCTATTTTACCTTCAGTAACAAAATTTATTTTTCCACTATATCCACTATCAGCTGTTTCTTCTGTTCTGGGAAAGTTTTCAATAGGAATGCTATCCATACATAAAATGTTTTTATAAAAATCATTCATTTTGTCTACATCTTTAGATACAAAGTTAATGTGATGGAATTCTAACTTCATTTAAATCTCCAAAGTATTAATTGATTATCATTTTTTTGTTATTTAAATTAATATTAATTACTAGAAATAAGCTAGTAATATATAAATAAATTTATATATATATAATTCAAATCCATTTTCTAATGAGGACCAATATGCCAGACAGCACCATTCAAGTAGAAAACTCTGTTAATAATGATGAAATGATATCAGAAGTTAGAGACTCTGTAGCTAAACTATGCGGAGATTTTCAAGGAGAATATTGGCGAAAACTTGATAGAGAACAAGCTTATCCAACAGAATTTGTCAAAGCACTAACCGATGCTGGTTTTTTAGGAGCTCTTATACCAGAAGAATATGGAGGTGTTGGTCTAGGAATGGTAGCTGCTTCGGTTATTTTAGAAGAAATTCATCATCAAGGATGCAATGCCGCAGCATGTCATGCGCAAATGTATACTATGGGAACCGTCCTTAGACATGGCTCTCCTGAACAAAAACAAGAATATTTACCAAAAATAGCTGATGGATCTCTAAGATTACAAGCGTTTGGTGTAACAGAACCAACAAGTGGTACAGATACAACAAGTTTGCGTACAGTAGCAGTTCGTGATGGTGATGACTATGTAGTTAACGGTCAAAAAATTTGGACAAGCAGAGCAGAACACTCAGATTTAATGTTGCTCTTAGCAAGGACAACACCATTAAATGAAGTTAAGAAGAAAACGGAAGGTCTTTCTGTTTTTCTTTTAGATATGAGAAAAGCAAAAGGTAATGGCCTTACAATTAGACCAATACGAACAATGATGAACCATTCTACAACTGAAGTATTTTTTGATAATTTAAGAATACCAGCCTCGAGTCTTGTTGGCGAAGAAAATAAAGGTTTTAGATATATTTTATCTGGTATGAATGCAGAAAGAATCCTCATAGCTGCAGAATGTATTGGGGATGCTAAATGGTTTACTAAAAAATCTACAAATTATGCTAATGATAGAAATATTTTTGGAAGAGCGATTGGTCAAAATCAAGGTATTCAATTCCCAATAGCAAGGGCGTATGCACAAATGAAAGCAGCTGAATTAATGGTATATCACGCAGCAAGGCTTTATGAAGCCGGGAAGCCTATAGGGGAAGAGGCGAATACAGCTAAATTGCTTGCAGCGGATGCGTCATGGGCAGCAGCAGAAGCATGTGTGCAAACTCATGGGGGATTTGGGTTTGCAGAGGAATATGACGTAGAGAGAAAGTTTCGAGAAGCTAGGTTATATCAGGTGGCTCCAATATCAACTAATTTAATTTTATCTTATTTAGCTGAGCATGTTTTAGGAATGCCGAGGTCTTATTAAGAATTTTTATCTTTTGCCGCAAGATCTTTAAGTTTCCATCTTAAAATATCGCTAGTAATTATGTTGGCTAAAAACTCATAGCCTTTAGTCTTTTTTGTAATTTCTTTAGCCATTTTTTCTGACTTCTTGTCATTAGACTTTGCATTAATAATTACCCAACTTTCTCCTCCATCGTCAGAGTTAATAGATGAAATTGTTAAGACTAATCCGTCTTTAACTTCATACGACAACGTAGGTAAATTTTTTGTATATTTTTGTGTGGATTTTTTAACATCATAAAAATAAAAGCTATTAATTACATCTCTAGCATCACTTAATTGTGTATCGTCAATTTTAAATTTTACAGATTTTGGTGTCGTCAAACTCAATTTATTCTCTTTGGATTGAATTTCAATTATCCCATTTTTATTACTTAAGTTAATCTTCTGAACATCATCCTTTTTAATAGATAAAAGCAAACTTTCAAACCAATCAGATTTTGTTGTAGGCATCCTAATTGCACCTTTAAGAAGGTATGTCTGGTCTTCATTTGGAAATCTTGCAAACTGACCTCCACTTATTCCACCAACACTTCTATCTACCATCCCAAAAAGTATTGAAGAATAAATAGTTCCGTCTTCTTTCTTTAGTGTGATTTTTGTTCCATAACCTTCGTCCTCATCTTTACTTTTATTTTGTTCAGGAAGAAGCAGATTTAGTTGTGAGTGCCTAGATGGGTCACTTGTTTTCAACTCTTCAATTCTTAAAAAAGATAAACTTGTAATCAAATTTTCCCATAATCCTTTTTTTAGTGGGTAACTTGACTCAGATATATAACTATTATTTTGTTTAACTAAATTAATATTATTTTCAAAAGACCTAATTGATATAGTTGTAATTTCATTAACGTTTTTGGTGAAGTTTTCTAAAAATAACTTACCTCTATTTTCAAAACCATAATTATTTTTATTAAGGTTTATTGAAATAATCGCTAAAACAACGATTGCTGAAGTTATTATAGATATGTTTAAAAATCTTTTTTTAGTCATTTTTTATCCAAAATTTATTTTAGTAGAATAATTTTTTTCTTCTTAAAGATATAATTAATGCTAGACCAGCAAAAATTATGGGAATTATTGCTACGTTTAAAGCTATTACCCATCGTTTTAAATTTTCAACATCTCTTCTAAGGTCAAACTTAACACTTCTCAACTGTGATCTTGTTGACATCATTTCAGCTTTAAAACCATCAATCGCTTCAATAGTTTCAGGAGATAAAATATCTGAGTTGTTATCATCATTTTGCGTTAAATCTCTAATTTTATTTTCCATCTCATTTAATTTTTTAGCTAGTCTTTGTTCTTCTAAAAGAAATTTTTCTTCAGCGATTTTTTCTAATTCAATTATTTTATCAAATGGACGCCATGATGTACTCTTACCTCTAAGGTCGGATAAGGCATTACCACCAACCATTTGTTCAACTACATTAAGAACGAAGTCGCCATTGTTAGCAAAAGCGCCTCGTTGCGTTAACCAATTTCGATCCATCAACATATCAGCGTCAGATACTAAAAGAATGTTTGATCTATTTTGGGATTTCAAAAGTTGACCATCTTTTTTACTAAATGATGAGTTGAGATTTGTTTTTACCCATCCTGCTAAAATTAAATTTTCGTTATCAGATTTTATGCTTGATAAAAAATCTCTTGGGTCATTTTTAGGATCACCTGCTTTTTGTGCATCACCTAAACCAGATTTTCTACTAGTGGTAATAATTGGTTCTAAAACTGTGTCTTTGTTGGCTTTTTCTAATGAGCCAGCAGTAGTCATTACAATTGTGCTTAAATTTGACAATGAACCTTCGTTTTTATTCAAGCCATCTCCCCTAATATTTAGCCAAGGGTAGTTGGTAACTTGTATATCACGACCATCAATATTCCTAGTGATCCTGAAACCAAATTCTGAGTCTAAGACAGTCTTTTTATTATCGAATTTTATTCCCCATGTATCTAATAATTTTTTTAGATTTGATCTTGGGTTCATTGGGGGCATGCCTGGTTGTCTGCTAACCTCTGTTTCAGCATAAGGATCTAAAAATATTAGGGTAGATCCTCCCTTAAGAACCCATTGATCTATCATATATAATGTCTCATCCGATAAAAACTTTGGATGAATAATCATAAGAACTTTTGTGTTTTCATTGAGCTTATTATCATTTTCATTAACCATTTCAACTTTAAACATTTCATTCATTTGTTTTAAAATTTGTTGTTCTGGTTTACCAATTCTACTGTCTGCCATTAGTCCAAGGTTATCAAGAATACTTATAACTGGCTTTTGAATCTGACTTAATTCAGAGATTAAACTTGAAAGATCATATTCAAGAAAAGTTTCTCTTTCTGGAGAAAAAATAGGAATATTTTTTTGCCCTGTAGTTGAATTTGTAGCTGCTAGTCCAAAATATAATGCATCTGACATTTCTGTTGCAGAAAAGGAGTTTATACCCATTCCAACAGCTCTATCTTCTTCATCTGAGAAAGGTTTTGGATCAATCACCTCTAATGTTATTTTTCCATTAGAAATATCACTATAAGTTTTCAGTATTGTCTCAACCCTGTTTGCATATGTGGAAAGCTGAGGTACTTCTTTAACCAAACTTCCTGATACAAAAAGCCTTATATGTATTGGCTCATTCAAATTTTTAAGAAGATTAGTTGTGCTATTAGATAAGGAGTAAAGTTTTTTTTCTGTGAAGTCTACCCTTGATGAATTGAATACATTGTTCGTAATTATATTTACACAAAGAAATATAATTACGGAAAATAGTATTGATAATTTAACAAGATTTTTAGTTTTTATCTTATTTAAAAAGTTCATTGTAACCTCAATCTGCTTTTTTAACTTGGACTAGCTGTACGTTTATCCAGAGGCATAAAATTATCATTGAAACAAAGAAGACTAAAGTACTCAAATCAAAAACACCCATTTGTATCCTACTAAAATGTGATAGAAACGACATTGAACTTATTGTTTCTGTTATCCAATTTGGTGACCATGACCTTACAGCTGATAAAACCAGATTAAAGCCAGCCATTATAAGCACAAAACCACTAATGGATGATATTATAAATGCTATGACTTGATTTTTAGTTAGTGCCGATAGACAAGAAGTAAGAGCTAAAAAGGCTCCTGCCATTAACCAGCTGCCAAAATAGGATATTAAAATAACATGATTATCTGGTTCACCTAAATAATTAACTGTTATCCAGATAGGCATGGTTAGAATAAGGGCAATCAGAGTAAAAATCCAGCTTGCTAAAAATTTACCAACGACTAGCTGTGTATTTGTAACAGGTAAAGTAATCAATAGTTCAATTGTACCAGACCTTCTTTCTTCAGCCCATAATCTCATACCGATGGCTGGCATCAATACAAGGAATAACCAAGGATGCCATGAAAAAAATGCCGTTAAATCAGCCTGATCTCTCTCAAAAAACCTTCCCAAAAAGAAGGTCATACCTGATGATAGAGCTAAAAAGACAAGCAAAAAAATTGATGCTAACGGAGTTCTGAAATATCCCTTTAATTCTCTATCTAAGATTATATATGTTTTGTTTAAGTAGTTATCCATGGGTTTTTACCAACTATTTTGAATTGTTTTCTGAGGTTATTGTTCTAAAGATTTCTTCAAGACTTACCTTTTGAAAATTTGCCTCAATTACATCGAGCTTGAGTTTGCTTATCTGTTTTAAAACTGTATTAAGATTTGGATTTTTCTTGCTGTCACTTACTAAAAGAGTATGAGTTGAAATGTCTGTTTTTTGAATTTTGACGTCATCATATTTTAATAATGATTTTATTTCTTTAGAGAAAATATTATTAATTTTATTAGACACTTTAATAGATAAAGTGTTTTTGTTTAAAAATTTATTTTCTAAATTTTTAGGAGTGTCATTTGCAAGTAACTTTCCATTTGAAATAATTACAGCGCGTGAACATACTGCCTCAACCTCTTCTAAGATATGTGTTGAAATAACAATAGCTTTGTTAGTAGATATTCTTTTTATGAGGTTTCTCATTTCGTGTTTTTGATTAGGGTCTAAGCCATCAGTTGGTTCATCCAATATTAATATATCAGGGTCATGTATTAATGCTTGAGCAATACCAACCCTTCTTTTAAAACCTTTAGAAAGTGTTTCTATAGGTCTGTTCCACATTTCTTTTAAGTTAATTTGATTAGCCATTTCTTCTAAGCGATTGCTTAGGGAATTATCATTCAACCCTCTCATTTTTCCAATAAATGACAAAAAGTCTGCAACTATCATATCTGAATATGATGGAGCACCTTCAGGTAGGTACCCTATGTATTCTTTTGCTTTTAATGGATCAGATTTAAGATTAATATTGTTAATAAAAATCTCACCATTATCTGGTTCTAAAAAACCAGTTAGCATCTTCATTGTTGTAGACTTTCCTGCACCATTTGGACCAAGAAAGCCAACCACCTCACCCCTTGAGACTGACAAATCAATATTATCTACAGCAATAAATTGATTAAAAGATTTTTTTAAGTTAGTTGCGTTTATAAGTTTATCAGACAAAATATTTACCTTTTAGGAACGGTACCTTATTAATGCTTGAGTATTAGTTAATTTTTTAAATTATAAATTTCAAGATAAAAAAGTTATTTTTTTATATTTGAGTTAGTCTTATGAATCTACATTATAAAAACTTGCTGACGTCAGGAAGTTGAGGCTCTCCCAGATAATTTTCTAGAGCCAGAGCAATTTCAACTGCTTTCTCATCTTCGTTTTTACCACATATGATTTGCAAACCAATTGGCAATATTTTTCTATTTTTTTCATTCAATAATTTATGAATTGGAAAAGAAATTCCACATACACCAAAAATATTTGCAGGTTGTGTGTTTGCCGATGCAAGAAGGCTTCTTTCGTGAAGCTCTCCACCTATCATTGATTTATCAACTTCGAGGGCCTGCATTACAGTTGTAGGCGAGATAAGAGCATCATATTTTGTAAAATATTTTGAAATAATATTTTCTAATTCCGAAACTCTGTTTTTGGCCTTAATGTATTCAAATGAAGATATCTTTAGACCTAACTTGGCTCTGTTTCCAGTTACTGGATCCATTTTTTCAACGTTTTTATTAAATCTATCTATTCCAAATGCACTAATAATTTCTGATCCAACAATTGCAGGAAATAAAGTTGCTTTTTCATTTGCTTCAGGAATTACAACTTCTTCAATAGATGCACCTAGATTTACCAATTTACTACAAATAATTTCGTATGCTTTAGCAACTTCTGGATCTAAATTAGATGTAAAGGGCTCTTTAAGTTTACCAAAATTCATATTTTCAAGTTTTATGGCTTTTTGACTTTTGGTAGTACCGTTATATGTATCAAAAATTAATTTGGTATCTTTTACATTTCTTGTTATAGGTCCTGGTGTATCTAAAGTTGGAGATAAAGGAAAAATACCGTCAGTTGGCCATCTATTTTTGGTTGTTTTTAATCCAACTATGCCATTAAGAGAAGCTGGAATTCTTACTGAACCACCAGTATCAGTGCCAATAGCAAACGCAGCTAGTCCAGAAGCAACAGCTACAGCAGAACCACTACTTGAACCACCTGGCATCCTATGTATATTTTCGTCCCATGGGTTTTTAGGAGTACCTTTATATTTATTTAATCCAGTTGCTCCAAGAGCAAATTCAACAGTATGTGTTTTACCTAAAATAATACAACCAAGAGATTTTAACCTTCTAACTAGATTTCCCTCTGGTCCTGTTATATCGTTACTTTTAATCTGAGATCCATTTGTTGTTGGCATTTCATTTACAGAACAGATATCTTTTATTGCAACCGGGATGCCCATTAAAGGCCCTAAATCAACGCCACAAGAAAATAGTTTATCTATGCCATCTGCCCAGATAAGTCCTTTTTCCTCATCTGTATGTATGTAAGCTTGAAGGAGTGGATTTAAAATTCTTATTCTTTTAAAGTAAATTGATGTAACTTCTTTGCATGTAATCAAACGATCTCTGAATTTCTTACCTAATTCATTGATTGTTATTCCATTTAGAGGATCGTTTGGCAAACTTTTATTAGAATTTTTCATTAAAGATCCTTTAATTTTTAAACTGATTTTTCATAGAACCAAAAATACCTTTTAATCTTGGTGAAGTAGAACAATCAGCTTCTAAAATCATTTTTTTCTCTACAGGAACATGGATGCCAACATAGCGTACGGACTTATATTTTGGGTTAGATATGAGTTGTACTTTTCTATCTGATTTTAATCTATACCTTGCCACCCCTTTTTTAAATGGAAAAATTATATCTGTTCCTGGAACTGCAACTGCAAAACTATCATCATCAACGGAACATTTATTATCTAGTGTAATTGTAACTGAAATCACCTCTATAGGTTTAAAAGCTTGTTGAATATTTGGCATACCAAACCATAGCATTAGCCCAATAACACTAATTCCTGAGAGAAAAAAAATAATTTTAGTTAAAAAACGCATTGATACCTTAAAATAAACACATTACACCTTACTATAATATCAGTTATACCAAATTAATAGCTTAAGTAATTAATTTTTAGATAAAATTTTAAGGACTTATTGAAAAATTTATGCGAAACGAATTTGATAGAATTAAAAGATTACCACCATATGTTTTTGCTGAGGTAAATAATCTCAAAGCTAAACTTAGATCTAAAGGTAAAGACATAATTGATTTTGGAATGGGAAATCCAGATATGCCAACCCCAAAGCATATCAGGCAAAAATTAAAAGAAACAGTAGAAAAACCTGGTACAGGGAGATATTCTACGAGTAAAGGTATCAATGGGCTTAGAAAAGCGCAGGCGGCTTACTATAAAAGACGATTTGATGTTAATTTAGATCCTGAAGATGAAGTAATAGTTACTTTGGGCTCTAAAGAAGGTCTGGCTAATTTAGCTCAAGCAATAACATCACCAGGAGATATAATACTATCTCCTAACCCTTCATATCCTATTCATCCTTATGGGTTTATAATTGCAGGTGCTTCCTTACGTCATTTACCCTCTATAGACAATGGCATCTTTAACTCTGATTTATATTTAGAACGATTAGAAAGATCTATTATTGAAAGTGTACCTGCTCCAGTGGCTATTATTGTGTCCTTTCCCTCCAATCCAACTGCACAAGTTGTGTCTTTAGAATTTTATGAAGAAGTGGTAAAAATTGCTCTTAAATACAATGTTTATATATTATCTGACCTTGCATATGCAGAAATATATTATGATAATTTTCCACCTCCTTCAATCCTTCAAATACCAAAAGCAAAAGAAGTTGCAGTAGAATTTACTTCAATGTCCAAGACCTATGCTATGGCAGGATGGAGAATTGGTTTTGCTGTTGGTAATAAAACACTAATAAACGCACTCACTAGAATTAAGTCATATTTAGATTATGGAGCTTTTACTCCTGTTCAAGTTTCAGCAGCAGCTGCATTAAACGGTCCTCAAGATTGTGTTCATGAGATAAGAAATATTTATCAAAAAAGAAGAGATGTCCTTATAAAATCTATGGCTAGGGCTGGATGGAATATTCCAAGTCCGAAAGCAAGTATGTTTGCTTGGGCTCCCATACCAGATAAATATAAAGATAAAGGATCTTTAGAATTTGCAAAAGAATTAATGCTTAAAGCAGATGTTGCAGTCTCTCCAGGTGTTGCTTTTGGAGAATTTGGAGAGGGTTTTGTAAGAGTTGGTTTAGTGGAGAATGAACAAAGAATTAGACAAGCCGCTAAAAATATTAAAAAATTATTGATATAGATTTGATACATTATCCTAAATCTAATTATTCAAATGGATTTTTATGAAGACAATAGACAAATTTATTACTCGAGATTTTACAAATCCTGGAAAATCAAATGTAATAAGTCCAAACTTTATGACGGTATCCTCACACCATGTAGCATCTTCTATAGGTATTGATATTTTAAAAAATGGAGGAAATGCTGTTGATGCAGCATTAGCAATGAGCGCAGTTTTGTGCGTTGCTGAACCACATATGACTGGTATTGGCGGAGATTGTTTTGCAATGCTTTCAATCGATGGTAGTTCAAATATAAAAGCTTTAAATGCTTCAGGAAAGTCTTCAGAAAATGCAAGTGCTAACCATCTTCGAAATACAGGTATAAAATTAATTAAACCTGAAATGCCTGACGCAATCACAATACCAGGTGCTGTTGCAGGGTGGAGTTTGCTTCATAAGGAACATGGTTATATGCCATGGAACGAAATATTTCAGCCTGCTATTTATTATGCTAAATCAGGTATAATCGTTCATGAAAGAGTAGCATATGATTGGGCCAAAAATACAGAAAAATTGTTAGCTGATAGAGATACGGCTGAGATTTTTTTGAATAATCAAAAACCATTTAATGTTACTGAAAACTTCAAAAATATAAAATTATCCAAAACTTTTGAAACAATAGCAAAGGAAGGATCAGAAGGGTTTTATAATGGTTGGGTAGCAGACGATATGCTAGAAAAGTTAAATAGTATTGGGGGATCGCACACTAAAAATGATTTTAAAAATTCACGTGCAGAATGGTTAAAACCCATATCTCAAAATTACAGAAACATTAAAATTCACGAATGTCCCCCAAATGGTCAAGGTATTGTTGCCCTAATTATACTAGGAATACTCGAACATTTTAATGTCAAGAGTATGTCTAAAAATGATTACATTCATTTATTTTGTGAAGCAGTGAAAATAGGATACTTTTTAAGAGATCAATATCTTGCAGATCTCCATTATAATAAGTTATCTGTGGAAAGTTTTTTAAGCAAAAAGTCACTAAAACAATACGCATCAAAAATTGATATTAATAAAGCTAAAATATATGAAAATAGCTTATTTCCTGATCATCCTGATACAATTTATCTAACTGTAAGAGATAAAAATGGAATGACAATTTCTTTTATTAATTCACTTTTTGATCCCTTTGGTAGCGGAATTACAGCACCAAGAAGTGGTGTACTTTTCCATTGCAGAGGACGTGGTTTTAATTTAACAGAAGGTCATCCAAATGAGCTTTATCCAAATAAAAGACCTCTTCATACTATTATTCCAGCAATGATTTCGAACGAAAATAAATTAATTGGTTCTCTTGGAGTTATGGGTGGTCAATATCAAGCGGCTGGCCAAGCATATGTATTGTCACAAATGATTGATTTTGGTTTGAGTCCTCAAGAAGCTCTCGATTTGCCCAGAGTTTTTCCAAATTGTAATGTCTTAGATTTTGAAAAAAACTTTGATAATTCAATTATTGAAGATATGTCTTCAAGAGGACATGAAGTCAACTATCCTGTATCGCCCATTGGTGGTGGTCAAATAATACTTATAGATAATAAAAAAAATATTTTAATCGGTGCTAGTGATTTTAGAAAAGATGGGTGTGCAGTAGGATATTAATTTATATTTTTCTTCACTTCTCTATAGGTTATCAAAAGACAAGAGCAAATTACAACTAATCCTCCAATAATTTGATTAGACGTTGGAATTTCATTCCAAATTAAATAACCAAAGATTGTAGCTATTGGAATGGCTAAATATCTAAGAGTTACTAGTATAGTAGCTTCTGCATACTTATAGCTTTGTGCCATTAAATATTGTACGAATGAGCCTATAAGTCCTAAAAAAATTAGAGAATAAAATATAGAATTTGGAGTTATTAAAATTTCAGAACCGTATTTTCCAATGGTTCCATAAAATTTTGTACCAAAAAAAATCATTGCAATAATAATTATTATTGAAGTTATAAAATTATGTACAAGAGCTGTTGAAGTAGGGTGTTCTGTTTTACCAATTTTTCTAAGGATTAATGCTAATCCGGCATGAGTAATTGCGCTACCAAAAGCTAATAATAATCCTAATGTGGATAACTCACTAGTTTCTCTAATAATACCAACGGGATTTATCATCAAAAAAACTCCAATTAGTCCAATTATGACAGCTGTCCACCTTATAAACCCAATTTTCTCTCCTAAAAATAATGGAGATAATAATGTTACATATATTGCAGAACTCTGAGCTAAAGCTGTAGTTAAGCCGATAGGAATAAGTTGTAAAGATGAAAAAACCATAATCATTGTTACAAAACCAAATAAAGAACGAATAAATATATTATTCCAATTATTTATTTGTAAGAAAAGCATCTTTCTAGCAATTAAAGCTAAAATAAAAAGAATTGGTAATGAATAAACAAATCTAGCAAATAAAGTAATTATAAAATCTACTTCACCTGTCAGAGACTTTATTATCATATGAGAGAACACTGATAAAAAAATAAATAACAACCAGATCAATGATCCAATTAAATTTGATGACATTTTAAGCCTAGAAAAAATTCAACTTGAAATTTATAATCTTAAATAATAACAATAATTAAACAATCTTAAAAAAAATATATTTGGTTGAGTATTTGGAATGTCTAATAAAGTTATAATTGTGGGTTCTGGAAATGCTGCATTATCAGCTGGCATAGCCTCATTAGAAAAGGGGTCAAAAGTAACAATTTACGAAAAAGCTGATAAAAAGATGTCCGGTGGAAATACAAAATATACTGCAGGAGCAATGAGGTTTTCCTATGAAAGTGGAGATCAATTAATAGGCTTATTACAAAATCCAAATGATGAAAGAATAAAAGACACAGATTTTGGTTCTTACACAAAAGAAAAATTTAAGAGTGATCTTCTTAGCTTTAATGATGGTAGACCATTAAGTTGGGAACAAGATATTTTAGTTTCAAAGTCGCTTGAAACAATCCAATGGCTTTCTTCTCATAATGTAAAATTTGAACCAATCTATTCAAGACAAAGTTTTGTAAAAGATGGGAAACACATTTTTTGGGGAGGTTTAACTCTTGCTGCTGAAAATGAAGGCGTAGGATTGTTTAATCAAGAATTAGCAGCTTTCTTATCGTTAGGTGGAAAAATCTTTTATGAAAGTCCTGTTACAAATTTATTATTAAATGGAAACAAAGTTACGGGTATTTATGTTGGGGATAACAAAATAGAAGCTGATGCAGTTATACTAGCCTCAGGTGGTTTTGAAGCTAATGACAATTTACGTAAGTCATTTATCGGAGACGATTGGTCAAAAGCCAAGGTAAGGGGAACACCCCATAACACTGGTGACGGTTTAAGGATGGCTTTGGAAATTGGAGCTATAAAACATGGTTTATATGAAGGTTGTCACGCAACTCCAATGGATCTTCATATGAAAAATTATGGTGGATTAGATTTAGAACCAAAGGAACGAAAAAATTATCGTAAAATTTGTTACTTTTTAGGGATTATGATAAATGCAAAAGGTCACAGATTCCTTGATGAGGGTAAAAATTTTAGAAATTATACCTATGCTCAATATGGTAGAAAAGTTTTAGAACAACCAGGACATTTTGCATGGCAAATATTTGATAGTAAAGTTTTTGATTTGCTTTATGAAGAATATAGATTTCATGATGCTCATTTCGTTGAAAGCAAATCTATAGACGAATTAATTGAAAAAATGGATGGAATTGACAAGATTGAAACAAGAAAAACAATAGAAGAATATAACAAGGCAGTAGATTTAACAACTTCTTTTGATCCAACCACCTTAGATGGAAAATCTACCAAAGGTTTAGAAATTAAAAAATCCAATTGGGCTCAAAGAATTGATAAAGGACCTTTTAAAGCATTTCCAGTTACTGGTGGCATTACGTTCACTTACGGAGGGCTAAAAATAAATTCAAAAGGTTCAGTTTTGAATAAAAATAATAAACCAATAAGTGGTTTGTTTGCTTGTGGAGAACTAGTAGGTAGCGTTTTTTTTAATGGATATCCTGGAGGTTCAGGGTTAACTTCTGGAGCAGTATTTGGAAGAATAGCTGGATATGGTGCATCCGAATGAAAACTAACAACAAAAAATTAAGTGTTGCTATTCTTGATGATTACCAAAATGTCTCACATGAATTTGCAGAGTGGGATAAAATAAGTGAAGAAATAGAGTTGGATGTTTTTAAAAATTATATTGGTCAAGAAGAAAATTTATCAAACATTTTACTTAAATATGACGTTTTATGTTTAATGAGAGAAAGAACACCATTGACTGAAGATTTAATTTTTAAACTTCCAAATCTCAAGTTAGTTATTACAAGTGGCATGTGGAATGCTTCAATAGATGCAAATGCACTTAAAGAGAGAAATATAGTTTACTGTGGAACTGACACGAAAATTCATTCTACTGCAGAATTAGCTTGGGCACTTATAATGAATAGTTGGAGGGGGTTACAGACTGAAATTGAAAACATGAAAAATGGTAAATGGCAAACAACCATAGGACGAGGTTTAAAAGGCAATACATTAGGAATATTTGGGCTCGGTAAACAAGGAAAGCAAGTTGCTAATTTTGCTAAAGCTTTCGGAATGAGAGTTATTGCATGGAGTCATAACTTAAGTGAGGAAGAATGTAAAAAAATAAATATAGAGTATGTTGAAAGTATAGATTTGTTTAAGATGTCAGATATTTTAACTATACACACTAGATTGTCAGAAAGAACAAAAGGATATATTGATAAAGATAAGTTAAAATTAATGAAAAAAAAATCAGTTATAGTCAATACTAGCAGAGGTCCAATTATAAAAGAAAAAGATCTTATAAATGCATTAAATGACGGTACAATTTCTTTCGCTGCCTTAGATGTTTATGATCATGAGCCTCTTCCAAAAGATCACATACTAAGACACACAAAAAATACTATTCTTACCCCGCATATTGGTTATGTTTCATCAGAAGCATACGAAAAATTTTTTAATGGTTATTTATTGGCAATACAAGGTTTTTTAAATAACTCACTCGTAAATCAAATAAAGTAAAATTACAACCAATTTTGTACAACCCATTCAGGCGTTTTAAGTTGCTTATAAATTTTTTTATAAAATTGATATTTTTTTACTGGCCATTTTCCTTTTAGTACATCATCCGGATCAGGTTTACCTGTAAAAGCAACTATACTTGTTT
>CACMYY010000003.1 GCA_902618025.1 uncultured SAR116 cluster alpha proteobacterium
GTAAGTGTATTAAAGTTGAAAAGACTGATACCCCTATACCAATCCACCACACTAGAGTGTAATCGCCTGTAGCATCATACAGCTTTCCACCCATCCAAACACCAAGAAAACTTCCTAATTGATGTGATAAAAAAACAATTCCATATAAAGTACCCATATATCGTAATCCATAAATATGAGCTATCAATCCACTGGTTAAAGGTACTGTGGCCAACCATAAAGAACCCATTAATAAAGAAAATAGAATTACTGATATTGGTGTTATTGGAAATATAATAAAAATTAGACCAATTAACGCTCTTAAAGCATAGACGATAGTTAATAAGAATTTTTTTGGGTATCTCTGTCCTAACCAACCCGCATAAATTGTTCCAAAAATATTACTAAATGCAATTAATGCTATGGCAAATGCTCCTAAACTTGAAGTTGTAGAAACTCCAAAACTATGTAAAAGGCTTGATGGGTTTATACTACTACACATCTCAGTAACCATGGCAGGAAAATGAGCTGTTAAAAATGCTAATTGGTATCCACAAGCAAAAAAACCAAAAAAAATCATAGAAAAATTAGGATCCTTAAAAGCATCACCTAATACTTTTTTTAAGCTTATTTCTATTTCTTTTTTTGTAGATAAAGGGGGAGATTTTAAAAAAGGAACAAAAAATATAATAAAAATTATAGACATTGAAAAAATTATAAAAACTTGTTGCCAACTATATAAATTTAAAAGAGCTTGAGCAATTGGCGCTCCTATCATTTGACCAACTGAACCAGCAGCAGTAACTACTCCTAAGGCCATTGATCTGTTTTTTTCACTCGAGGCTCTACCAACAACCGCTAATATCATTCCCATGCCTGTTCCAGCTATTCCAAAACCTATGATAAGCTCAAGGAATTGATGTGTTAGTGGATTTTGTGCAATGGTTGATAACAGTAAGCCAATAACATAGCAAAATGCTCCAACTACAATCATTTTTCTATCACCAAACTTTTCACCCAAAGCTCCAAAAATAGGCGCACCGATACCCCAGCCAAGGTTTTGAATTGCAATTGCCAATGAAAATTCCACTCTTAACCAATGAAATTCTTGTTCAATTGGTATTTGAAACACACCAAAGCTGCCTCTTATTCCAAAAGTAATAATTATTATTATGGAGCCAGCTATCAATACTGGGGTAATTAAAGAACTGTTACAGCTTTTCATGAATTAACTTGTTAAAGAATTCTATGTTAATGTCAAACCTTTGTTTTTGACTATTCTCAAACTAATATCCCATAAAAGGTCAGCATCTTTTTGACATTGAGCAAAAATTGAAGGTTCCTTTATTTTGCTTTGATAAAAGTATTTTCCAGTAATATTTTTAATATTTTTATCAGTAGCTAAAAACACTATTGTTTCAGCACCTTCTTCAACTGATATTGCGAAGAAATTCATGAGAAATTTTATTGCCAAATTAGCGAGACCACTATTGTTTTTTCCAAATTGAGTTTTAACAAAACCAGGATGAAGACAATTAACAGTCATTTTATTTTTCTTAGTTAACTCGCTCAATTTCTTAGTAAATAATATATTACATAATTTTGATTTTTTATAAGCAATCCAACCGTTATAATTTGTTTTCATTTCTAAATTAGTAAAATCTAATTTCACACCTCTATGTGCACCGCTAGCTACATTAACTATTCTTCCTCTAGCTTTTATAACCTTATATTTTAATAATATATTTGTTAAAATGAAATATGACAGATGATTAAGTGCAAATGTTTTTTCTATTTTGTCCACACTCTCTTTTCTTGAAAAAAACAAGGCACCAGCATTATTAATAAGAATATCAATTTTAAATTTTCTTAATTTATCTGCTAACGATTTAATTTCTGAAATAGATGAAAGATCGCATTGTATAAAACTAATATTGATGTTTGATGTCTCTTTTATTAAATTTCTGACTGATGTTTCACCTTTTTGTTTATTACTACCTATTAAAATTATTTTGTTTTTAATCTCTTTACCTAAAACCTCAGCTGCTCTATAGCCAAGCCCACTTGTACCACCTGTAAGAACTATATTCATTTATCTAAGCCTTTTATTATATTTTCTTTCAACTTATAAAAATTTTCTATTGGATTATATTCATTCAATATTGCGGATATTACTGCTACACCAGAAACTCCTAGTTTAAACAAATCATTAATATCATCTAAAGAAATACCACCTATTGCAACAACAGGAAGTTCTGTCTTATTAATGATTTCTCTTAATGTATTAGAACCTATTGGCAAAGATGCGTCATTTTTTGAACCGGTGGGGAATATTGGTCCAACACCAAGATAATTTACACAATTAGGTACATTATCTAATTGATTTTTATTTGTAATAGATAATCCAATTTCAATATTTTGATCTATAATTTTTTTTGCTTCATTTGGTTTCATATCAGATTGTCCAAGATGAAGTATATCAATTAAACCTTTGCACTTATAAGCAACATTGACATTATCATTAATACAAAGCTTCATTTTAGTATTAGATGTTGCTGAACGAAGATCTCTTATAAGATCTATGATCTCGTTATTATTCATTGATTTAGCTCTCAATTGAAAAACATCAAGACCATTTTCTGCTAGCTCACTAACTATTCTAACAAGTGCTTTATTTGGATTTTCACTTTTGTATATATGATTAGAAAGTAAATTTTCAGGACCTGCAATAAAATAAGATTGAAGATTAGACATTTTTAATTTTTACATTACTTATGATTTCGTCTGAAGAAATATTATATAATTTGTCTAATAAGTTCATTCTTAGACTCCCTGGCCCTCTAGAAACTTTGCTTGCCATTTCTCCTGCCAAATCATAAATGCCAATTATTGATGCAGTTGAAAGTAATTTATTTTCTCCAACAGCTATAGCCGCTCCAATTAAACAAGTTAATGCACAGCCGGTTGCAGTAACTTTGGTCATCATCTTATGTCCACCCTCAATAGCATAGGTAACATTACCATCAGTTACATAATCTATTGCTCCGGTAACAGCTACTATAATTTTATTTTTTTTAGCTATTGAAATTGCAGCATTTAGTGCATCATTAGAGTTTGAAGTTGAGTCCACTCCTTTACCTCCCCCAGATAGTCCTGCCACAGCCATAATTTCTGACCCATTGCCCCTTAGTATTGTTGGTTTAAATTTAATAAGTTGCTCAACATTTTTATTTCTAAAGTCACTAGCACCAGCACCAACCGGATCTAAAACCCAAGGAGTATTATTCTCGTTTGCGTGCTTCGCTGCTTTCAATGCACATTCTTGCCAGTATGGATCAAATGTTCCTATATTGATTGTTAAGGCACCGTTAATCGCTTTACAAATTTGACTAAAGTCTTTTGCTTCTTCTTTAGCATGTGCCATTACTGGAGATGCGCCAATTGAAAGCAAAGCATTAGCAGCAATATCCATAGAGACGAAATTTGAAAAATTCCATACTAATG
Organism: uncultured SAR116 cluster alpha proteobacterium; assembly: GCA_902618025.1. Lineage (GTDB taxonomy): Bacteria > Pseudomonadota > Alphaproteobacteria > Puniceispirillales > Marisalimonadaceae > Marisalimonas. Next base: position 3,484 of record CACMYY010000003.1, read on the forward strand.
GACCTTTATCCCTTATATTCGTCAAAAGTTCTGAAGCATTTTTGGATAATTCATTAGACATATTATTTCCTTATTTTAAAGATTACTAGTTCACATTTTTACAGGGAATATGTTTTAAATTTTAAATTTAAATTAGCAACTCCCTCCGCTGGTCTTAACCAGATCAGGTTTTAAGGGTTTATCTCTCAGCAAAAAATTTTGCACCCCTGGCTCAACTAGTTTAACATAATTATGTGAATTACTTAATTCTTTTTATTTTTATATGAATTTGAATACATTTAGATAATTTATGGAAATAGCGAAATAATTTTAAATTCTTCTTGAGGGTTATTGTGGAAAGAAAATTATTAGCAGTCGTTGCTGCAGACATGGTAGGATTTTCAAGGTTAATTGAAAATGATGAAATTAATTTACTCTCAAGACAAAAAAATCAATTAAACACAATTATTAAACCAGAAATAGAAAATTATAATGGTGAAATAATCAAGACAACTGGTGATGGGTTCTTAGCTATTTTTCCAAGTGCATTGGATGCAGTGCAAAGTAGTGTATCTATTCAAAAGGAAATTTATCAAAATGAATTAGAGAAAACCAATGATACGAAAATTAGATACAGAATTGGAATTCATGTTGGTGATGTGGTTCTAGATGATGGAGATATTTTTGGTAATACTGTGAATATTGCAAGTAGATTAGAGTCAATAGCAGATGCTGGAAATATTTGTATTACAAATGATGTTTATCAAAGTATCAAAAGTTTGAAATCTCTAATTATAGAAAATATAGGAGAGCAATTCTTAAAAAATATTTCTCAAAAAGTTCAAGTATATAAAATAAATATTTCAGAAGATGATATAAAGCAAATTCAAGAAAATCATTTGTTAACTGAGGCAAATCAGGAAATAAGATTTTGTAGTTCATCTGACGGAACTATTATTGCTTATGCAAGCATTGGGAATGGACCACCAATATTAAAAGCGCCAAATTTTATGAGTAGTCTAGAACATGATTGGAGAAATCCAGTTTGGACACACATTTATAGGCATTTAGCAAAAGACCATACGTTTTACAGGTTTGACCAAAGAGGTAATGGTGTTTCAGATCTTAACCCTGAAAAAATAAATTTTGATTGTTTTGTAGATGATATGCAAGCAGTAGTAGATTCAGCTAATATTAATAAATTCCCAATTTTTGGTGTATCACAAGGATGTGCAGTTTCAATAGCTTATGCATATAATAATCCAGAGAAAGTTACTCATTTGATTTTGTCTGGAGGTTTTGCAAGAGGAAGAGCAAAAAGAGGAACAGTTGATTTTGATAAAAAAATTGAATTAGAAAAAAATATGATTTTAAATGGATGGGAGAATGAAAATCCTGCATTTAGACAGTTTTTTACATCCACTATGATACCAGATGGAACGAAAGAACAAATGGATGCATTAAATAATGTAATGAAAATTTCTACTTCTGCAGAAAATGCAGTTAGAATCCAATCAGCTAATGACCAAATAGACGTTTCAGAATTATTACCATTATTAGATATTCCTACTTTAATATTTCATAATATAAATGATGCAAGAGTTCCAATTTCAGAAAGTAAATTTATGGCTGCCAATATAAAAAATTCAAAATTTGTTCCATTAAATGGAAACAATCATGTAATTCTTGAAGATGATGAGGGTTGGTCTATCTTTAAAGAGGAGTTTAAAAACTTCCTTAAACAATAAACTAATTTTTTTACGTAATAGGAAAAAAAATGGATTTTAACTTAACAGAAGAACAAATAGCATTTCAAAACTCCGTTAGAAGTCTTGCAGATAAATATTTAAAAGAGGGTAATCTTAGACGTGCTCATGATCCATTATTTCCAAAAGATATTGCAAAGTTATTTTCTAAAAATGGTCTAATGGGGATAACACTTCACGAGAAAGATGGAGGGCAGGGAGGTAAGTTAATGGATGCAGTTCTTGCAATAGAGCAAGTTGCCTTAATTTGTCCAAGAAGTGCAGACGTAATACAAGCAGGAAGCTTTGGTCCAATAAGGACTTTCGCAGAGTATGCAACTGATTATCAAAAAGAAAAATATTTACAAAAATTATTAACCGGAGAAATGGTAATTGGTTTAGGTATGACTGAGCCTAATGCTGGTTCAGCAGTAACTGATTTGACAACCAAAGCTATTCAAGATGGTACAGGGTTTAGAGTATCTGGAAGTAAAGTCTTTACTAGTAACTCACCAGATGCGGATATCTTTTTGATTTATGTAAGATATCATGAAGGAATAAATGGTATAGGTTCAGTAATAATGGATACATCAATGCCAGGTTTTTCTAAAGGCAAATCGTCCAAATATACTAATGGTGAAGAGTGGTGTGCCTTATATTTTGATAATGTTTATATTCCTGAAGAAAATGTTTTATTAGGACCTGGTGGATTTAAAAAACAAATTTCAGGATTTAATGCGGAAAGAATTGGAAACTCTGCTAGATCACTGGCCCTTGGTGAGTTTGCTTTTAATGTTGCTAAAGAATATGCTTTAACAAGAGAGCAATTCGGAAAGAAAATTTGTGAATTTCAAGGCATTCAATGGAAGTTTTCAGATATGAAAATTCAAATTGAAGCTGGTAGATTACTATTATACAGAGCAGCAATAAATGCAGATAGAGGGTTTCCCTCTTCTAGAGAAACATCAATTGCTAAAGCATTTTGTAATAAAGCGGGATTTGAAATAAGTAATGAGGCAATGCAGGTTATGGGTGGTACTGGGTATTCACAAGAATCATTGGTTGAATATTGTTTCAGAAAATCAAGAGGATGGCAAATTGCAGGTGGATCAACTGAAATGATGAAAAATAGAATAGCCGAAGATATCTTTGAAAGGAGATTTTCACAAAGGCCAAATAAATGATCTTTTAATTATGATAGATGTTTCTTTATCCAAATCTTTTTTAAACCCAAAATCAGTTGCAATAATAGGCGCTTCTGCTGACCCCAAAAAAACTAGTTCACGAGTACAAAGGTTTCTAGTATCGCATGGTTATAAAGGAAAAATATTTCCTGTAAATCCAAACAGGGAAGAAATTTTTGGGTTAAAATGTTATCCAAATTTAAAATCAATTAATGAACATATTGATCATATCTTTGTTGCTGTTAATGGTAATAAAATCATTGAAGTTATTATAGATGCTATATCAAAAAAAGTCAGATGCGCTACAATTTTATCTGGAGGGTTCAGTGAATCTGGATCTGAAGGTAATGATTTAGAAAAACATGTTTTTAAAATAGCAAAAAAAGGCGATTTAAGAATATTGGGGCCAAATAGTATTGGTCTTATAAATATCTCAGATAATGTTATTTTAAGTGCAAATGCTATGCTTGAATTACAAGATTTAAAGAAAGGAAGTCTTGGTGTAATTTCCCATAGCGGGAGTCTTATTGGAGCCTTATTGGCTCACGGCCACTCACGAGGTATAGGGTTTTCTAAGTTGGTTTCTATTGGAAATGAGTCGGATCTCTCTGTTGGAGAAATTGGTAAAATGCTAGTTAGTGATCCAAATACTGAAACCATAATATTATTTTTAGAAACATTAAGAAACAGTGATGAAGTAGCAGATATGTCCAGAATGGCACATGCAGCTGGAAAACAAATTATCTGTTACAAACTTGGCAAATCTGAATTAGGTAAAGAATTAGCCAAATCACATACGGGAGCAATTGCAGGAAATGATGATGCGTTCAATGCATTCATAAATTATCATGGTATTGCTAGAGTGGAAATTTTTGAAACATTACTTGAAATTCCTAATTTATTTAAAAATAAGAAAAGATCTGAATCTAAACGAGTAGGTATAGTTACCACAACTGGTGGTGGCGGTGCTATGGTTGTAGAAAGTTTGTCAAGCAGTGATATTAAAATAGTAGACCCTGGTCTATCAATAAAGAAAATTATGCAAGACAATAATATTCCATTTAACAACAATAAATTAGTTGATTTAACTATTGCTGGAACAAAACCAGAAATTGTTAGCGAAGTAATTAGTCTAATGATGAAAAATAAAAATATTGATTTAGTTGTGATGGTAGTTGGTTCGTCTGCTAAATTTAGATCAGAACAAGCAGTTGAGCCTCTTTTAAAATGGGCAAATTATCCAAAGCCTTTAGCTGTATATTTGGCACCTGAAGCTCCAGAGGCACTAACTTTACTCCATCAAAATGATATTGCTTGTTTTAGGACACCCGAGTCATGTGCAGAGGGTGTAAAGACTTTTTTAAATACTAAGAATCCAATTAAACCAAAAATTTTAAAAACTGATTTAAGTAACATTTCAAAAAAGCTAAAGAAAAGGATATTTAAGAATTTGTCTGAAGAGGAAGCATTAGAAATCTTTAAAGATATTGGAATTGAAATTGTTGAATACAAAGTAAGTATTAACGAAAAACAAGCCATAGAATACAGTTCCCAAATGGGTTTTCCTCTAGCAATGAAGGTTTTATCAAATCACATTCTTCATAAAACAGAAACTGGTGGTGTTGAATTAAACATAAAAAATTTAGATGAGCTGAAAATTAGTTTTCAAAAGTTATCAGATGTATTTCAGAAATTAAAAATAAAAAGTAATGAAGAAAAGTTTATTATTCAAAAAATGGAAAAAGGTATTTCTGAAATCATTTTGGGTTACAGAGTTGATGAATTAGTTGGACCAATTGTTGTTATAGGTTCTGGTGGTATTTTGTCAGAGATATATAACGATAAATCAATAAGGATGGCGCCAGTTGATATCACAGAAGCTAGAAAAATGATAAAAGAAGTCAAAAGTCTTGTCGCTATAACTGGATATAGAGGACTTCCTAAAGCTGATATAAATATTATTGCTAATGCAGTGGTGAACATGTCTAAATTTGCCTTAGTTAAAGAAATTAAAGAAGCTGAGATTAATCCAGTTATAGTAAAAAAAGATGATGAAGGAATTGTTGCTGTTGATGGGCTTATCACATTAAATTGATATTTTTTTGGGCAATCTTTTATTAAAAAAAAAATATATTTACATGTTAAAGAATTTTTTTATCATTATTAAATGACAAAGAGTTCTGAATGATTATAAATCATGGAGTAAGAGGTTCAACACCAAATCCAAGTCAAAATTGTTTATTGTTTGGCGGTAATACTCCTTGTGTAGAAATTAAAACTCAAAAATATCAACTAATTTTTGATTGCGGTTCAGGATTTTCAAAAGTAAATTTTTCAAACGATCTTGAAACAATATTGTTTATTTCTCATTTCCATCATGATCATATTCAAGGATTAGCCTTTAATAATTATGATACCAATAATGGTAAAAAAATAACTTTAACTTCAGCACATTCAAATAAAACTGATACCTTCAATAATTTAAACTCTTACTACAGTAATCCTTACTTCCCAGTAAATTTTGTTGAAATTATTAATAAGTTTGAATTTTTAGATTTTGAACAAGTTGTAAATAATTTTGAAGATTTAAATATAAATTCTATAGATCTTAATCATCCTGGAAATTGCTCTGGATATAGTATTACAAGTAATAAAAAAAAGTTTTGTTATTTATTGGATAATGAATATGAAGATGTTCAAGAAGAAAAATTAATTAATTTTTGTGATCAGTCAGAAACTATCATCTGGGATGGTATGTTCTTAGAGAATGAGTTATTAGATAAAAAAGGTTGGGGGCATTCTAGCATTGAACAGGGCGTATCTTTAGCTAATAAAATTCAAGTTAAAAACTTCCTCATTTCTCATCATTCACCATCTAGAGCCGACAAAGAAATAAAAAAAATCGAAAAAAAACTATTAAGCAAAAAAGTTAAATTTGCATCTGAAAATGAGGTTATAGAGTTCTAATGGAAAAGACTAAATACAATGAAAATCAAAGTGTTTTTAAAGTCGGAGAACTACCTGACAAAATGTATTTATTAGTTAAAGGTTCTGTCGGTATTTTTTTGCCAACTAATGAAACAAAAAAACCTAATTTTATTATTCAAGAAAACGAACTTTTTGGTGAAATGGGGGTGATAGAAAACGAATTAAGGATGGCTACAGCAAGGTGTTTAGTTGAAAGTGAAATCATTTCAATTACCAAGGATGAATTTGATAAAAGGGTTAATAATTCTGATGTCTTTGTAAAAGGATGCTTAAAAGCGTTGTCATACAGATTAAGGTCGGTTGAAAAAAAAATGTAAGAAGAAGTTTGAAGGAGTTTTTTAAATGGAGATTAATATCAAATTAGCTGAAAGTTTAATAGATGCATTTGATAGTGAAGAAACTGGTATAGTACTTTGGGATGCTAATGATAACATTTCTTACAGAAATAAAAATATTTCTGAAAGATTTATAAAGTTAAATATTGACTTTGAAGTCGGACAAAATTTTTTCGATAGAATTAAATTAATAAAAAAAAGTAAAAAAATGTCGTTCGAAGCAGTAAATATCCGTGAAAAAAATTATGTTACTGCTAAAAAGACCGGTAAACCTCAACAATTTGTAATCAAAGGACCTACTGGTAGATGGGTGCAAATAAAAGACACACCGACATCCGAAGGTAATATATTAACATTAATGACTAATGTTACTGAAATTGTTGAACAGGATCTTGAAAGAAAAAGATTAGCTAATGCAATAGAAAATGTACCTCTTATAATACAATATTGGGATGAAAATGATAAATTAATTTTTGCAAACGCAAAGGCTGACGAATTACATGAACAATGGGAAGTTAATTGCAAATTTACAAAAGGTTTAGCATATGAAGATATGGTAAGAGCGCAGCTTTCAAGCTCAATATTTAAAATTCCTGAAGGAGAAACAATAGAAAGTGAAATAAAAAGAAGAAAGAAGTATAGAAAAAAAGTTTCGTCAAATTATAGGGAAGTTTATTTAGAAAATGGTAAAACTTGGTATGTAATTGATAAGAGATTAGATGATGGCTCTTTTTTAAGTATATTTAGTGAAATCACTGATATTAAAAATAAAGAAGCTCAATACAAACAATTGGCAGACGCATTAGATAATCTTCCCATGCCAATGTTATTTTGGGATAAAGAAGATAAATTAATTACATCAAATAAAAGATCACGAGAATTTCAAGGAAAATGGAAAATTAAACTAGAAGATGGAATGTCTTGGGAATCAATGTTTAAAAAACAAATTGATGCAGGTGTTTATGTTATTCCAGAAAATAAAAGTATTAGAGATTTTACAAAGGAAAGATCAAATTTTAGAGCAGAATTGATAAAAGATAGAAAAAGAGAAACACTCTTATCTGATGGTACTACTTTTTTTAGTAATGAAATACGTCTTGAAGATGGTTCAATGCTAAGTGTTTTTACAGATATTTCAGAGATAAAAGAACGTGAAAAATCACTAAAATTACTTAATGATGCTATTGAAATTATTCCAAATAACATGATGCTTTGGGATAAAAACAATAAATTAATTATGGCTAATGCCAAAGCTAGAGATGATAATGCATCCAGGGGATTTGACCTAAAAAAAGGAGCATCACGATTAGAAATGGTCAAAAATGCCCTAAAAAAAGGTTTTATGACTGCGCCAAAAGGGATTTCTCAAAAAGATTTTCTTGAAATGAGAAAAACACAATTTGAATCTTTAAAGAATCAAGAAGCCTATGAAGTTATCATGAATAATAAGTTCTATTTATTATCTTCATCTAGATTACCAGATGGTTCAACTTTACAATTTGCAACTGACATAAATGATACAAAAAAACAAGAAGAAGAATTGTTAAGATTTAAAGAAGGAATAGACTTATTACCAAATGGACTAATGTTTTGGAATGCAGATGATAACTTAATTGCACATAATGCTAGTGCTGTAGCATTCTTAAAAGATTTTAAATATGACTTAAAAATTGGTAAATCTAGAGATAAACTCAGAGAGCATATGATTTTGAAGGGATATGTTTCAGCACCTAATGGAGTTAATAATAAAGAAAATTTTGAAAAATATAAAAAAGATTGGAAAAATTTAGTAGGCACTAGGACAAGAACAAATAATTTTTCAAACGGAAAAACACTTCTTTTTACAGATACAAGATTGCAAGATGGAAGCACCATTTCATTATGGACAGATGTCACCGATGCGAAAAAACAAGAATCAGAACTTTTGAGATTAAAAGATGGAATAGAAACATTACCAAACGGTTTGATGTTCTGGGACGAAAATGACGATTTAATTGCATTTAATAAAAGCTCAAAGAATTTTTTAAAAGATTATGGATTTGATCTAAAAATCGGAAAAAATTTTAGTGAATTAAGAAAGCATATGATTATGAATCATCAAAAGCCTCCTAAGGGTGTAAGTGTAAAAGATCATTATAAAAATAGAGAAAAAGCATGGAAAAATCTTAAAGGACAAAATATTAGAGAATCTAATTTCACTAATCACACTCTTCATTTTTCCGATACAAGATTAGAAGATGGAAGCACAATTTGTTTGTGGACTGACATTACTGAAATAAAAAAGCAAGAAAATGAGCTTTTAAGATTAAAAGATGCTATTGATATATTACCAAATGGCTTATTTTTCTGGGATGAGAACAATAAATTAATAGCAACTAATAAATCTGCAATTGACCATTTAAAAGAATTTGGATTTGATTTGCATTTAGGAGTTGATAGGTTTGATCATGTCAATCACTTAGTTGATCATAATTATAACGTTTTACAAAGTGGATTAGATAAAAAAACCCACATGAAACGTATGAAAGAAAGTTGGGACAACTTTAGTGGTCAACGAACAAGAGAAACAAAATTTTCAAATGGATTACATTTTCTCTTTACAGACACCAGGTTAGAAGATGGAAGTACTATCTCACTTTGGTCAGATATAACTGAGATAAAACAGGTGGAAGACAGTCAAAAACAACTTATTGATGCAATTGATGTTATGCCCAACAGTATTTCTTTGTGGGATAAAGGTAATAAACTGATTATGGCAAATAAAACATCAATTAATGATATGAAAAAACTAAATTTCGACTTAAAGCCAGGTGTTTCAAGAATGTCGATGGTAAAAAATGGTGTTAAATTTGGTTTATTTCCAGTTCCAAAAGGAATTACCAGAAAAGCATTTTATGAAATGAAACAAAAAGAATATGAAGATTTAGAGGATGAAAAAAGAGATGAATTAGAACTCAATAATGGAAACTTTGTTCTAAATATTTCTAAAAGACTACCCGATGGCGGGACACTACAAAATAGTATCAATATAACGGAAATTAAAAAAGGAGAAAAATCATTAAAACAACTCCGTGATTCCATAGAAATTATACCGAACATGTTAATGTTGTGGGATAAAGATAATCATTTGATTATGGCAAATAAGGAAGCTAGAAACATCCAAAAGAAAATGGGTTTTGATCTTAAACCTGGTGTCTCAAGATGGGATATGTTGGATGCAGGTCTTAAATCTGGATGTATAGATACACCTGATGATACTACGCCTGCAGAGTGGATAAAGAATAGAAAAAAAGCAATGGTAAGCTTAACTACTCAAGAAAAGGTAGAAAGTGTTATAAATCTTAATAAGAAAAAAATAGTTATTTTAGGGACATCAACCAGACTTAATGATGGTGGAACATTACAAATTTGGACAGATATTTCAGAAATTAGAGAAAAAGAAAGACAAGTAGCTGAAAGTCAAAGAAAAGTAAGAGAAGCAGAAGAAAAAATATCTAATGCAATTAATAGTATGCCACACGGAATAACCATGTGGGATAAAGATATGAAATTAGTGAGGATAAATGATTTCGGAAATAGGATTTGGAAAAAAGGTAAAATAAATTTAAAAGCGGGTTCTAGTTATGAAGATTACATGCGTCAATCAAAGAAAAATAAATTTCTAATTTTTGACAAAAAATCCGATGAAATTGATTATTATAAATCCGCAGTAGAAAGAAGAAAAAAATTTAAAGGAGTTTTTACTACAGAAACACCACCATTTTATGATGGATCAATTTGGCAATCAACTTCAACTAGGTTGCCTGATGGAGGTGTGTTTTCAATTCTATCTAACATTACTGAAATAAAGAAAAGAGAGGCATCTCTTAAACAATTAAATGATGCGATTGAAGTAACACCTAATGCAATTTTGTTGTGGGATAAAGAACATAAATTAGTAATGGGTAACAAGGTAGCTAAAGAAATCCAGAAAAAATGGGGATTTGATCTTAAAGAGGGTGTTGATCGGAATAAAATGCTCGAACACGTTGAAAAGGTAGGATTATTAAAAATACCTGAAGGAATGACTAGTAAAGAGTATTACAGAGGACGGATAAACTTATCCAAATCAGGCAATAATAATGTTTTTGAACAATCCTTCACTGATGGAACCTCTTGGATAGTGAGTGAGACAAGACTGGCTGATGGAGGACAATTATTAGTTTATTCTGATATAACCGAGTTGAAGGATAAAGAAAAGCAAGTAAAGGCAGCTCAAGATCAAGTAAGAGAAACAGAAAAAAGAATGACTGACGCATTAAATAGTATGCCTCATGGAATTTCATTATGGAATAAAGATGATACCTTAGCAATGAGAAATACACTAGCTTTTGATATTCATAAAGGAGCTGGCATAGATACTTATCAACCAGGTATTACATATAAAGAACAAACAGAGGCATGGGAAAAGTATGATTTTTTTGATTTCGATAACCAAGAACAAAAAAAGAAGTTTTTTAAATCAGTTAAAGATAGTCGAAAAGATTTGAAAGGATCAATGACAGTTGAAACCCCAAGATTTTATAATGGAACTTACTGGCAAGCTACTTACAGACGTCTAGATGATGGTGGAGTTTTCACAATATTTTCTGATATAACTGAACTCAAAAAACGTGAAGAAGAATTAAATAAAACAATTAAGGAATTAGATATAGCAAGGGAAAAAGCAGATGCTGCCAACCAGACTAAAAGTCAATTTCTTGCAAATATGAGTCATGAATTAAGAACACCTTTAAATGCCATAATAGGTCTAACAGAGATGTTAAAAGAAGATGCTGCAGATGATGGCTTAGACGATTTTGAAGAGCCACTTGATAGAGTTTTTAATGCAGGTAAACATCTTTTAACGCTAATAAATGATGTATTAGATTTATCAAAAATTGAAGCAGGAAGAGTTGAATTATTTAATGAAACATTCGAGCTAAAACAAATTTTAGATGATGTTATAAAAACTTCATTACCTTTAGCTCAAAAAAATGAAAATGAATTAATTATTGATTATAAAACAGAGATTGATTTTGTTACTGCTGATCAAACTAGGGTTAAACAGGTTGTTTTGAATTTAATTTCTAATGCTTGTAAATTTACTGAAAAAGGAAAAATAACTGTTGGAGTAAATAAAATTTTACGTGAAGGTGGTGACCTAATTTCGATAGATGTAAGTGATACTGGCATTGGTATGTCAGAAGAGCAAATGTCTAGATTGTTTAATTCATTTGTACAAGCTGATAGTTCAACAACAAGAAAATATGGTGGAACAGGTTTAGGACTTACTATTTCAAAGCAACTTGCAATATTAATGGGTGGTGATGTTGTAGTAAATAGTGAATTAGAAAAAGGAACAACTTTTACAGCAACATTTCTAGCAGACTTCATTGGTGCATCTGAAAGTGTAAAAAATTTACAACAAAAAACTGGTTCTTTAATTGAAAACGTTATTACTTTGGAAAACAATACGGGAAAGACAATTTTAATAATTGACGATGACCCAACTGTAAGTGAATTAATGAAACGACAATTGTTAAAAGAAGGATATAAGGTAGTTATTGCACCGAATGGAAAAGAGGGAATTAGCTTAGCACGTGATCTTAAACCTGATGTTATAACTCTCGATATTTTGATGCCTGAAATGGACGGGTGGTCAGTACTACGTACTTTAAAAGCTGATCCTGAGGTTTCTAATATACCTGTAATTATGGCCTCAATATTAGATGAGAAGAATAAAGGATTTTCACTGGGAGCCGCAGATTTTTTATCAAAACCTATACAAAAAGAATATCTGATGAAATCTATTAGAAATTTAATAGGTGATAAAGAAAATCTTAAAATTTGTCTTATTGAAGATGATGAAAGTTTAAGGTTTACAGTTAAAGAAATTTTAGAAAAACAAAATGTGCAAATTATGGAGGCAGAAAACGGCAAAGTTGGAATGAATATTTTACATAATGAAGAAATCAAACCTGATTTAATTTTATTAGATTTGATGATGCCGGTAATGAATGGTTTTGAATTTTTAAAAGCTATAAGAGAAACTGAATTAAATTCTATTCCAATTTTAGTTTTGACTGGAGCAGAACTAAGTGAAGATGAAAAAAAATTCTTGTCAGGAGAAACACAGAGAATACTTGAAAAAAGTGAAGACACAATGTCTACAATCGTTAATGAGGTAAGTAATGTTATTAAGGCTTCTTCATTTAAAAATGGAGATAACAAATGACAAAGATATTATATGTAGAAGACAACGAAGACAATGTTTACATGTTATCAAGACGTTTAAAAAGAAAAGGTTTTGAAATAGTTATCGCTGTTGACGGAGAACAGGGTGTTGAAATGGCATCTTCGGAAAAACCAGATCTTATATTAATGGATTTAAGTTTGCCTAAAATGGATGGATGGACTGCAACTAAACACATTAAAAGTAATAATGAACTTAAATCAATTCCAATAATTGCTCTATCAGCACATGCAATGGAAGAACATAAGCAAAGAGCACTTGATAGTGGATGTAATGATTATGATACAAAACCAGTTGATATCAATAGGCTATTATCTAAAATATCAGAACAATTAGGTACTAAAAATGATTAATAAAGAGGATGCTAATATACTAATTGTTGATGATATTGAAGATAATAGATATACGCTTGAAAGAAGATTAAAAAGAGATGGTTATAAAAATATCTTCTTAGCAGAGGGTGGTAAAATAGCTCTTGATATGGCAGTGGAAAACAAATTTGATTTAATACTTTTAGATCTTATGATGCCAGATATGAGTGGCCTTGAGGTTCTTAAACATCTAAAAGGTGATCCGCTTCAAAGATCTATTCCTGTCATTATGGTTACTGCTTCTGATGAAGTGGAAACAGCAGCAGAATGTATTATAAATGGTGCCGACGATTTCATTACTAAACCCTTCAATGGAACTTTGCTCAAAGCAAGAGTTGGAGCAAGTCTAGAGAAAAAAAGATTAAGAGACACTGAAGAAAGTTATTTAGACAGAGTTGAAACAGACAAAAAACGTTCTCAACAAATTTTAAAAACTGTTATGCCTACCTCTGTAGCTAATGAATTACAGTCATCTGGAAAAGTAAGATCTAGAAGATATGACGATGTAGCAATTTTAATATGTGATTTAGTAGGCTTTACATCATTTTGTGAAAAAAATGATCCTGAATTAGTAGTAGAAACCTTGCAGGGTCTTGTTGAAAATTTTGAAAAAGCCTTTGAAGATTTTGGCTTAGAAAAAATTAAAACAGTAGGAGATGCTATTGTTGCAGTTGCAGGATTATCTTCACATGCAACTTCTCCTGTAAAGTCTTGTGTAGATTGTTCTTATAAATTAAGGGAGATTGCAAATACGTCATCAATGCCCTGGGATCTTCACCTTGGGATACACTCTGGTTCTCTTGTTGCTGGAACTGTTGGGACAAAAACAGTTCAATTTGATATTTTGGGAAAAACAGTAAATATGGCGTTCAACATATGTGATATGTCTGAGTCAAATCAAATCCTTATTTCCAGCGATGCTTGGATGACAGCAAGAAATGAAATTAAAGTAAAATCAGTTGGATTAAAAAGATTAAAGAGTGGTCAAGATATTGAAATGCTAGAGTGTGTTTAGAATTACCACTCATTTTCAAATTCATGTGAAAATGAAAACATTTTTTGAGGAGTTGCTTCGCCTCTAGGAATTTGAGCTATAGGATTTAAATTAAATTCATCAACACCTCTAGCAAGTTGTGTTTCAAAAAAGGGCCAAATTTTTAAATCACCTTTGACATTAGTAGGTGAAAATCTCATCGTAACGCCGCATCTTCTTCTATCAGAGTTATTTGCTTCCGATCCATGTAAAAGCGCATCATTGTGGAGTGATATTTGTCCGGCTTTCAAATTTAGTGAAATTATTTTCTTTTCATCCAATTGATCAAATGATACTTCTTGGTCAAGAACTAAATTTTTAGCAGTATTTTTTTTGTGCACAAATCGTCCCATTTTATGACTTCCAGAAACCACTTTCATAGCACCATTTTCTTCATCTGTATCAAAAACTGCAAGCCATACTGTAACAGCATTAGATGGATTTAATGGCCAATATTGAGCATCTTGGTGCCATGGAACTACTGACCCATCTTTGGGCTCTTTACTAAAAAATTGACCTCCCCATTGAACAAAATTAGGACCTAATAGATCCTCCACATAATCCAAAATAGCTGGTGTTCTACACAAGTCATGAAATTTTTTACTAGCTTTATGCCACATGTTAGTCTTGTTAATATCAATATTTGGTGGTAATTTTGAACTTAATTCATCGTACCAATTATGTAAGTCCATAACTGCATTTTCTGAGAATACTGGAAGACCAGTTATGTAGCCTTCATTTATATATTGTTCTTTTTCTTCCTGTGAAAGTCTTCTAGCTTTCTGATCAATTTCAAACAATATTCATCCCTCCCATTTTTCATTCAAAGCTTTTGACCATGCTTCTTTGAGTTTATCAATATTGAAGTTCTCTTCTTTTGCTGCTTCGATTAGGTGTTTCTCTTTTTTAGTCATGTGGTTAATAGCTTTTTTTAGAATTGAAAGTGATTGGTCTGGTATAATAACTGCTCCATGCTGATCAGCATGAATAATGTCACCATCATTTACGTTAAGACCGTGAATATTGACAGATGATTCAAATTCAACAACGTGAACATAAGCATGACTTGGTCCAATCCCATTAGCTAAAACTTGATAATTTTTATCAATTGCATCTAGATCTCTTAGTAATCCACTCGTTATTGTTCCCGCTAGTCCCAAGCCTTTATGTAATGCAACATTAACCTCACCCCAAAATGATCCTGTAGGATTTGGCCAATCAAGATCCTCGATTACACAGATTGGTGAAGCCTCAGGATATTCTGCAAATTTTTTACTTATATATTCGTAATATTTTAATCGAACCGAAGTGGTTTGCTCAGGTGACAAAATTGGAGGATTAGAAGCCCTTATTTTAGCTGTTCTTGCGATTCCAACAATAGGTTCTAGTTTATTATTGGCCGAAATAAAGGGATATTTTGTGTAACCATCTGCAGATCTCGATCCTCTATATATATCAAGTGCATTTGAGATTGTTGGTGTATCATATTTCTTTAAAAAATTTATTAACTCATTATTTAACATTAATTTCGCTCCCATTAATAATGTAAACTATTGAAAAATTTTTTTAAAAGAAAAATTTATTAATTCGATAAAATTTTCGACATATAATGTGGATTTACTATGGCCTTTGAAGCACCTATTAGTCCATTTTTATTATTTTCTGTTAGCCATATAGGTACAGTCTTAATATAATCATATCTTCTACCTTTATTTAGGAGATTTAATTCAAAATTACTTTTATTAAGAATAGATTGTAATTTTGGAGTTATTCCACCAGCTATAACAACACCACTTTGTGCTCCATTGATTAAAATAACACTAGAGATGATTGTGCCAAAAATACTAAAAAATAATTTTATAGTCTCGTATGCTTTCGGTTCACCCTTCATAGCATTTTCTCCAATAATTGGAGCTTTTAAATGTTTAAAAGGAATTTTATTTTTAAAACAAATAAATTCATATATTTCTTCAATGCCAGAACCGCTTACTATTCGTTCATTAGAGACATGATTATATTTTTTTCTTAGATGAAGTAGCAGTTCTATCTCAAGATCAGAATTTGGGGCAAAAGAAGAATGGCCTCCTTCACCTTCTATAGCTAAAGGATAATTATTAATATTTAAAAGAGTACAAACACCCAATCCAGTGCCAGGACCCGTGACAAGAAGTGGAGCATTTTTAATTGGTGTCCCACTTTTAATAGTTTTTAGATTATATTCATTAAGTAATTTCTTGTTTAAGATTTTGTTTTCAGAAATTTCTTTATAAAAAGATGCCAGGCTTAGACACTGAGCAACAAAATCATTAACAAAAATTAGCTTATTTAAATTAAAATATTTTAAGAATTCTGATTGCCTAAAATTCCAGTGATTATTTGTAAATTTAATATCATTTTTTTTTGTAGTACTAGCAACTGCTATTGACATATTTTTGATTTCTAAATTATTTTTTTGTTGATAATGCTCTATAGCGTCATATATGTTTTCATAATCAGAACATTTTAAATAAGCAAAATTTGTAAGATTGCCGTTATTTTTTTGTTGGTAAGCAAATCTTGCATTTGTTCCACCTATATCTGCAACTAATAATTTCATGCCATACTCAAATTATATTGTTTAACAATTTAAAATAGTCTGTAAAAATAGTTTTATAAACTATTATTTACTATCTATAGGTTTAATTAAATGAATTTTATTTTTTATGTTTTACTATTTAGTCTATTTCCATTTATAGTCCAATCTCAAATTAAATTAGAAAAAATTACTCCTAAAATTTCAAATTTATGGGGCATTGCTATTATAAATAAAGATGAAATTCTGGTAACTCAACGTTCTGGTAATCTTTACAGATTAAATGTGTTTAATAAAAATATATCAAAAATTGAAGGTGCTCCAAAAGTTTATAATTCGGGTCAAGGTGGATTACTTGATATAGTTTCTGAAAAAGAAAATGATGTTCAAAGGGTTTATTTATGTCTTAGCAAAGTCATAGCTAGCAATAAATCATCAACAGCCATCCATAGCTATAACCTAAAAAATGATAAATTAATTAATGAAAAAGTCATGTTTATATCAAATAAAATGTCATCAAGCGGAAGACATTTTGGGTGCAGGCTTGCAATTAAAAATGAATTTATTTTTGCTACGTTAGGTGATAGGGGGACTAGGGAGGACAGTCAAAATAGTAAAAATCATTCTGGTTCAATCATTAAAATATTAAAAAATGGAAACAACTATAATAATAAGGCATTTAAAAATTCACTTCCTGAAATTTATTCTTTAGGACACCGAAACCCTCAAGGATTAAGCTTTGATTTAGAAAAAAATATCTTATGGTCACATGAACATGGACCACAAGGAGGAGACGAATTAAATATAGTATTAAAAGGAAAAAACTATGGTTGGCCAAAAGTCACTTTTGGTAAAGAATATGGTTCAGGTAAAAAGATTGGAATTGGAACTTCACTCCCAGGTTATGAAGATCCAAAATATGTTTGGGTGCCCTCCATTGCTCCATCTGGCATGATTTTTTACGGAGGCAATATGTTTCCAGAATTTAAAAATAAAATTATTTTAGGATCTTTAAAATATAAAAGATTGCACATTTTATCTTTAAAAGACGATAAAATCGTAAATGAACAAATTTTTCTAGAATATAAGATTGGTAGAATTCGTGATATAGAAGAAATATTTGATGGATCTTTAATAATTATAAATGATGAGTATGATGGTGGTGTTTACAGGCTCTATAAATGATAAATAAATATATTTTAGTTAACCCAAAAGCATAGTCCTAACAACTGGAGAATTAGATGATTAAATTTTATTACAATACAAGTCCAAATCCAATGAAAATAGCTTTGTGTTTAGAAGAAATGAATCTGCCATATGAAGCAATTCCAATAGATACTAGAAAAGGTGACCAACATTCAGTTTCTTTCAAAGCAATTAATCCAAATGCTAAAGCGCCTGCAATTGAAGATGATGGAAATATTATTTTTGATAGTAATGCTATATTACTATATTTAGCGGAAAAATCTGGAAAATTTATAACTGAAAATACTGCTAAAAATAGAGCTGATCTTTTATCTTGGTTAATGCTTGTTGCTACAGGTATAGGTCCTTATTCAGGTCAATCAGTTCATTTTCAACACATGGCACCGCAAAAATTAGACTATGCAATCAATAGATATCTTTTTGAAGCTGAGAGACATTACAATATTCTGGATGATCGTTTATCCAATAATCACTATATGTTGGGTGATACTTATACCATAGTTGATATGTGTGTTTGGGGCTGGGCACGTATGTTACCTAAAGTTATAGGTGAGGGTGAGTTAGAAAAAAGAACACATTTAAATAGATTAATGACAGAGATAAATAGCAGAGAAGCTGCTATAAAGGCACTTAATATTACTAAAAAAAATAATCATAGTTTTAAAGTTGAAATAGATGCAGAAGCAAGTAGACATCTATTCCCTTCAAATGAAAGGCTAAAAACTAATTAAGGTCTAATTTCAAAAACAGAATTCAGAGGATGGTCAGTTTCTATTCTTTTAACTGTTTTGAAACCAACTAAATTACAATATTCTTTAACTTTTGACTCTGGTAAGCCAACAGTTCCAAGACCAGCACCATCGTTTGCGAGTGAAGTAGTCATACAAAAATGTAAGCTCATAGCATACATAAAAGGAACCATTGGACCTTCATTATCAGCAGGATCATCTTCGCACTTAATATCCATGAGAACAAATATACCGTCTTCTTTAATAGCCTTTCTTATTGTTCTCATCCCCTCTAATGGATCAATCATATCGTGAATAAGATCAAAACAAGCAACAAAATCAAATTTTTCTGTTAATGGATTAGATACATCCCACTGCTTGAATTTTAAATTGTCCTTAACACCTGCTTCTGAAGCAATTTTTTGGGCTCTTTTAATATTAGGTTCAAATAAATCAAAACCAAAAAACTGACTTTTAGGAAATTTCTTTGCCATCTCTATTGTGGATCTTCCTGATCCGCAACCAAAGTCAGCAAATGTTACTGAACCAGTTTCTAATCTTGATTTCAGCTCTGGCATTTTATCAACCCAATCTGTTACTAAAAAATGCCTATATCTAGTACATCCTGTTTGATCGATCCCATTCCAAAAACCTTGGTCAATTTTATCGTAATTAATGCCACCCCCATTTTTAAAAGAATATAAAAGTTCATGGTAGGGTAATAAAGAGCTATTTAATATCTCAATAAGACCTTTTTGTGAAAATTTTCCACCTTCTTCAACCAGTACGGGAATAAATTCTTCATTTAATGCTATCTTTCTGCTTACTTTGTCAAAATCAAGGTAGCCTAATGAAAACATACCTAGACCCCATTCCCTAAGATATCTTTCATCAAGTTTCATTCGTTCTGCTAATTCTTGACTTGTTGCCGGTCCGTACTCAGCTAGATTATCAAAAATTCCTAAATTAACACCAATTGCACAAAGGCGAATTCCTACAGCACCTCTAGCATCGCCAACTATTCTTTTTATTAAGTCTTTTTGAATTAAATTTTGGTCATCCATTACAATTATCTCCTAAATTTAATATTATATAAGTAAAAAAAAATGTAAAATCTCACAATTGGTATGTTTTTTGAAAAGCATATGGTTCTTTTAATAATTTGTATTTTAAAAATATTTAATTAGTATTTTAGAATAATATTAATATTAGGAAAAGCCAATGCGAGATTGGGATTCAAGAATAAATACTTTAAAATCTGATATTCAAGCTGCTCGTGAAAAATATGTTATTCCTTTCATGAAAGCTCAGTCTAAATCTGCTCCACCACAAAAAGAAGTGTCTCAAACTCCTTCTGTGAATGCTGAAGAAAATAAAATTGAAACTAAAGTTGAAGCTAAAACTGAAAAACTATATGAGAATAAGGACCCAACATCTTCATTAGATTTAATAGAAAAGACTAATGAAGCTAAAACTGAACCTAACTTGGGCTTAACAGAAGAGATAACAAATAAAATTGATAATGCATTGGAACAAACGAAGTCTGATGCTGAAGAAGCTCCTATTGTAAACGTTGAAGAAGCAGTTGCGTCAGCTGAAGATGTTCCAACTGTAAATGTTGAAGAAGCAGTTGCATCAGCAGAAGAAGCTCCTACTATAAACGTTGAAGAAGCAGTTGCATCAGCTGAAGATGTTCCAACTGTAAATGTTGAAGAAGCAGTTGCATCAGCAGAAGAAGCTCCAACTATAAACGTTGAAGAAGCAGTTGCATCAGCAGAAGATGTTCCAACTGTAAATGTTGAAGAAGCAGTTGCATCAGCAGAAGAAGCTCCAACTCTAAACGTTGAAGAAGCAGTTGCATCAGCTGAAGATGGTCCTACTGTAAATGTTGAAGAAGCAGTTGCATCAGCAGAAGAAGCTCCTACTGTAAACGTTGAAGAAGCAGTTCCATCAGCAGAAGATGCTCCTACTGTAAACGTTGAAGAGGCAGTTACATCAGCAGAAGATGTTCCAACTGTAAATGTTGAAGAAGCAGTTACATCAGCAGAAGAAGCTCCTGCTGTAAACGTTGAAGAGGCAGTTGCATCAGCAGAAGAAGCTCCTACTGTAAACGTTGAAGAAGCAGTTGCATCAGCAGAAGAAGCTCCTACTGTAAACGTTGAAGAAGCAGATGCGTCAGCAGAAGAGGCTAAAATTGAGAATAAAGAAGAAGATGTTGATACTAATCAAACTAAAAAAACTGAACTTGAACTTCTTGAGGAACGAGACGAAGATAGTCTTACCGAAGAAGAAGAAGACAGAATGTATGAGTTGAGAAGATTAAGAGCACAAAAAAGAATCAACGATGAAGTTAGAGAAGAAGAACAAGCTGAATTCAAAAAAGCTGATGAAGAAATCGCTCATTTAAAAACATTATTAAAACCTAAGAAGAAAAAGTTACCAAAAGGATACGTAGAATAATATTAGATCTATCTAACTTTTTTATTCTTCATTCTCCGCCATTTCCAAGGTGCTATAAATTTTCCTGACCACATACCAGCATTATTTAATTTGGCCATAGCTTCGTCCTTTACATATTTTTTTGAATATTTTCTGTAAGCTAGTGCCCATCCCCTTTTTACCATTAATGAACTAATATCATTTTCATCTACATAACATATTGAAATAGATCTTTTGTATCTGTCTTTTGTTTTTTTAATACATGATACTTTTTTTGAGCCAATTATTTTTTCAAGTTCTAACTTTGCTTTAACTCCACATAAATATGTATGTCCATATTTGTCAGTACAAGTTTGTCTTATTTCTGGCGTGTCAATACCATAAAATCTTATTTTTTCAGAGTTAAGTATTATTGTATCGCCATCAATTATTTTTAATGATGAGCTTGCATTTAAAACTTTTGAAAACGCTAATATATCCATTATTAAAACTAAAAAAAATATTTTAAACATTTAAATATTCTTTATTTAAAATTGTTTTTGTTTTCCAATGAGAAGGCTCTAATCCACGAATGTTTGATTTAAAAGTAGCTACTTGCTTGCCCAACAAACATCCAAGGTAAATATTTTTAAGATCATAACCACCAAAGGCAATGCTTGAAATATTTTTAAGCTTTGTACTCACTATATTATCAAGGTGTTTTCTTTCTAAAATTCCTTTTTGATATGCTTTTTCTACATATGATATGTGCTTTGCGTTACTATCGTCTAAAATAGTCTTCTTTTTCCCATTTTTATCAATATGAATTAATTTATTACTAACTATACACGTCACCAAAACTCCTTCATCAATATCAAAAGCAAAACCGTCAGGAAACTCTCCTATATCAAATTCAGCAACTATTTGTTGATTAATCAAATTTCCATTAGATGCAATGTCAAATTTCGACATACAACGTGAAAAGGTCTCATTTACATATAATTGGTTTGATAGAGGATGTACGATACATTCATTTGTAAATCCTAAATTATCAGCTACAACCCTAGGTTTTTTTTCGTCAATGAGTATTATAAATCCATCTTTCCAATTTGGTTTACATCCTAAAATCCGTGGAATTAGCCTTGTACTTACAGTAATCCAAATTCTTCCAGAATGATCTATATGAACATAATTTGTAGGTGGCAGAGGTTCATTGTCTATTTCTAATAAAAAAGGAACGAGTTCACCATTATTATAAAGTCTGTATACACCACCAATATCATCACCTAGATGTGTTAAAAGCCATCCCCCATTTGGATGAATTGCTATACCATTTGGTTTTGGTTGAAAATTACCTTTTGCTAGAATTGTTTGTTGATCTCCATTTTTAGTAATTAAGGTTACACCACCTCGCCAATCTGCAATGTGTAAGGTTTCATTTTTATCAACTAGTACACATTCTGGTCTTACTAGATTATGACCTATAAATTGTACTTTTTCTAAAAGATTCATATATTCAACTATAATTCATATTTGTTCCTGCTAATGAACTTATAGTTCCAGATACAGGTATCATTGAACGTATTTGTAATGCCCAAATTCCGTCTACAAAAGTAGATATCCAAATTCCTTTGGCAGAGCCATAACTTTTTTTATTAATTAATCTTCTATTAAACTCTACTTCACATTGAAGTGTTTTATCTGTTTTATTTATAATTTTACATTTGTCTAAAGTTGAAAAACTCCAATTTTCAACTTTTATCATTGTATCAAGTTGTACACTTAATGATTTCCAAAAATCTTCGCCATTTTTATATATTACTGTTTCATTTCCATTTGTGTGAACGTAATGAGGGAAATGTAAGTTTGTTATAATGTTATTTTTTTCTGCTGTATTAAAAGCATCAATAAATTTATAAAGACATGAAACCCCTGGATGCTTATTTTTCATTTTTCATTTCCTTTAACTATTGATAGTAAATTTAATTTTAAATATAAAATCATCTTCTAAGTGGAGTGTCTAAATTAACCTCTTGATCTCTTTTTTGTTCTCTTAAAAAAATATAAACACCAGCGCTTATAACAATTATTACACCTCCAATGGTTCTAATAGTTGGTACATCGTCAAATAGAAAATACCCTATAATTATAGACCAAATTATCAATGAATATTCAAATATAGATGTAATTGATGTAGAATAATTACTGTATGCTTTAAAAACACAAGTGAATGCAATTGAAGCTAAAATTCCCATTAAAACAATATACTGCCATGTATAATCAAAGTTACTAAACCATTCTCTAAAAATAAATTTGACTGTGGGCTCACTAAAATAATCAAATTGACCCGAACCAAGGAAAAAATACATAAGCATACATAAAATGATAGTTATAATATAAAAGTAAAATAATTGAGTATAAGTATCATCTTTATCTGATGTAACTTTAGTAATAGTCATCGATAAAGCATAAAAAAATGCACATAACAGCGGTAATAAATTTTTAAAATCAAAATTTGAAAAATTTGGATTTAGTATAATATAAACTCCTATAAATCCAAAAAAAATTGCTAGCCACCTTCTGTAACCGATATTTTCTCTTAAAAGAGTTTTAGCAAAAATTGACATAAAAAAAGGAGTTGAAAAATATAAAGCTGTTGCCACAGCAAGAGACAAATAAGTTAGTGATATAAAAAACATGCTAAAAGCTAAGAAATGAAGAATTACCCTTATTAATGATAAAATTGGGTAGTGAGTAATTAAAGTTAATTTTTTTTTATAAATAAGTAGGAATATCCCAGACAATATTGCGGCTATGAAGATTCTACCAAAGTAAATTTCATATAATGAGGCTTTTTGAAATATAAATTTTAATATGGAATCATGAACAGAAAATGTTGCCATTGCAACTAAGATATAAATTATTCCTATAGTGTTATTTGAACTCATAAAATAGTAACCATTTAAATTATAAAAGTTTATAACTGCCAATCTATAGGTTCAATATTTTTTTGCGTGAGATAATTGTTTGTTTTCGAAAAAGGTTTAGAACCAAAAAAGCCATTGTTAGCTGAAAATGGGGATGGGTGAGCACTCTCAAGGAGTAAGTGGGTATTTTTATTTATAAACTTACATTTTTCCTGGGCTTTTTTTCCCCATAGGATAAATACAACGTTATTTCTTTTTTCATTGATGACTTTTAAAACTGAATCCGTGAATTTTTCCCACCCCTTACCTTGGTGAGAGCCAGGCATTCCTTTTTCAACAGTTAAACTGTTATTCAACATTAAAACGCCTTGATGAGCCCAATTTTGCAAGTCACCATTTTGTGGAGAAGTTATACGAAGGTCATCAAATAGTTCTTTAAAAATATTTTGAAGTGAGGGAGGAATTTTTTTAAATTTTTCTACAGAAAAGCTTAACCCATTTGCTTGACCTTCACCATGATAAGGATCTTGTCCAACAATAACAACTTTTACTTTATTAAGAGGAGTTAAATTAAAAGCATTGAAAATTTTACTCATAGGTGGGTAAATTTTTTTACCTAAGAAAATTTGTTGCTTAAGAAATGAACGAAGATCTGACATGTAAGGAGCTGTAAATTCACTATTCAGCTCATTCTTCCAACTTTGATGTATTTTTACATTAGACAATTTATAATGCTATCCAATTTTAAAATGTGTTTTAATTTTATACCTTATCTAACATGCCAATCTTCATTAAGTGGTCTAGCACTATTAAGTTCACCATACCCAGCACCAGTAGTTCCAGTTGGGTTTGGTCCAAAGTATCTAGGATCTCTCAGCTCATTTTTAGGTTGAAATCGAATATCACAAGTCAGGCGTATTTTATTATCTTTAGCATAATTTTCAAAAGTACCATGAACTGTGTACATACCAAAAATAAGTGCGTCTCCTGGATGAAATTGGGCACTTAATAATTTTGAATTTCTCTGTTGAGCAAAAGCTATAGGATCTGTATCTATTGTTGCTTTCATATGTTTATGAATGTCTACGTCAAATCCTGTATATTTGTTTTTAATATCTGAAAATTTGTGAGATCCATCTATTATAAATAAAGGACCCTTATCGATAGTGATATCTGTAAAAACAAGCCAACATGTAAGTACTTTTTGAGTTTTTCTTGTAAAAAACCCTGCATCACAATGCATATGAGTGAATTTTCCTCCCGACACTGCTCTTAAAAATATAAAATCAAAACCAATGGAGGAAGTACCAAAAATTTTTGAAAAAACACTTTGTAAATTATTGCCATTTGTAATTTTTCTTAAAGATTCTGTATTACTTACGTCTTCCCAAAAAATTCCTCTATCCTTATATAACTCATCTCTTCTGGATTTGCCTGACGAAATGCCTTCAGTAAATGGATCTATTAGCTCACCTACATTACTCAATTTTTCAAAAACATCATTTCGGGCTTTAGTAATATTTGTTTTATCAATAACGTCTCTAAGCAAAAGATAGCCATCATCATTAAGGGAATTTCTTAGTTGTTCCCCAGTTTTGTCTATATGACGGGTTTCTTTTAATGATCCTAAAAGTGAAGAAGGTACTTTTACTCCATTAATCAAAGCTTCCATTGACATAAACCTTATGTAATAGTCTTTCGTTTGGTATAATCTATCAACTAAATATTATTGTGTCATTGATATTAGTAATTTTTTACCTTGAGTTTATAATTTCAATAGAGTTATCATTAATGTGAATTTTTATGAGAGAAAAGCATTGATAGTAAGTTCTATAAAAACAAAAATAACTTCAGTTCCATTTTCAGATCCTCCAAAAACAGGTTTCCTTACACTTGAAAAAATAGATCTTTTAATTGTACAGGTTGAAACAAAAGATGGTGTAATTGGAACTGGTCACCTTCATCCATTGGCAGGTGGATTAAAAACCCTTGAAACATGCATAAACGAGATGTTAAAGCCGCTTATAATTGGAGAGAGCATAAATAATATTGAGTTCTTATGGAATAAAATGTGGAATGCTACTTTTATACAAGGAAGGATGGGGATAACGGTAATGGCAATGTCAGCAATAGATATTGCCTTATGGGATTGCTATGGAAGAACAAAAGAAATGCCTCTTTGGGAAATATGGAAAGGAACAAAAAAAGCCTTCCCAGTATATGGCTCGGGCTGTTATAGAGGCCTAGGTCATGATGGTATGATACAAAAAGCAAAAAAATTTGTTGGACAAGGATTTAAGTCTATAAAAATGCAGGTTGCTCATTGTTTTAATAATCAAGAAGACATAGTTAATGTACGAGATATGCGAGACGAACTTGGTAAAGAAATTGGAATTATGATTGACGTTAACCAAGGCTGGTCAGTAGAAGAAACTATTAAAGTATGCAAACAAATTGAAAGTTATGAGCCTGAGTGGCTTGAGGAACCTATTATGGCTGACAATTTTGAAGGATATGATGAAGTTTGTAATTCAACATCAATCCCTATAGTAACCGGTGAAAATAATTTTACACATCATGATTTATTACCGTTCATTAGAGGACAAAAAATACCAATACTTCAACCTGACATTATGCGAGGGGGGTATACAAATTTGATATATAGCTCTAATTTAGCCAATAAATTTGGTATTACAATTGCTCCGCATATGTTTCCAGAACTTTCAATTCATATTGTTGCTTCTATTCAAAATCCTTCATGGCTTGAATATATGGGCTGGTATGATCATCTATGGAAAGAGCCACTTCTTCCAAAAAATGGGACATTAACTCCTACATCACGTCCTGGCCATGGTATGGATTTTAAGACCGAAATTTGTAGTTTTTGAATAAAATTAATTTTTTGATATGCTAGAAAATTAACGATTATTAAAATAATGATAAAATATTTATATTAAAAGAGGGGATAATGAAATTCAAAATTACAAGGGCTAGAGAAAACAAATTTGAATCTGGATTACGTGGTTTTTTTTCTTATAAAAATTTAGGTATTGAAGAAGCTACCTCTGGTGATTTTGGAGCGAATGTTATTAAAGCTATAGAGGGAAAACATGCAAATGGTGAGTGGCATTATCATAAACTTAAATTTCAGATGGTTTATATTCTAAAAGGCAGTGTTGAATTTGAATATAAAGGTGAAGGAACATTCACTTTAAATGAGGGTGATGTAGTTTATCAACCACCAGAGATACATCATAGAGAAATTAAGCATTCTGATGACCTAGAATTGATTGAAATAACCAGTCCTGCTGAGTTTGAAACTATTTCTTTATCCAAATAAGATTTAATTAATTGAGTTCATTATGAGTGAAGAAGTTGCTGAAATTTTTTCTAAACATATTTTCTCGTCAAAATATGAAGATTTAAGTGAAAACACAATTAAACAATTAAAGGTTTTTTTATTAGATACTATTGGTGTTGGAATTGCTGGAAGTACAGGTTCAAAATTACACGAACTTAAGAAAATTGCACACACATGGTCTAAGGGTAAAAATTGTACTGTGCTTGGAACATGGGATAGGTATTCAAGAGACGCTTCAACACTTATTAATGCATATCAAATACACTGTCTTGAATTTGACTGTATTCATGAAGGAGCAGTTGTTCACCCTATGGCAGCTATTTTAAGTTCTTTACTCGCGCATTGTGAAGAAATTAATAATTTAGGGCATCACACAAATGGGAAAGAATTTTTAATATCTTTAGCATTAGGTGTTGATATTGCTTCATTTTTAGGTATTTGTGCTCGGGGGGAATTAAAATTTTTTAGACCTGCCACAGCAAGTGGTTTTGGGGCTGTTGCGGCTTTATCAAAAATACAAAAATTTTCTGTGGAAGAAATTCATAATGCTTTTGGAATTATGTATTCACAAACATGTGGAAATATGCAATCCCATGTTGAGGGTATACCAATTCTAGGACTTCAAGTTGGTTTTAATGCAAAAGCAGCTCTAGCTTCTATGGACCTTACAAAAGCTGGGTTCCCTGGTCCTAAAAGAGTTTTTAATGGAGAACATGGTTACTTCAAATTAATAGAAAATGATGACTATGAAATGACTTATCTCCAAGAGAATATTGGCAAAGTTTGGATGATTGATCAATTAGCTCATAAACCTTTTCCAAGTGGAAGATTAACTCATGGGTTAGTCCACGCTATAAAAGATTTAAAATTAAAACATGGGTTAAATAAGAACGACATTGAAACAATTGAATGTTTTGTTCCACCTGGAGTTTACAAATTAGTAGCAAGACCAATAATTGATAATCTAACAACGAATTATTCAAAGTTATGTGCTAAATTTGTTGGTGCTAGTTTTATGATAAATGATCATTTGAATATTGAATCCTTTACAGAACAAAAATATCTAAATAATAAAGATACATTAAATTTTGCTAAAAAAATTACAATGATTAAGAATGACAAACTAGATCAAAAAGTTCTTACACCACAAAAATTTATCATTACACTCGTTAATAATAGCAAAATTGAAATTAATATTGACCACGTCATTGGTCACCCAAAAGCACCATTATCCGAGAAAGAATATTTAGAAAAATTTTCAAAATGTTGTTTTTCCTCAACCAATAAGGTTGATCAAAATCAAGTAAATAATATGCTAGATTTTATATTTGATTTAGAAAATAAAGATAATGTCATAGATTTTTTTAAAACAATTTAATTTTGATTTAAACTAGCTAATTTTTCTACCATTTTAAATAGTACAGAAGTACCTTTGGAAATATCTGATATTTCTGCATATTCCTCGGGACAATGGCTTAAACCGTCTTTACATTGAACAAAAATCATAGATGCAGGAGCAACCCTAGATAAATGAGCTGTATCATGACCAGCGCCGCTATCCATTATAATATTTGAGAAGCCATATTCATCAGAAGATACTTTAAATAATTTTACCAATTCTTTATCCATTTCCACATAAGGTGCAAAAGCAATGTTTTTCATTTTAATTTTACAAGGACTGCTTTGGTTCATTGTTTCAATTTGTTTTTCTAATTCCTTAATATATTGATCTCTTGAGCTTTTACTGGAAGCCCTTAGATCAATAGTCATTTCAACTTTACCTGGAATAATTGCCGCAGCATTTGGGTGAACATTAATTTTACCAATAGTTGAAACAAAATGTTGATTACTTTCTTTTGCTAACCTTGAAGCTAACTTATTCACAAATGTTATCACTTCTGAAGAAGTAACAAGAGCATCAGCTCTTTGATCCATTAAAATAGTTCCACTATGACCAGCTTGACCATTTACTTCTACACTAAACCTAGAAATACTCGGAATAGATCTTACAATGCCTATATCTATGTTTTTTTGCTCTAAAACTTTACCTTGTTCAATATGTAATTCTAAACATGCAATAATATTTTCAATAATTGAAAATGGTTTTGTAAGTAAATTAGATTTTCCACCAATCTTATCTATTTCGTCTTTTAAAATTTTTCCCGACGCATTGCTTCTAGACAAGATTTCATGATTTAAAGCACCTATCATACCACGTGTTCCAATGCATGAAATACTCCAATCATTTAATTCTTCCCCTAGGTAATCATATACTGCAAGATTAAAAGGTAAGTTGATATCATTTTCCTTAATGTGTTTTACTACACATAATGCAGCTACAACCCCAGCAATCCCGTCAAATCTTCCCCCTGAGGGTACTGTGTCAATATGTGATCCTATAATAACCACTTTTTCAGTATTAGTTTTTGATTTTAAAAGTCCAATCAAGTTTCCAACGTTATCTGTAGACACTATTAATCCAAGTTTCTGATATTCATTTTTTAACCATGACCTAGCTTCATAAAACTTTTTACTAAATACAATTCTTGTATATGGATTGTCTTGATCAGTTATTTTTTCTAAATCATAAATTTTCTGCTTAATGAATGAAATGTTAGATTGAGCGCTAAAGTCCATTATTATTTATCCCTTTTAAGCAAATCTATAATTATCAAATTATATAAAACTTTAAATTTATCTAATGATAAATGGATTTGAAACTGAAGCTTTTTCTGCAATCCATATAGATTTTGTTTGTAAAAATTCTTTAATGGACTCTTGCCCACTTTCTCTTCCTCTGCCTGATCTTTTATAACCACCAAACGGAGACATAAAACTAACAGCTCTATAAGTATTTACCCACACTGTGCCTGCTCGCAAGGCATCAGACATTCTTAGAGCTCTTCCAATGTCATTAGTCCAAACTCCTGCAGCTAATCCAAAAATCACATCATTTCCAATTTTTATAGCCTCCTCTTCATCTTTAAAACGAATTATAGATAATACCGGTCCAAAAACTTCTTCTTGGGCTATTCTCATATCATTATTAACATTAGTAAAAATTGTTGGTTCTACAAATCTATTACCTTTAACGTCAGTTCCAGAATATGCTTTACCACCTAAAAGACACTTTGCTCCCTCAGATTTTGCAATATCAATGTAGCTCATTATTTTTTCAAATTGCGGTTTAGTTGTTACAGGGCCAACATGAGTGTCTAAAGACATAGGATCTCCAATTTTTGCCTCACTCGCAACCTTTACAAGTCTTTCAACAAACTTCTCATATATTGAATCTTGAACTAAAAGTCGAGATCCAGCTATACATGTTTGGCCTGTTGCAGCAAATATTCCTGAAATTACACCCATTATAGCTGCCTCAAAATCAGCATCCTCAAAAACAATATTAGGTGATTTTCCACCTAACTCTAAAGATACAGGCATTATTTTTTTTGCGGCAGTTTCATAAATTTTCTGTCCAGAAATATCTGATCCTGTAAATGCAATTTTTGAAATATTTTTATGTTCGACAAGAGGTTGTCCAACATCAATACCCATGCCTGTAACACAATTAACAACACCGTCAGGAAAACCTGCTTCTGATATTAATTTCATAAACTCTAAAGTAGAAGCTGATGTAAATTCAGATGGTTTAACCACAGCAGTATTGCCAGCCGCAAGTGCAGGAGCCAGTTTCCAAGATAAAAGTAATAAAGGTGAATTCCAAGCTGTTATCATACCAACTACACCAAACGGCTCATATTTAGTAAAGTTGAAAATACCTGGTTTGTCTGAGGGTAGCACCGCTCCCTCGACTTTGTCAGCCAGTCCTCCAAAATATCTATACCATTCTGCAAGATATTTAGTTTGTGCTCCCATTTCTGCTATCAGTTTTCCGTTATCTTGAACTTCAATTTCTCCTAATTTCTGAGCATCTCGCTCTACAAGTTCTGCTAATCGAACTAATAATTTTCCTCTTTCAGTTGGTTTTGTTTTAGACCAATTATTTTCAAATACCTCTTTTGCTATGTTCACAGCGGCATCAACATCATTGGCATTACCTTTTGCAACCTCAGCCCATTTTTCACATGTATACGGATTCTCAGTTTCAAAATATTCACCATTATTTGGCAACATTTCTTTTCCATTAACAAAATGGTTGTATTTTTTCATATGCAATACCTTTGTTTAGTTTTTGGTTTAATTATATTTTTCAAAATTTATTTAAACACTTTTGAAGAAGTTATTGAATATATAATTATACAATTTTGAAATAAATAATCATATACACAACTTTGATAATATAAATTAAAAATTAAAATATTTATCTGTTGTTTAAAACTTGAGTAGAAAATTCTTTAACAAGTAAAAATAATCGATTAAATCTTTATTAATTATTTTCTCGTTCGACTTATGACCTTCTGAACCTGAACCAGGACCAATGTTTATAATATTAATATTATCATCTGCAAAATATCTTCCATCACTTACACCAATAGAAGACAAAAACTCAAGCTTTCTGCCAGTTATCAAACGCTTTGATTTTGATAATTCTTTTAAATAGATATTAGATTTGTTTGACTTGAATGGATTTGTACCTGTTATAAATTTTATTTTAGCTGATTTATCTATTTTGAGTATGAAGCTTTTAATTTCATTATATGCTTTTTTTACATTCTCTTTGTGCGTAATTCTTCTATCTATTACGACTTTTGCCTTATAAGGTACTACATTCACATTTTCTCCACCCGATAAAATACCTACATTTATCGTTGATATTTGACTTCCAACATTATATTTTTTCAAAACTTTTTTAAATTCATTATTTAATTTGTTGATAATCTTCGCTGATTTATCAATTGCATTAATTCCTTTGTGTGGTTCACCTGCATGTGCAGTTTTACCAAGGACTTCAATTTCTAACCAAAAAACACCTCTTTCTTCTATAATCACATTATTATTCGTTGGGGCTCCTAATATTAATGTATGGGGTTTTATAGCTTTAATTTTTCTTAAATACTTTGTTCCGTCAGGTCCAAGATTTTCTTCATCTGTCACAAAAGTAAAATCAATATTCTCTTTTATATTTGGGAAAAGTCTTTTAAAATTTTTTGCTAAATATAAATGAACTGCAGCACTTCCTTTACAATTTACAGCTCCAAGTCCATATGAATATTTCTCATCTATTTTAAGATCAAAAGGATTGCTTTTCCATTCACTTAAAATGGGTCTGACAGTATCTATATGCGAATTAAAAACGATTGACCTATTTGAACCTTTATCTGCTGATGCCACAACATTTATTTTTTCATTATCAATGCCAAAAGTTTTAACATCTAATCCACTATTTTTTAGATATGAAGTAACAAATTTGCAAAAAACTTTACTCTTTCCAGGTGGGAAACATGTGTCTATCTTCACAATTTTTCTAAGTAATTCAAGAAGATCGTTTTTAATTTTTTCATTCATTTTAAAAAAATATCATATATATAAATTCACTATTACAATTAATATTTTTGTAAAAATAATTTTACTACTAATTATATATAGTCCGTATAAATTTTGAGCATATATCTATAAATTATCTCAAATCTAAATTGAAGTTATATCTAATGCACAAAATTTAATACTTTGTATAGTTAAATAATTTTTCTGGATGCATTTTTTAATTTTGTTAATTGACAAATCTTTTGAGAGGTTATTGAATAATATTACAATTTGTTCGGGGGCTAATAAAATGACACTTGCTAAAAATTTTTCTTCATTCTTATCCTTTACCTTCCTAATACTGATTATATTTTCTTTAAATGCTGAAAGTAAAACATTACATACTGTAAAAAAATTTCAATTAATAGATACTGAGAATGGAATTATACTTGCCAAGTGTAAGCAGAAAGACTGGGTAAAAAAGAAAGCATGTCAAGCAAAAGAAGCAGCTGAAAAAAAAGCCAGACAAGCAAGAGAAAAAGCAGAAGCTGCAAAAAGAAGAGCAGAGGAAGAAGCAAGAAGAAGAGCAGCTGAAGCAAAGAAGAGAGCAGAGGAAGAAGCAAGAAGAAGAGCAGCTGCAGCAAAAAAGAAAGCTGAAGACGAAGCTAGAAAAAAAGCAGCTGCGGCAAAAAAGAAAGCTGAAGACGAAGCAAGAAAAGCTGCTGATGCAGCTAAAAAAGCTGGGGCAGGATTATCTGCTGCGTATTTAGCTTCATACAAATATGCGACACCATACGTTAACACCACAGCAGATCTTGCAAAAGATCTAGGCAATGATGTAGCAAAGTTTGTAAAAGACCAGTTTGATAAATGGGGTTGTTATGCTACTGTTGCGTCAGTAACACAGCAAAGCACTGCTACCGCATTATTAAAAAAAATGCTTCCTGTCTTGAAAAAAGAAATGAAAAATAGCCTCAAAATGGCATCGTATGACATTAACCAAAACTCTAATCTGATTTATTCAAATAATCTCAATGAATCAAGTAAATTTTTTCAAACTAATTATTTTTCAAATTATAATGGATTGCCTGATTATGACGGTTTAATAAAAGCATCCTTTGCTAATTCATTAAGTGCCAAAGTAATGTCAAGCTCTAAAGTTGATGATAACGGGATTATACTAGTGAATAAGAAAAAGAAATGTGGCAAGAAATGTAAAGCAAAGAAAAGAAAAGCTAAAGCAAAAGCTAAAGCACTAAAAAAGAAACAAAAACAACAAGCAAAGAAAGACCGACTAAAGAAAAAAGCTAAAGAAAAAAAGTTAGCAAAAGAAAAGAAATTAAGGGAAAAGAAAATAGCTAAACAAAAGAAACTTAACAAAGGTAAAACAGCAACAACACTTACTGGAACTGGAGCAACTATTGCTGTCGGTTCTGCTGCAGCTGCTGCGGGTTATGGTAATTCATACAAACCAATAAAAATTGATACTAGCACACCAATTAAGATGGCTGAAAGTACCTTTGCTGTAATACAAAGGAATAAAAAAGGTTATGAACAACTTATGAAAGGTGCTGGAAATTTAGCGTTAGCAGCAGCAAAAATACATAGTCAAGTTTTAAATGCAGAATTCCTTTGCAATAAAAATGCAAAACAACAAATTAAAGTGCTTAAATCATTCAAGATATTTCCTGAAAAAGGTATTAAATTTGCTTCTGCAAATGATAACAGAATCTTTGCAAGTTTAGACAATATTAAATTCTTAAACAATTTAGATGTAAAGAATTTGTTAATATCAAGTGCTAAGGCAGCTAAGGACCCTGCAGAACCATTTTTTGGTCTTGAATTAGGAATGGGTGTATCAGGTGACATGGGTTTTGGAGCTGGCGCTTCAATGTCATTTAATATAATTACGGATATGAATGATGAAGTTTATAGTTTTTTTACAGTTTCCATTGACCAGCTATTTGATTTTGCAAGTATACCACAAGAGCCTGAAGGATGTGTAGGTCCATTTTTAAGAATATTTGGAACGCCTCCTACAAAAGTTAATGGATTTAAAGGAATGGGACACTCAGTTGGCTTTTCAATTGGTCCTAAAGGAAATGGAGGTTTTGCGAAAGCTGGGGCAGCTATCGGATTAGATGTTGGTATTAGTTCACTAAAATCGGGTAGCCAATTTACTGGTTTGGCTATAGGTCCTGAAGCTTCAGCTTGTGTTGGTGCACCAGCAAATGTTATACCAGTTGCAGCCGCATTAACTGCATCTACAAGTTGGAGTTATAGGTTGTGGTAATTTAAGGTTCAGATCCTTGAGTTTTAAAAATGATTATTAGAAGTAAAAATAACTAAAGTGCTTGATGTTTTAAAGTGAAGTTAAATTGTATAAAAAAATTCATTTGTTTAATATTGTTTGTTTTTTTGACAGGATGCATGACTACGTCATCTATCAATCAAGCTGGGTTAAATCTAAATAAACCAAATACAGAAAAATCAAAAAAATTATCTGAGTGGCAAAAATTTGCAAATGAAGGTTATTCTTTTCTAAATAAAGGTGATTACTCACTGGCCTCTGAAAAATTTAATAATGCATTAAAATTTGATATTAAAAATTCAAATCTACAAGCGTTAAACGGTATTGCGTATCACTTAAATGCTAAATATCAAGATGCAAATAATTATCAATTAGCTAAACAAGGATATGAATTAGCATCAAAGTTTGATCCTTCTAATTGGGTTCCTTTTTATTTAAATGGATTGATAAATTTCAAAGAAAAAGATTATAAAAAAGCTAAGAGTAATTTCATAAGTGCTGCATTAAAAAATTGGGGTAATAATGAAATTTTGTTAGATGTAGCAGTTGCGTCTTATTATGATCTAGATTTCCAAACTTCAGCTAAAGTAATTAAACATCTAAAAAAACAAGATTTAGACAATAAGTTACTTTTAAAAGTTAACAAGATTTGTTCTATTATATTTTTATTTAGCGATGACCAGAAATATAGAAATGAATGTCTTCAATATTATTTGAAAAATGAGGTTTCATTAAATAAAAAAAACAATTTAAAAAAGAAAATTAATTTTTGGAAAGTCTTAAATGAGATAAATACCTCTGGTATTTTGAAAAATGCTAATATTCTAAAAACGCAAGCAACAGATGGGACAACAGATACTAACATAGATACGTTTGCTTCAGACGATGACATTTCTAACGTCGATAATTTTCAGGAATTTCAAAAAGAGTGCTTCATTCGAAATTTCAAGGCTGGCACCGACGAATTTACAAAATGTATAATTTCGCTAGTGGATGAAGCGACAAAGCTAGCACTTGAAGAAGAAGACATTACTGATGAACGAATGGTAATAGTAGATGTTGTTATAATTGGAAGCACGGAAGATGCTAGAAAAAGATCAGGTGTAAATATTTTGGATGGTCTTTCTTTTCAATTTGGTGATTTATCAGATGGTGAAGATGCTTACAGTAAAATAAATACTATAACTCGTGACGGATTTGACAGTACAAATGACACACAATCCAAAACAGTAGTCAGAGCTTTGACAATTCCTGCAATTGAATATTCTTTAAATATTATCAATTCAAGAGATAATGACAGTAAAATACTTGCAAAACCTAGTTTAATTGCCCTTTCAGGTGAAGAATCAACATTTTTTTCGGGAGTTACTATAAATGGTGCAGCAACTTCAGGTACAGGAGACTCCGTTTCTATTGAAGAAGAAATCGGAGTAAGTCTCTCAGTTACCCCAGATTTTATAAGTGATACTAAGGTATATTTATCCATAGCTGCTGAAAGAACATTTCTTATAGATCCAAAAAAATCCGTTCTTTACGAGTACAGACTTGATACAACCAAAACAAATGTTGAAGCAAATGTTGTATTGAATATTGGAGAAACATTAATTTTAGGAGGCTTAACAGAGCAACAAGACACGGAAACATTGGATGGTGTGCCTGGACTTAGTGAGGTCCCACTAATAAAATTATTTTTTTCTGAAGATATTAAAAGAAATTATAAAAAAACAATTACAATTTTATTAACTCCACGTTTGGCACCTGTTAACAAAAAAAGTAAAATTGAAGAAAAGAAAATATCGTTAAAGGATACAAATGAGTTAATTTTTAACAAACTGCTAACAGAAAAAAATATTCAATTCTCATTAAAAAAAGATTTTCAAAATTTTAAAACTATTATTAGAAAAAACTTTATAAGTGGTAAAGATTTAAATATTTTTAAAACAGATAAAGACTTAATAGAGATTGCAAAAAATTTAAAAATATAAAATGCTGTTTCATTTACAAAAAACAAATATCATTTTTATTTCATTTCTAATTTTATTCTTTATTCCAATTAAATTTTTAAATGCCCAAAGCAAAAATATTTATAGTTGGGAAAGAATTAATTATAAGATTTCTGATATTTCACTGCATAATGATGAGCAATTAATTATAGTTGATAAAAAAAATCGAATTCGTTTAATCAACACATTTTCAAAAAAAATTAAAAGATTTCCAGGTGAATTTAAAAAAATTTTTTTTGATAGTAAAAATATTTTTGCTATTTCTAATGAGTTTAAATTCTATAAATTAAAAAAGAGAATTTGGAAAAGAATTAAAATTCCAAGTGACTTAAAATTTGAAAATTTAACAATTTTCAAAGATATCATTTACGCTGTAAAAGATGGTAAAATTGAAACATTCAAATCAAATGGCAAAAAAGTTAATAATAAATATCTAAATTCATTAGACAACGTAAACTATATTGGTTTCTTTGATAATGAAAATTTTATAATTCATTCTAAGAATAATGAGCTATTTTTTTATTATAAAAATAAAATTTTAGAAAAAAAAACCAATGTAAAGAAAATTTTATTTATTAATGAAAATTACATTGTTGTATCGAAAGAAAAAAATGGAATATTTTTATTACCCACACAAGATTTAAAACAAAATTTTAAAAAGATAAATTTAAAAAAAAATTTAACCAAAATTATCATCTCTAAATCTGGAAATATTTGGGCCAGTGATGGTAAGAATATTTATGTCTCAACGTTTAAAGTAGATGATTTATTTTTTAACGAAAATAATAAAAAGTTTAAAAAAGAAAAACTTTATGCTTCTTCTCAAACCGCAACTAAATTATTTTCTGGAAAAGATGGAATTTTTAACATAGATGAGTATGGAACCTTAAATTATTGGAGCTTTAAAAAGCGCAAGTTTATTTCTTTATTAATAAAGCCTTTAGAAATAGCTAATCCTAAAAATAGCACTTTATGGCTTATAAATTCATTAGGAAGAATCTTTTATTATAATGGAAAAAAATGGAAGCAAATAAACGGGTTGGCTCAGAGTATCAGTTCTAAAGAGAATCTTACTCTAATAGTAGACGAAAAAAAAACCTTAATGCAATTTGATAAGGGAAGAAATAAATTTTTTAAGACTAGTGTTAAAGCAGAGAAAGTTTTTGTAAAGGATGATAATAATTTTTGGATAATGGAAAAAAGTAAGTTAAAGTCGTGCAGTTTTGTAGGGAAAAAAATTTCCCTAAAAACTGTAAAATGTAAAAAACATCTAGGAAATTACCAAAGCCTAAAAATATCCGACAATAGAATATTCGCTATAACTGATAAGAGTGCTCTAAAAATTTTTAATGGTGATAAATTCATAAATTATCGAAATGGACCAAAGTTAGTTAATGATTTAGTTGGATATAAAAATAATCTTTTGTGGTTTGTTGACCAAAAAAATAATATTTTTAAAAACTCAAATAAAACTCCCAAATATAAAAACCTTTCACATTTTGAAAGTGTTAAATTTGTTGAGAAAGATATAATAGGTAATGGTGACGTACTATTATATGGAAAAAAGTTAAAAAAAAATAAATATAAGTCAAGTGCTAGCTCTGCAAATGGTGGTTTTACTTATAAAAAAAATATGAAAAGGAATGTTATTAGTAACAATGAATCTTTTATAGATATAAGTTTTGGTATAGACGGTAGATTATGGGCAGTATCTGATAATAATGAAGCCTTTCAATACAAAGACAAAACACAATCATTTAAGAAATATACAAGAACTAATTTTTCATCAAAAGATCAACAATATTTTGGTTTACCTAATAGAATAGATATTAAAAGAATAACATCAGACAGTACTGGCAAAATTTGGGTAGTTAAACAAAATTCTAAATCAGTTTTTTATCAAGATAAAATTAAGGGTAAGTATTTTGAAAAAAAACTTAAAGGTAATGCACAGAATATTAAAGATTTGGCTATTGATGCGTCAAACAATGTTTATTTAGCCGCCGGTGATATTTATAAATGGGATAAATCAAAAAAAATATTTAAAATTTATTATAAAAAAAATGGTCCTTTTTTAAAAGTTTCAAGTGGACCCACTGGCACACTATGGGTGATAAACAATAATGGAAAACTATATGAACTTATAGGAGGAAAATTAATAAAAAGACCTGGAAATCGTGATTTTACTGCAAATGACGTAGATATATCTGTTAATGGAGAAGTTTATATTACTTCAGAAGTTTTAACTATAACTTCTACAATAAGAAGACGAGGACAGCCACCAAGATCAACCACTCAAGTCCTTAAGTGTTTTTTGTACAAATACAATGCTAGCAAAAACACCATTGAGCACGCGTTTGATGCAAATGATATTTTTTCAGAGATAGTTACCGTTTCAAGAGAGGGAAGTCCCTGGTATACTAGTCCAGAATGTCAAAACAAGAACGTTTTTTATGGAACAAAATAATCTCATAATAATATTACCGTTGTAAAAAAACTT
The DNA here is from genome assembly GCA_902618025.1 of uncultured SAR116 cluster alpha proteobacterium. Classification (GTDB taxonomy): domain Bacteria; phylum Pseudomonadota; class Alphaproteobacteria; order Puniceispirillales; family Marisalimonadaceae; genus Marisalimonas. The sequence continues at coordinate 42,843 of CACMYY010000003.1, forward strand.
AATTATTTTATTTGCAACAAAAATCAATTTAAATATGCAAATTCTTGCATCATATTTTTATAAAAGATTTTTGTATTAATTTTATAAAGGTTGAATTTAACCATAATTTTACTAAATATAATTAATGAATATCTCATATGAAACCTATATGAAACCTTTTATAAAATCACAAATCAAATTATATGTTTGTCTCAGCAATTTTTAACTTTTTCAATAATTAAAATAATATGAAAGGATTTTAATGAATAGTATAATTCAAGCTCAAGGGATACATCATATCACTTTAAATGGAGCTGATAAAAAAACTTCTATTGATTTCTGGCAAAATATACTTGGGATGAAATTTATTTTTGAACAACCAAATTTAGATGACTTAAATACAAATCATTTATACTTTGACTGTGGGGACGGAACTACTGTAACAGTTTTTACTAATGAAAATCTAATACCAGATAAAAATAAATTAAAAAATGAATGTGGAGGCGTCCATCACGTTGCTTTCTGGGTGAGTCAAAGCACTATTCGAATAGCTGAGAAAAACTTAAGTGATAATGGTTTTGCAAATACTGGTATCAAAGATAGAGGTTTTATGGATTCACTTTATTTTAGAGAACCATTAGGTTTACTTATTGAACTAGCAAGCTATAAATTCGATCCACCTATAGGATTTACTCATGCTAATGTTTTAGAAGAAGCACATAAATTAAGAATTAAAAGAAAAGCCTTAAATATTCAAGATGAAGACATTGCAAGTGCTATAAAAAAACTAAGACAAAAATAATTTAATTTATGAAAAATAAAAGATGTTGAATAATATATTAAAATTTTTTGATGATTTTTCCAAAAATAGGAAAACAAGGGAAAAGATTATCATAAAAACTTTTGCTAAAGATAATGTTGATCTAGATTATGCAAATAGATGGAATACTCCACTTTTTAAAAAAAAAGTTAAAACAAAGAATATGTTAATAATAAATTCTTTTTTAATTTGCTTAATAATATTTTTAATTTTCAAATAAACATTCAAAAAACTTTAATTATAATTGGAATAATCTTACTAATTTTAGTGCTATTATATCCTTACATTAGAAAATTAGGTTTAGGACAACTACCAGGTGACATATTATTTAAAATTAGTAATTCTACTTTTTCCTTTCCTATAAGGACTTGTTTAATAATTAGTATTATTTTAACAATTATTTTTAATCTTTTTAAATAATTAGAATAACCTAATATCAAGGTTTAACGGTTTTTAGTTTGTGATCAATCCACGAGGTGATTCCACCTTTTGCGTTGTATATAATACTTTCAAATTTTTTATCCATCATCTCAGCAATTATCTTAGTTCTCCTGCCGGTTCGGCAAATTAAAATAATAGGTTCCCCTTCATTTATTTTTAAACTTAATTGTTTATACCACTCATCAAAGTTATAATTTCCCTTTTTATCAAAAAAAGTTAACAAAATACTGTTAGGAACAATTCCAGTTTGGTCCCATTCAGAACTTCTTCTTACATCCACAATTGGAATATTTATTTTGGATAATTCTTTAATTTGTTGATTATTAACATTTACAATTTCTGCAAATGTAGTTTTAACAATTAACAAAAAACAAATACAACTTAGGCAAATTCTAACTAACATCCTGCTTCACTTTCTATTAAAAATAATACTTAACTAAAACACACAATTAATAATTAAAATCAAGCATATTGATTGACCTACTAGAGGTTCGTTTCATATTGACTTTATTAAAATAATTTTCGTGCTCTTTTTGAAATTTTTTTATTTCTTCAATACTTTTTTCAAAAGCTTTTTGGTCCCTATATTCAAAAATTGAGGATAAGGCAAAGCCTCCAGCTTTATTCCATATTTGGTTAACTCTCCAGCGAATTAATCCATGTTTTTTTAATTTCTTATAAAATTCATCTCCATGTTTTTCCATGAGGTGAAGAAAAGACTCCATTTCAATTTCTGTAGAAAAATCATTAATTGTATAACTAATTAATTTTGCATCAGTCATATTTATAGAGTTTCCTTTAATAAAGATTTGATATTTTAATAAAATTAAATTTTTATTTTATCCTGATGCAAATGTTTCGCCAGCATGACTGCTAATCATAACATTATCAAATTCTTCAGAAGCTTGTTCTCTAACACCTGCAATTTTGTCTGTAGCTTCTTTTGCTACAACTCCATTTGGCCATTCTGTTATTACCATAAATTTTAACTCTTCAGTTTTACACATTTTTACTGAATTTGCACCTAGTGATAATATCATAGGGACATATTTTTCTGTTGCTTTCGCTTCATCTTCTTTGTTCCAAGATTTTGCTTCCCAATGGGATACTGTAAAAAAACGACATTTTATTACCTCTCAAGTATATATTATTATCCTAGATTAGATATGTGAAACTGAAAAATAAAGTCAATAATCTTATTTGTTCAATTCTTTTAAAAAATGCTTAATTTTATCATAAATTTTAAATTCATAGAGATTGTTGTGACCTGCACCATTCACAAATATAGCTTTTTTTGGTTCTGGTGCATACTCAAAAACTTTTTTACCAAAATTGATACTAATTACATTATCCTTTTCACCATGAATAACTAGTAATGGTGATTTAATATTTTTTATTATACTGAATATATCAAACCTATCTAATACAAGTAATTTAGCAGGAAGATACCAATAATGACGAGATGCAACATCAGCAATTGATGTGTATGGAGCTTCTAGTATTGTTGCTCTAAATGTATTTTGTGTAGAAAGTTTTACAGCCAAGCCACATCCTAGAGACTCTCCATATATAATAATTTTATTTTTAGGTATATTTTGTTCAGACAAGAAATTCATAGCTGCTTGTCCATCTTTATAAAAACCTTTCTCCGATGGTTTTCCAGAATTTTCACCATAACCTCGATACTCAACTAAAAATAATCCATGTCCTTCTTCTAAAAATGGTCTGAATTTTTCAACTCTGTGTCCAACATGACCTGCATTACCATGAAATACCATTATTATGCTTTTTTCATTGGTAGATGGTTTCTTAAATAAAGACTTAAGTACCAATCCATCAGAAGTTATAAATTCAATTTTTTTTAGTCCTGTTTTAGCATAATAAGATTGATCTATTTTTCCCTTGGAAGGAAGATATAATAAAGATCTTTGAAGCATAAACATTATCAAAATGATAATTAAATAAAAACATATAGCATAAATTATGAATGTTTTTATATTTGTCATTTATTTTCTTTGCTAGAATTTACATATAAAAAATCTAATCTAGATTAAAACCATATTTTTTAAAAATATTTTTAAAACTATTGGTGTAGTTTTGAAACTCTTCTTTTTCTAAATTAAAAATTTCTTTTTTGCACTTGAGAGTTTGTTGTGATTCTCTTATTTCTCCTTTCTTTGCATTGATAAAGTCATAATAATAAGCTGTATTATCAGGTTTTATAACTATCATGTAATTATTTAATTTTCGACCACCCCACATAAATGAATTATTAATGCCATTTACTTCATGGAATGCTGGGAACATTTCTTCATTAGATTCTAATGTTAATGCACCTAAGGAAATATCAGCAGATTTGTAATTAGGAAAATAACCAACATTCAAGACTGGTTTTAAAAGAAAAAAAGTTCCACATTCCCATTCCACAAATTTAATTAGAGTATTATTCGAGTTGGAGTTTATTTTGCTCTTCCTAAAATTTTGATTTCTTAAAGATGTTTTTGTTTTTTCTGATTTGATTATGCTTACAACCTTATTTGAAGCATTTGATACTCTATCTGAGATTGATGATATATTATCTGTAGCCTTGCAAGCAAACAATGTAAAAGATAAGAATATTACAACGTAAATTTTCATTTTTTTAAGTTATCATTTTTAATCAGTTTTCTCAAAATTTTGTTTAATCAATTTCCTTTTCCTATATGTGCAATACCTTCAATTTCAACATATATTTTAGGTGTTGCTAGTTTTGAAACTTCTACCAATGAACATGCTGGAAAATTACCGCTAAAAAACTCAGACCTTGCTTTCCAGACTCGTTTGTTGTTTTCAATCCGAGTAACAAAAATTGTAAGTTTGGTAAAGTCTGCCATTTTGCCTCCCGCAGCCTCAATTAAAGCTTTGTGTTTCTGGAAAATAATTTTAGTTTGTTCATATTCATCTTTCCCATCAATTGTTACTCCATCAGCGTTTCGCGATGTCAAACCCGCAATATATGCGATACCGTCGCACACTATACAATTTGACCATAATTTAGGTGCTGGTTCTTTTACCTTTGGACTTGTATAACGTGTAATCATTTTTAAATCCTTTCATTTTTTTGAATAATAGTTAAATCAACTACTTTCATGATTAAATTCTTTGTCTATTGGTACTTTCAGTCCGTTTAATAAATGGTTTGTTCTTCCTGCAAGCGATACGATTGACAAGAATTCTGCGTATTGTTTATCAGTCATCCCTTTTGATCTTGCTGCAGCAGTGTGAGAATGTATACAATATTCACAGCTATTGGCGATAGAAACAGCTGTATAGATTAGTTCTTTTGTGAGAGGATCAAGATGACTTGGTTTTGTCATTACTTCTTTAACGTCATGCCATGTCGCTTCAAGTAGTTCAGTATCAAATGCAAGATAATACCACAAATTATTTATAAAATCACTTTTACGTGTGGCACGAATATCGTCGAAAACTGCTTTAATACGAGGGTTTGTCTCTGGATCCCGATGTGATGTTATTGTGGACATAAGTTAACCTTTCTTTGAAAAATTTCAATTGTAGATTACAATAGATTAATATCGATTTAATTTAAATTTCAATAGGAATAAAAATGACTGCAAATGTTGCTATTATTGGCCTAGGTATAATGGGAACTCGAATGCTTCAACATATGAGAAAACATCAAAAATTTAACCCTAATTATTTATGGGACCCTAACCCAATTGCTTGTGAAAAAGCTAAAAAACAAGATAGTGAAACTAAAATTATGAAAAATGCTGATGAAGCTATAGAAAAGGCTGATTTGGTTTATTTAGCTTGTCCTCCTACTGTAAGACAGACGTATGCCTTGAAAACAGTAGAAATGGGTAAAGCCCTTTTTATAGAAAAACCTTTTGGTGTAAATATTAAAGATAGCAAAAACTTTATAAAAAAACTTCAAAATTATGATGTTCCCATAGCTGTTAATTTCACACAAGCAGCGGGTATAGCTTTAAAAGATTTGTTGGATAGCAAAAACAATGGTGAAATGGGTGAAATACTTGGGGTTGATATTATAGTTACATATTCTTCTTGGCCACGTCAATGGCAAAAAGAAGCCGATTGGTTAAGGTTCAAAAAAGAGGGTGGTATGACAAGAGAAGTAATATCTCATTTTCTTTTTTTTACTGAACGTGTGGTAGGGCCTCTAAAAGTAATATGGGCTCACACTTCTTATCCAACAGACCCACTTTTGTGTGAAACAGCTGTTCTAGCTAAACTAGAGAATAAGGATGGTTTGCCAGTAAATATATTCGCAAGTATTGGGGGAGTTCAACCTGATCGTCAAGAATTTACTATTAAAGGATCAAAAAAAAGTAGAAAAGTAGCAGAATTTTATAAAGATTCAGTATCGGTGGGTGACAACTTCATTCCTCTTAGGGAAGAACCCACGGATCCACGAGCCGTGAGTTTAAAATCACAACTTGATCATTTAGAATTTAAAATAAATAATAAACCAAATAGTTTAGCTACAATTGATGAGGCATTTAGAGTACAAAAATTAGTAGAAAAAATATTATCAAAAAAATAAATCAAATAAAAACTTTCTGGGGCTTAACATGAAAAATATTTTAATTTTAATTTTTTTTATTTGTATAAGTTTTGGTACAAAAGCAAATGTTAGAACATTAGAAATTGGTTCGCTTTATTATCAATGTAAACCGTACCAGGATGTGGATTTTAATTTTGAAAAACTTTCTCAATCTGATCAAGTTAAAGCAATGATATGCATAACTACGTTGATTGGTATAGTCAATACTGGATATAACTTGTGTCAATCATTAAGGTGGTATTATAAAGATGCTAATAATGATTCAAAAAAAATTTTGAAAGGTTTATCATCTTGGTATGCTAATGAATTAGTGGAAAGTGAAAATAAACTAATAATGGGTTTTAATAAGTGGGCTGAAAAAAATCAACATCTTTGGAAAGAATTCGTAACCGGGGTTCCTTTTAAAAGAGATTATATGGCAAAAAATTATTATTGTAATTTGCAATAAAACTTATTCAACATGAGGTTGATGAATGAAACATGAAATGAATGAAGGTCGTCCTAAGTCGTGGGATAAGACAAAACGTGTTTATGAGATATTATACCCAAATGGTAAAAAGGAAATATGGAAAGATATTACGGCTCGTGAGTGTCTTACAAAATATGAAAATATGGACCCACATGGCAAAGAACTTAAATTAAGAGAAATAGAAGGAAAAGAATTACAATTACTTAAGGTTATGGAGAACAACAAATAAATAAACTTTATATTGAATTAATAAATGTGTGTTTTCAACTTAGTCTGTAAATTTCTTACAATTTAAAAATAATCTCTAATAATAAACAACCCCCTACACAATATAGCACAACAAATTAGAACTCTTTTTTGTTTATCTGACATGTGCTATCCTTTAATAAATTAAGTGCCACTTGAATATGAAGCTAACATGAAAAAATTCATTATAATAATTTTAACTTTATTTTTGAGCCCTGCATTTAGCGATGAAGAAATTACATTTAATTGTTCTTCAAAAGCTGGATTAGGATTAGATTTACTTAATAATCTATACTCATATAAAGATCAAGGGATTAGAGAAGACTTCAAAATTAAGCCACATGATGAAGAGATTATATACGAATCAGGTAAATATAAAAGAAATTATAGAATAGTTGATAAAAGAAAAAATCCTTATGGTAGCGTGATAATAGTTTCATATTATATTAATCAAGATTACTATGGTGGGTATATGCTTACTCTATCACTTAATGATGAAACGAAAGAATACTTATATTCATCAGCTATGATGGGTGCGGGTGAAATTCTCGAAGGTCCAGTAGGCAGTCGTGGCACTTGTACTAAATTGTAAAGTGTTTATTTGAAATTTAATCTAATTACAGATTTATTATAGTTTTATTACAAAGATAATAAAGTTTAATAGATTTCTGAATATAGTTGGGTGACATATCATAGTTATGTAAAATTGCGGAGGGAGGGTCCTCCTAATCATCCGCCATCAAACTGAAATAATCATTAAAATATCTCATTTAGTGCCTCCACTGGTTGGGAGTAATACGTTTTTATGTTCAACCCAATTAGGGATGGAGCAATACGTAAATAATTCAATTTAGTTTATATAATCAAAAAAAATGTCTGGTCGTGTCTAAATTTTATTTGTTTTTTTTAACCTCAAAATTAATAAGTATAAAATTGGTAAGACAAATAGTGCAGTTGCAAAAATGTTAATTTCGTAGTTTGAATACCCAGTAACTTTTCCACCAGGAAGAGCCATTAATATACCTGAAAACCCAAGCATAATCCTTATTGGCCATTCCAAGTGTTTTGATTTTTTCAGATCACCAATTCCAATTAGATATCCCTGTAATGAACTTGAAATAAGAATAATTCCAATTACTGCAGAAAAGAAGACAATCAAAATATCATATATTGAACCTCTTCCAATTAATGCTGGATTAAGAACAAAAAAGAAGGGAATAAAGTAAATAACACTTCCTAATTTCATAGCTTCTACACCAGTTCTGATACCATTTGCACCAGCAACTGATGCAGCAGCAAATGCACCAATAGCAACAGGTGGGGTTATAAAAGATATCATGCCCCAATATAACATAAATAAATGAACAGCTACTTTATCTAAGCCACTACCTGTTAATGCAGGAGCAAGAGTTACTGCTAGAAACAAATAAGCAGCTGTTACTGTCATACCAATACCTAGTATGAAACTAGTAAGCGCACCCATGATAAGAAGAATGAATATAGAATCACCTGCAAAATTTACCAGTGCGTATGTAATAGTACCAATTTTACCAGTAAAAGTTAGTGAACCAATTATTAGACCAATTGCCACTAGAATCCCTGCAAGTTCTGCAAACAATCTGCCAACACTTTCTATAAAATGAATTAATTTATCGTAATTCCATCTATGAATTTTAACGATTTGATTAATTATTAATAACGTGGCGGTGGCATAGTATGGAGCTTGAGCTTCTCTTTGCATGTAAAGTAACATTAAAATTAACATCACAAACACAAATATAAAATACCAACCTTCTTTTAAAACCTTTTTTATAGATGGAAGTTCTTTTGCAGGTAAACCTTTAAGGTGATTTCTTGCTGCATATGCATCTATTTGCATAAAAAGACCAAAATAATACAATATAGATGGAAAAGCGGCTGCAATAATAATCTCAGAGTATGGAACCTCTAAAAATGTAGCCATAACAAAAGCAGTTGCTCCCATAACTGGTGGCATTAATACCCCACCTGTAGATGCACATGCCTCCACACCTGCAGCATAAGACGATTTGAAGCCAGTTTTCTTCATTGCGGGAATTGAGAGGACACCGGTAGTCAAAACATTTGTAATCACACTCCCACTCATTGACCCCATCAGACCAGAAGAAAAAATTGAAACTTTTGCAGGTCCTCCTCTTCTAGTACCTAAAAGTGCAAATGCTAAATTTAGAAAAAAGGATCCACCTCCTGTATGTTGAAGTGCTACTCCAAAAATTAAAAAACCAACAACCAGGGTTGCAAAAGCAGTCATTGGTATACCCATGATGCTTTCTGTACCAAAAATATGGAATGTGGCAGTAGTATCCCATGGTTGCGCTGGTGCGTTCAAAAATCCAGGTAAAAAAGTTGAAATTGCTGGATAAACAGAAATAATTAGACAAATTATAAAAATAGCATTTCCACCAGCTCTCCTACTAGCTTCTAAAACTAAGCCCCACAAAATAAATGCCATTATTTTTGCATGAGTTGGTGCAAGATATTCCCAACCCTCTTCTAATATTAATGATCCACTAAAACAAAAGTAGCTTGCAATTATAAAAGTTGAGGCAGCAAAAATTATATCATACCAGGGTATTTTGTTTCCTTTTCTAGGAGTTGGATGATATATTATAAATGGTAAAGGTAGTAATAAAGCAATCATAGCATAAAGATACTCAGTATCTAGTAACACGTATGTTCCTAAAAAATTCCCAACACCGAACAACATGTAAATTGAAATCATAGTGGATAAAATGGAAGAAAACCTTAAAATATAATTAGAAACTATATTAGGAGCTCTATTTCTAATAATGGAAACTTCTACTTGATTTCTGGACATAATAAATTCCAATTTTTGATAAGGTGAAACTTATTTTCACCTTATCAGATTTATTTTTTAATTATAAGCATTTGGCATTCCAGCAGCTTTTAAAGCAGATGATCTATTTTCAAGCCATTTTTTCTTAAAATCGTCACCAGATAAATTAGCCTTCAGAGTTTTTTGCCAAGCTTTAGCTAGGACATCCTGTCTTTTTATTAAGTTTGCGTTATGTTTGTCATGTTTTGATGTCCAAACACCTTTCTTTTTATAATACTTAACTGCTCCAGGATGATATGGAAAAATCCAACTAAAATTTTGATTAGACAATTGATATCCATCCATTCCTGGTCCAGAATCTTTAAATTGATCATAATTTTCCATAACTGCTTCAGTCAGATGATATGATAAATCTTCAGATGTTTTTTCCATTGTAACAAAAATTGGATAAGGATAATTCATGCCTTCAAAAGATTTATTACTATCGGAAGATCCTACAAAGTTTGTTACAACTGCTTTAGCAAAATGAGGGGCTACAGCTATTGCTCTTTTCCAACCTACTTCATCGTTATGTGGCATTGGTGGGAAGAAAAGACCTCTAGGTGAAGCATTTGTTTTATTAAAAATACTACTTACAGAAGAACCCATACTTGCATCTGCTTGACCATTTATAACCGCATTAGCAGATGCTCCATAACCAGAAACCTCTACTTTAATAACGTCATCCCATGTCAAGCCACCAAACGCTAAAAAACCTGCCATGTTCCCATTAAGAGCTGGAGATCCTTTTACCCAAGTAACTCTTTTACCTTTCAGATCAGCCATTGTTCTAATGTTTGCATCCTTGGCTGTAGCAACTGTTTGACCATTTCTTCCAATATTATTGAACATATTGTAAACTTTCATTGGCCCCCATTTTTTGTCTGCAAACATAAACACGCCCTCTTGCGCAAATAAACTTGCTATTCCACATGCGCAGATTTCAGCTTGTCCAGCTTTCAAAGGTACCATTCTTGAAACATCATTTTTACCAGGTATAATCCTTAGGTCAGTACCATAATTTTTTTTAAGCATTTGCCCAATTCCCACAGATTGAGCATAACCTGATGAAGTAGTTCCATAAGCAGTCCAAGCAATATTTTTTGGAAGATCTCCGGCAATAACATTGGATATGCTGAACAGAGAAACTACAGAAATTGAAAACAATTTTGAAAATATGTTTTTCATATTTAATTCTCCCTTATTTTTTATTGTTAGTTATAAGCCTAAAGATTTTAAAACTTTTTTCTATTAATAAAATTTTTTTTACATAATAAATTAATTTAACTGATCTTTATTAGTAACAAATTTTATATAAATACCTAATCAATTACTTAAAATAAAGAAGCATATTTAATGACAATTTAGTAATTTTATTCAGAATTTTGCTAAAAATTAATTAGCTTTTTTATCTCCAACTTTTAGTCATTTTACCTTTATCTTTGAAGTCTACAATTGAAAAAGTTTTTTCTACTAAAGTGTAATCATTATATCCTAATCTAGCGATTACCTTCATTTTCAAGATATCTACTATGCCTTCGTTAGTGATGAATTCGTCTTTAATATGAATGCCAATAACTTTTCCAAATACAACATTATGTAACCCTCCTTTCCCAGGAAGTTGGACAGTTTGATGATATTTACATTCAAAATGAACTGGAGATTCAGCAACTCTTTTGGGTTTTACGTTTATTGAATCTATAGCTGTTAAACCAGTTTTTTCTAATTCGTCTGTGTCAGGTTCCATTATCCAACTAGTGTCATTCATTTGTTGACGTGTGTCCCATGTACTCATATTAACAACAAATTCACCAGTTTCTTCAGCATTTAAAACACTATCTTTTTTACTTCCATCTGCACGATTTCCAGCTGAAAACATTACAAATGGAGGATCATAAGAAAGCCCATTAAAATAACTATAAGGTGCAAGATTTCCTATTCCCTTTTTATTCACTGTACTAATCCATCCAATTGGGCGAGGAACTGTGAGGGCTTTGAAAGGATTGTAGGGTAAACCATGGTCATTTTTACTAGTATCATAATACATTTGGTAACTCACTTTTTTGTAAAAAAATTTAATTAATTTTTAAGATTAAATATAAATTATAAAGTTACAAACAAAAATGAATTACAAATACAACAATAACCCATCATTGAACCTTGGTCTGTTTTTGATGGACTACAATCAATGCGCCGACCACCCCTTGATCTTTAACTAATGTTGATTGGGGAAAGGGTGCAGTAACCCTTAGAGCGGTTTTATGATTGATATTATATTTTTGTTGTGGGTAAAATTGTGGGTAAATATATATTTAAATAAATTATATATAGTAAAATCACATATTTATGTATAAGTGGCGGAGGGAGGGGGATTCGAACCCCCGAAAGGGATTGCTCCCTTTAACGATTTAGCAAACCGGCGCCTTCAGCCACTCAGCCACCCCTCCGCGGGTTCGTTATATGTCTTAAGTGTCCTAGTTCACGCCGTATGCATATTCGTAATACGAAATGACAAAAATTATTTCAAGTTTTTTTAATGTATTATGGAAAATAAAACTATTTATGTTATGTATAAATTTTTTGAAAGGTAATGCATGGATCTAATATCTGGAATGAGAGTTTTCGTTTCTATTGCTGATAATGGTTCACTTGCAAAAGCTGGTAGAGAGTTGGATTTGTCTCCATCTGTAGTCTCAAAATATATATCAGCACTAGAAGACAGACTAGGAGCAAGATTACTTTACAGAACAACAAGATCTGTATCACTAACTGAGGTTGGTTTAGCGTATCTTGATAGAGCTAGAAGGATTATTGGTGATGTAGATGAAGCTGAAGCAGCTGTATCAAGTGCTACTAATGCACCAAGAGGGCATCTTCGAATTACTGCACCAGGTACGTTCTCTTATAGGCACATAGCTCCACATCTTCCTTTATTTAGAGAACGTTTTCCAGAAGTAGAAATAGAGATGATTATATCAGACGAGGTTGTTGATTTAGTAGATAACAATATAGATTTGGGCATCAGAATTGCAGTCATGAAAGACTCATCCCTTATAGCAAGAAAACTTGCTCCTAATCCTAGAACGTTGTTTGCTTCCCCAGGTTATATCAAAAAAAATGGTAAACCAAAACATCCTGATGATATATTAAATCACGATATTATTTCATTTAGAAGAGGGAGTCCTTATAATGAGTGGCATTTTTTAGTGGATGGTAAGATTAAATTAATACATGCAAAAGGAAAGTTGCAGTTTAATCATGGAGATGCAATCCTGAGGTCAGCGATTAATGGTGGTGGATTAGCCATGTTATCTAGATTTGTTGTCGGAAGACACTTAGCTGCTGGCACATTAGTATCTATCTTAGATGAATATGTCCAAGAAGATGTTCCAATCTATGCTGTCTACCCGAGTGGCAAACATTTATCTCCTAAAGTAAGGGCTTTTTTAGATTTTTTAATCGAAATTTATGGACCTATTCCTTATTGGGATGAAGCTGGCGATCATACTTCAGACGCAGCTAAGCGTACTGTTATTTAATCTAAACATTCTGACCGGCAACATAGCCACTTGACCAAGCCCATTGAAAATTATGTCCTCCTAAATGCCCAGTAACATCAACAACTTCGCCAATGAAATATAATCCTGAGTATTTTTTACATTCCATTGTTGCTGAATTAATTTCGTTTGTGTCGATACCACCTAACGTAACTTCTGCAGTCTTGTAACCTTCAGTGCCAGTTGGTAAAACATTTAATTTATTTATAAAATTAGAAATTTTGTTTAGCGTGTTGTTAGATGCTTCTCCTATTTTTTGGTTTGTATTAAGCAAACTTGTTATAGCTATTGCTAATTTATTTGGAAGAAAATCTGATAAAACATTTGATATGTTTTGTTTTGGTGTTTTTATTCTTCTTTCTTTTAAAGTTTTATCCATTGAATTTTGCGGTAATAAGTTAACTTCAATAGTTCTATCAGGTTTCCAGTAAGAAGAAATTTGCAAAATTGATGGCCCACTAATCCCCCTGTGAGTAAAGATTAAACCTTCATTAAAAATTGTTTTATTTATTTTAACTGAAGCTTCAATTGAAATACCTGCTAGTGATTTGCAAAATTCTAATATATCGTTTTTAAAAGTTAATGGGACAAGAGCAGGATAAAGTTTAGTAATCTTTAAATTAAACTGATTAGCTATTTTATATCCAAAATCAGATGCGCCTATTTTGGGTATCGATAATCCACCAGTAGCAATAACAAGAGATGAACATACAAATTTCTTGTCAATTGTTTCTAATATATATAAATTTTTTTTTCGTATTATTGATTTGACTTCAGTATTTATTTTAATCTCAACTTTTTGATTTTCACATTCAGTAATTAACATTTTGATAATATCTTTTGCAGAATTATCACAAAAAAGTTGGCCTAATTTCTTTTCATGAAATTTTATTTTATGTTTTTTTACTAATTTTATAAAATCATTTTGTGTGTATTTTGAAAAAGCAGATTTACAAAAATGATTGTTATTCGATAAAAAATTTTCATTATTACTATATATATTTGTAAAATTGCACCTTCCACCTCCAGAAATTCTTATTTTTTCAGCAATCTTAGAGGTATGCTCTACTATAAGGACTTTTTTATTTCTTTTTCCAGCTTCAATTGCACACATTAAACCAGCAGCACCGGCTCCAATGATAATAACATCAAATTTTTCACTCATCATCTAGTTATATCTTTATTTTTAATTTCAGGTAATGACACACATAAAGTTTCTAATGCTTTACTTTATTGATATTGAATACTAAAAGAACAGTCTAGTTAATTTAAAAGAAATATAATAAACATTCCTTAAATCATCTCTTAAAACCTGAAAGTTTATCATGATAAAAAATAATGGAATTCCTGAAGCACTAGCCGAAGCAATGATGCATAAAGGTTATGATAAATTAACACCTGTACAAGAAGAAGTTATAAAAAAAAATTATTCAGGATTAGATTTATTAGTTTCTGCGCAAACTGGGTCAGGTAAAACTATTGCCTTTGGTTTTTCAATAGTAGAAAACATACTTGGTAATGATAATTATTTTAAGAAATCAAAATTACCACAAGCTCTCATAATTGTTCCTACTCGAGAATTGGCTTTGCAAGTTAAAAACGAGTTAACTTGGCTCCTTGATAGTTGTAAGGCAAAAATCATTTCATGCGTTGGAGGAATGGATATTCGTGCTGAAAAAAGAAACTTAGAGATTAAACCTAATATTATTGTTGGTACTCCTGGAAGACTAAGAGACCATATAGAGAATGATAAATTAAAACTTAAAGGTATTAAAACAGTTGTTCTTGATGAAGCTGATGAAATGTTAGACATGGGTTTCAAAGAAGATTTAGAAGCTATTTTGGATACCACACCTAAAGAAAGACAGACTTTGATGTTCTCAGCAACGGTGCCTAAGACTATTGCTAATCTTGCAAAAGATTATCAAAAAAATGCAGTCAGAATTAGTATTGGTAAATCAAACTCACAACACGTTGATATTGAATATAAAGCATTTAAAATAGTATCAAGTGATCAAGAAAATGCTATCATTAACACCCTTAGATATTACGAAGCCACAAACTCCATAATTTTTTGCGCTACTAGAATGGCAGTGAATCATATGACTAGTCGTTTAACAAACAGAGGTATTTCAGCTGTTGCACTTTCAGGAGAATTAAGCCAGAACGAAAGAAATATGGCTTTACAAGCAATGAGATCTTCAAAAGCAAGGGTGTGTGTTGCGACGGATGTTGCAGCTAGAGGACTTGATTTACCAAATCTTGATTTAGTCATTCATGCGGATATACCGAGAACATCAGATACATTACTCCATAGAAGTGGAAGAACTGGAAGAGCTGGAAGAAAGGGTGTTTGTGTAATTCTTGTACCTCAAAATCGAAATAGAACTGCTGAACGTTTGTTTGGTCAAGCAAATATAAAGCCTCATTGGACTTTGCCTCCGTCTAGAGAAGAAATATTAATTGAAGATAAAAAAAGAATTCTAGAAAACAAAATTTTTGAAGATCCAATAAAAGCTGAAGAACAAGGTTTTGTGGATGAATTAGTTTCAAAAAACTCAACTAATCAGCTAGCTGTTGCTTATTATAGACTAGTTAGTAAGGATTTATCTGTTCCAGAAGACTTAAAAAATCCATCAGATAAAAGAGATATAAACTCAAATAAAACTACCTTTAATAACAGTGCATGGTTTGAACTATCTGTTGGAAGAGATGACACAGCCGAACCAAGATGGTTAGTAGCAATGCTTTGTAAAGCTGGTAAACTCTCAAAAAGAGATATTGGTTCTATAAAAATACAACCAAAAGTTACTTATGTTGAAATTTCAGAACAAACTTCTAATTCTTTACTTGAGTATGTAAATAGTAAAAAACCAATAGAACGACACATAATGGTAAAAGTGTTAAAAGATCCGCCAAAGCTTGATAGATCAACATCTCGACCTTTGCAAAATAAAAAAAGAAGAAGCACAAAATTATTTTTAAAAGACAAAGACGAAGATGGATCCAACAAACCTAAAAATATTGATTTTAAAGGAAAAAGAAAATCAGACAGATGGAAAAAAATAGAAAAAAGAAGTAAATCTAAAAGTGATTCTTCTAAACCAATTAAGGATAAAAATACTAAAAGGTCAAAAAAGAATAGAGTTAAAAATAAATTGTCATAATTATTATATTGATTTTGAACCTCTTTTATTTATTAGATAGATGCCAAAACAAGTAAAAAATAATGATAAATAAATTTGTTCATTTATAGGGTCATCCATAATTAGCCATCCAAATAACACGCCAAATATTGGTGTTAAAAATGCAAAAGAACTTGTACTACTTGCTGAATACTTGGACATTACCCACAACCATCCAATAAATCCCATGCACATTATTACAATTACTTGAAAAGAAAAAATTAATATTAAATTCATATTAATGTTTCGTACATAATCAGTTATTTGCATTGATATGGGTAATAAAATTATTCCAGAAACAATCAGTTGATACAATAATTGTGTTTCAGGTGTGCAATCTGATAATCGCGTGGTTTTTAACATAATAGCAATAATTGCCCAACATAAACTCGCCATTAAAGAAAATGAATCCCCGTAGAACTGTGATAAATCATAACCCATTGAGGGTTCATATACAGCTAATATCAATCCAATAAGTGCAATTATTAATCCTAAAACTTTGTTGAGATTTAGATTATCATTTTTAATTAAAAAATGAGCTCCAATTGTAAGCCACACAGGCATTGTGTAAAATATTAATGACACACGAGTGACCGTTGAGTAGTCCAAGGCTATAAAAAGAAAAATAAACTCCGTTGCAAATAGTATCCCAGCAATAACACCAGGTATCATGGAATAAGTTGAAAAATTTATTTTTTTTCTTGAAATATAACAATAAATTAGAATAGGAAAGATTGCTAAAGTTGATCTTAAAGCCACCTGAAAAACTGGATGCATACCCTCATTCACTAACTTAACCATAACTTGATTTAAGCCTAGTAAAATAGAAAATATTATCAAGAAAGATCCAGCTAGGAAGTCGACTGGTTTGTTTTGTATATTATTCATGATTTGGTGTTTTTATGGAAAATAACTTCCACCATTTACATGAATTGTCTGTCCGGTTATAAAATCTGAATTAGGACCACATAAATTAGCAATCATTGTAGCAACTTCTATTGGATAACCTTTTCTTCCAACTGGGGGATTAGAATGTGACGGATGTACTAAGCCTCTACCTGCAGATGTGCCTCTTATAGTGTCAATTAGTCCTGGCACTACAGTATTTATAGTAATACCAGTTTCTGCGTATTCCATAGCTAACGCTCTTGAAAAACCAACAACAGCAGATTTAGACGTTATTACATGAGCTCTTCCAATAGCACTGATGTGAGCAGATAATCCACCAAGATTTATAATCCTTCCCCAGTTGTTTTTTTTCATTTCTGGAATGACAGCCTTACAGGTATGAAATAGTGAATCAAGATTTATAGACATAACAAATCGCCATTGATCAAATGTCATTTCATCAAATTTGTTAAATTCTCTTTGTGAAGCATTGTTAATTAAAACAGAAATTATCCCTAATTTTTGTCCTTCACTTACAAGTAATTTAGATGTTTCCTTATTAGTAAGGTCACCAATTAAAATACCTGCATTTACACCATTTTCTTTTATTATATCTAAAGTTTCCATAGCTCCATCTTTATCAGAGTTGGCGTGAACTAAGATATTAAAACCTAATTTTGACAAACACTCTGAAGTCGCTCGGCCAATATTTTTGGCTGCACCAGTTACTATAGCAACTTTGCCTTTATTTTCTTGCATATATTAAGTTTCCTATGTGTATGATATTATATATGTTTCATTTACTTTTGTTTAACTGATAAATCTTTTATAACACATAATTATTATGTAAACTTGAATTATTTTAATAACAATTTAGCATGTGATTTTATATTAACAAATGGACCAGAATATGACAGCTACTATTAAAGATTGGCGTGACGACATTTACAAAGTTTTTAAAGATTTAGATATAACAATGGTTTCTCATGTCCCTGATGCGGGACATACACCTCTCATAAACCTTTGTGAAAAAGATAATGAAATTGATGTCGTAACACTTACTACCGAACAAGATGGAGTTGGTTTATCATGTGGAGCGTACGCTGGAGGAAGAAAAAGTGCATTACTTATGCAATCAAGTGGAGTAGGTAACTGCATTAATGCTCTTGCCTTGCCAAATATTTGTAGAATTCCTTTTCTAACTTTAGTTTCAATGCGAGGTGAGTGGGGAGAATTTATACCATGGCAAGTTCCAATGGGTTTAGGAACACCTAAGGTTTTGGAAGCAATGGATGTTAAAATTTTTAGAGCTGATTACAAAGAAGAAGTTGGATCTACGGTAGATGCAGCTGCCAGATTTGCTTTTAATACTAATCGGTCTGCTGCAGTGTTATTATCGCAGAAGATGATTGGCGCAAAACAATTTAAGAACGGATAATTATTATGATTGATAGAAGACCTTTTGTTCAAAAAATTTTAAAAAATAGAAAACCTAACCTTCGAGTAATTAGTGGTCTTGGCACATCAACATGGGATGTCATGTCAGGAGGAGATAATACAAGTAATTTTGGTTTCATTGGGGCTATGGGGCAGGCTATCCCATTTTCGTTAGGTTTAGCAAAGTCACAACCAGATTTACGAATTTTGTTGTTCACTGGTGATGGTGACACCCTAATGAGCCTTGGATCTATAGCAACCGTTGCTAATCATCCTGTTTCAAATCTTTCTATTGTTGTATTGGATAATGAGTCTTATGTTGAAACAGGCAGTCAGCCTACAGCTACTGCTGGTAAAACAGACTTGGAACTTGTCGCTAAAGGATCAGGCATAAGTAATTCTTACACTATAACAAATGAAAATGATTATGATAAAGTAATTAAAACAATTTATGAAGAAGAGGGTCCTTCTCTTGTTGTTGCAAAATGTCAGGCTAAAGCTACTCCTCTTGTTTTTCCTCATTCTTTTGACGGATCAGTTTCTATAAATAGATTTATGAGCTCTATCAAATCATAATGGGAGCATATCGACCTACCAATCTTGCCATTATGGGCATTGGAACCATTGGTAAGAGGCACTTAATGGCAATTGAGGCGATCGATACTGTTAATGTTTGTGGTGTTGTTGATGTAAGTGAAGAAGCTAAGTCTTATTGTAAAAATCGTAATATACCAATATTTCATAATTTAAATGAATTGAAAAATAACCAAAATATTGATGGTGTAGTTATTTCCACACCCACAGTTCTACATCATAAAAATGCTTTATCAGCCCTAGATTTAGGCTTTGATGTCTTAATAGAAAAACCAATTTCAGCGAATGTCTCACAAGCTGAAGAGATTAAAAAACTTGCGAATAAAAAAAAATGTATGGTGTTGGTAGGTCACCAAAGAAGATTTAATCCTTTAGTGATAAAAGCAAAAGAAATTATATCAGAAAACAAAATTGGAATAGTTGTTGGTCTATCAGGTGTTTGGGCTTTGCGTAAAGACAAAGAATACTTTGTACCTGATTGGAGAAAAAAAATTACTGCAGGTCCGGTAATTACTAACCTTATACATGACATTGATTATCTAAGATTTATATTTGGTGAGATTTTAGAAGTGTCTGCATATGCCTCTAATAAGGTAAATAATTTTGAAAAAGAAGATATTTTAAGTGTAAATTTTAAGTTTGAAAGTGGATTATTAGGAAATTTCCTAATTACTGATAGCGGCACTTCTCCTTGGGCATGGGAAACTGGTACAAAAGAAAATATACACCTACCTCATTTAAGTGAAAATAACCTACGCATAATCGGTACAGACGGCTCTCTTGAGTTTCCTAATCTTATAATATGGAAATATAAAATAGGTGGAAAAAATTGGAAAAATGAATTGGAAAAGGTTTACATAGAATGTGAAACCGTAGATCCCTACATTTCACAAATTAAGCACTTTGCTGACGTCATTTGCCGAAAAGTTAAACCAATAACTGATGCTTTAGAGGGAAAACAAAATCTGAAGATTGCATTATCTATTCTTGAGTCATCTAAGAAAAATTGTATAGTGAAAATTTAAAAGTTTATAATTAATTGGAGACTGGAAATGTATGATCTAGACCTAAAAAACAAAGTTATACTCATTACAGGAGGAAGTGACGGTTTAGGTTATGCTTCTGCTGAACTATTGTCGTCAGAAGGCGCGCATGTTGTTGTTTGTGGTAGAAGAGGAGATTATTTGAATGAAAAAGCAAAAATAATTTCTGAAAAAACAAAAAATAATGTCCTTCCAATAAAAGCAGATGTAAGTAAAGCAGATGATTGCAAAAGACTAGTTGAAGAAACAATATCGAAATTCAAAAAAATTGATGTTTTGGTTAACAACGCAGGAGCGTCAGCCGCTGCCTTATTTGAAGATGTTAGTGATAAAAATTGGGAAGATGATATTAATTTGAAATTAATGTCTACAATTAGAATGTGCCGTTTGGTAATTCCATATATGAAATCAAATAATGGTGGGGTCATAATTAACGCAACCATTGGTGGAGGGAAAGCCCCCAACGCTGGATCATTACCAACTACAGTTACAAGAGCAGCAGGTATCAATTTAACAAAATCTCTTGCTAATCAATATGCAAAAGATCAAATAAGAGTTAACACAATATGTATTGGATTAATTAAAAGTGCTCAATGGGAACGTAGAGCTGGATCTGGAAGTATTAACGATTTTTATAATGAATTATCAAAAAAAGTTCCTATGGGGATGGTTGGTGAGGAAATTGACTACGCTAACCTAGTTGCATTTTTATCTTCTAAAAGAAGTTCATATATTACAGGAACCGCCATAAATTTAGATGGTGGATTGTGTCCTGTAGTGTAGATTTAAAAGATAGACAATTAACTTTTTTTAATTCTTGGAGGATCAACGTCAGCAAGCTCACAAGCATAATCAAGTAATGCGCTAAAATCTTTTTTAGCAAATTTTCCTGATCTTGCTTGACCATAAACTGCTTGAACTGATGAACCAACTGGTAAACCAACTCTAAAACTATTTGCCGTCTCAATCGCTAAACCCATGTCTTTATGAGCAAGATCAATTGTAAAACCTGGTTCTATATCATTTTTAAGCACTTTTGATAGAAAATTAATATGGAACTGTCCATTATTAGCAGTTGTTCCAGCGTTTACTTCTTTGAATGTATTTAAATCTAAACCAATTTTTTGAGCAAGTGTAAGGGCTTCAGCAGTTATTTGAGCAATACTTAATATTTGAAAATTATTTACTACTTTTGCTCTTATTCCTGACCCAACTTTCCCACATCTTATGATAGTAGTTCCCATTGCATTAAGTAATGGTTCAATTTTTTTAAAAGCGTCCTCTTTATCGCATCCTACCATAAAAAGAGAATCTCCAGAGATTGCGTGACTTACTAACCTACCCACTGGAGCATCTATAAAATCAATATCTTTTTGTTTGCATATCTCATATATTTCATCAGTTCCTGTTGGTGCAATTGTACTCATATCTAATATAATCGATCCAGGCTTTATGTATGACAAAACACCATCAGGGTCGGTTATTACGGATTTTACATTTTCTGTAGATGGCAACATTGTTACAATAATTTCTGCATCCTCAACAGTATCTTTAATACTATTTCCTGGAACAGCTCCTGACTTGATGTGGGGCTGCATCTTTTCTTTTTCTATGTCATAGACAGATAAATTTGTTCCCTTTTTTATAATATTTAGAGCCATTGGTCCTCCCATTGCGCCAAGACCAATAAAAGCTATCGGTTCACTCATAAAATACTTCTCCCTAACTTATTGCTAATTATTTAATCAACATTAAACTTAAATAATATTAATTTACAATTTTTTATAATATTTAAGGTATTTATTAATTATTTTAGAGTAAACAAAAGTTACATCATGATATCAGATAAATCTAACATCGTTCCAAGTGAATTCATAATCGTTGGTGGGACAGGAAATCTCTCTAAAAATAAAATATTACCAGCTTTATTTTGGAGATTTTTAGATAAGCAGATTGATGGAAACTCAAATATAATTTTGTGCGATAAAGAAATAAAATCCAAGGGTGAATTTTTTTCGGCATTAAAATTTAAATGTGATGAAGCTATAAATAAAGTTATTGATAATGAAAAAATCTGGGATGATTTTCTAAATATTATAAAATTTGTTGAGCTAGACGTTGTTTCTGGTAATGGTCATCTTGAATTAGTTAAAATTTTAAAAGAAAAATTTGACCCAAATAGGCCCATAATATTTTACTTAGCAATAGCGTCTAGCTTATTTGGTAATAGTTGTAGATTCATTAGAGACTCTGGTTTAAATGTTCCTCAAAGTAGGCTTGTAATCGAAAAACCAATTGGCAAAAATAAATCAACAGCTATACAAATTAACAATGAAATATCAAGCGTTTTTAAAGAAAGTCAAATCTATAGAATAGATCATTATTTAGGTAAGGAAACCGTTCAAAATTTGATGGCTTTAAGGTTTGCTAACACATTTTTTGAAAATCAATGGAACAATAAAAATGTAGACAATGTCCAAATTACAGTTTCTGAGACAGTTGGTGTTGAAGATAGAATTTCTTATTATAATGAATATGGTGCAATAAGAGATATGTTGCAAAATCATCTCTTACAACTTGTATGTTTGATAGCTATGGAACCGCCTTCATTTTATGAAGCAGATCAACTTAGAGACGAGAAATTAAGGGTTTTAAAAGCTCTCAAACCAATAACAGAAGAAGAAATTCAGACAGGTCAATATAGAAGTTTTTCAGATGAATTAGGAGAAAACTCAAATACAGAAACTTTTGTATCTCTAAAAGTTATAATAAATAATTGGAGATGGGCTGGAGTTCCATTTTACATCAGAACTGGTAAAAAATTATCTACTAGGGCAAGTGAAATAATTATTACCTTTAAAAATAAACCACATGATATCTTTTCCAAATTTACTACAGACGCTCATGACGAACCCAATAGACTTATAATAAGAGTACAGCCCGAAGAAGGTCTTAAACTAAAATTAACTTCAAAAGCACCTGGCCCAGGTGGCATGCGATTTTTTCCTTCAGAACTCAATTTATCCTTTGGAGACACTTTTGCTGATAGATTACCCGATGCTTATGAGAGGCTTTTAATGGATGTTGTTAGAGGTAATCAAACACTTTTTATGAGATCTGATGAAGTGCTTGCTGCGTGGGACTATATTGATCCAATTGTAGAAATAGCAAAAAATCAAGAAACGCAACTCTACAGAACTGGTACTATGGGTCCTGAAGATAAAATTTTGGTTTTGGAAGGACATCAATGGCTTGATCCAAAAGATGAATAATGATGAGTATTGTTAATTTAATTTCTGATAGATTAAATTCTTCTATAGAAAATGAAGGGTCTGCTGGTTTAGTATTATCTGGTGGTTCTAGTCCAATTAGTATTTATGAAGAATTATCAAATATTGATATATCCTGGTCGAAAGTTTTTCTAACATTAGTAGATGATAGATTAGTTGACCCTGATCACAGAGACAGTAACCAAAAATTATTACATAATCATTTCATAAAAAATAAAGCTAAAAATATTAATTTCTTTCCTCTTACAGAAAACTTTTTGTCAAATACAGAATTCAAAAAACCTTTTGATGTCACTCTACTTGGTATGGGTGAAGATGGACATTTTGCTTCTTTGTTTCCTGATATGATAAACCAAAATGAAGCTTTTGATCTAAATGCAAGTCCAAAAATTTTAATAACACCACCTCAAGGTAATCCCTTAATACCAAGAATAACCATGAATTTAACTTTGATAATGGAAAGTTTAAATATAATTTTATTAGTTAAAGGAAAAGTTAAGCAAAATATTTTTGAGAAAGCTCAAAAAGAAAAGAAATTACCTATTCATCATTTAATTAAAAATAGAAACAGAGATTTGTTTATAGAGAAAGTAAATGACTAAATTAAATAGTAAAATCATTGAAGTGACCAACAGAATAATAGATAGAAGTAAATATTATAGAAAACGATATTTGGATAATGTTGTTGCTATGGAAGATGATAATGATAACGATAGAGGTTCAATTGCATGTTCTAACATGGCACATGTGGTAGCTGGTTCACCATCAACAGAAAAAGACTCAATTTTACTTAATACTAAACCAAATATCGGTATTGTATCAGCTTATAATGATATGCTTTCTGCTCATAAACCGTTAGAAAATTTTCCAAAAATAATTAAGGCTGCTGCAAATCAATTTGGAGCAACAGCCCAAATGGCAGGTGGAGTTCCTGCAATGTGTGATGGAATTACCCAGGGAAGACCTGCGATGGAACTATCTCTTATGTCAAGAGATGTAATTGCAATGTCAACAGCAGTTTCACTAAGTCACGGGGTTTATGATGCAGCATTATGTTTAGGTGTTTGTGATAAAATTGTACCTGGACTTTTTATTGGAGCTCTTTCTTTTGGACACTTGCCAATTATTTTCATTCCAGCTGGACCAATGTCATCTGGAATTCCTAATGAAGAAAAAGCTAAAGTTCGAAAAGCTTTTGCTAAAGGTGAGGTATCTAGAGCCGAATTACTAAAAGCAGAAACTTCAGCATACCATGGAGAGGGGACTTGTACTTTTTATGGAACTGCAAATTCTAATCAAATGCTGATGGAAATTATGGGCTTACATTTACCTGGTGCCGCTTTTATCCATCCTCATAGTGATTTAAGACATGCATATAATATTGCCGCAACGCAACAAGCAATTTTAATCTCAAGAAAGAGCAATGATGTAAGGCCAATTGGAAAAACGATAGATGAAAGAAGTTTTGTTAATGCTATTATTGGCTTGCTTGCAACCGGTGGATCAACCAATCATACATTACATCTCCCAGCTATGGCCGCAGCTGCAGGCATAAAATTATTGTGGGAAGATTTTGAGGATTTATCAGAAATTACCCCCTTATTGGCAAAGGTATATCCAAATGGTAGTGCAGATATAAATCAATTTCATGCAGCTGGTGGAATGAGCTTTATAATTGGAGAACTATTAGATGAAGGTTTATTAGATGGATCTGCTAAAACAATTTGGGGCGAAAATTTATTTGATTATATTTCAGAGGCAACTTTAAAAGGTGCTAAATTAATTTGGAATAAAGAAAAATCAAAATCATATGATGATAATATTTTAAGAACCGTCAAAGATCCACATCAAAAAAATGGTGGATTAAAAATATTGAAAGGTAATCTAGGTAAAGGGGTTATTAAAATCTCTGCTGTAAAACCTGAGCATTATAATATTACTGCACCTGCTATGGTATTCGATAATCAAGAAGAGGTTAAAACAGCCTATAATAAAGGTATTCTAAACCGGGATGTAATAGTTGTAGTAAAATTTCAAGGACCAAAAGCTAACGGAATGCCTGAATTACACGCACTTACACCTATTCTTTCTAATATACAAGATATGGGTTTTAAAGTAGCTTTGATTACTGATGGCAGAATGTCTGGTGCCTCAGGAAAAGTTCCTTCTGCAATCCACATTACACCTGAAGCAATTGATGGTGGTATAATAGCTAAAATTCAAGATGGAGACGAAATAGAAATTGATGCAATTAACGGAAAAATTAACGTTAACAAGGATATTTCAAATAGAAAAATAATAACGTCAGAAAAGAATAAACACTTAAATTTTGGTAGAAATTTATTTTCTTTGTTAAGAAGTAATGCAAGTGGCGCTGAAAATGGTGCAGGCTTAAATTTAATTAATAATTAATTTTGAATTTTACGAAGCAGATGCAATAGCAGAATGAAGTAAAACGTTTGTACTTGCGTATGCCCATTCAGGTTTTATCTCCTCAGCTTCATTATGACTTAAGCCATCTATGCAGGGACACATTATCATAGCAGACGGTACAACAGTATTAATCCAACATGCATCATGGCCGGCACCTGAAACAATATCTTTATAAGAATATCCAAATTTTTTGGCACTATCTCTGATGTTTTCAAGACAAAGTTTGTCAAAGGCTACGGGATCAAATCCACCAATTTGTTCCATTTGAAGATTTACTTTATATTTTTTACAAATTTTCTCTGCAGATGACTTTATTTCTTTTTCCATGTCATTAAGCTTGTTTATTTCAGGAGATCTAATGTCTATTGTAAATGTAGTTTGACCAGCAATCACATTTCTAGAATTAGGTGATACTTCAATGTGACCTACACTGCCCAGTGCATTAGGTTGGTTATCGTTTGCAACTTTATTAACAGTTAAGATAATTTCTGATAAAGCTAGTGCCGTATCTTTCCTTATGTTCATTGGAGTTGTGCCAGTATGTTGTTCAACTCCGGTAAGTTTTACTTCTAACCATTTTAATCCTTGGCCATGAGTAACTACTCCGATGTCTATATTTTCATTTTCAAGTATTGGACCTTGTTCAATATGAAGTTCATAATAACAATGAAACTTTTCTTTACCAACTGGTTCAGTTCCTTTCCATCCAATTTTATCAAGTTCTTCACCAAAAATATTTCCTTCATGATCTGTTGCGGCAAGTAAAGTCTTAGTATCATATATACCGGCATAACCGGCTGAAGCCATCATTGCGGGAGGAAAACGTGATCCTTCTTCATTTGTCCAATTGACAACTAAAATAGGTCTTTTTGTTTTTATATTTAAATCATTAAGAGTTCTTACAACTTCAAGACCTGCTAGAACACCAAGAACACCATCATACTTGCCACCTGTTGGCTGAGTATCCAAATGACTTCCTATAACAACAGGAAGAGCGTCATTTTCTGTTCCTTCTCTCTTTAAAAACATAGATCCAAGTTCATCAACTTTCATTGACATACCTGATTCTGAAGCCCATTTCTGTAAAAGTTTTCTAGCTTCACCATCTTCGAAAGTAACAGTTTGTCTATTATTTCCTCCTGCTATTCCGGGACCAATTTTTGCCATTTCTATCAAACTATCCCATAACCTATTCTCATTAATTGAAATATTTGTTTCTTTAACCATTGGATTTTCCCTTAATTTGAAATCTTTATTAACTTAATAAATCGTAATAATATAAAAATTAATCAATTTATTAGGAAATAGAAATGTTTAAATTAGATAATAGAATAGAACAGGATAGTTTTCTAGTTAAGGAAAATAATGATTTTCAAATAAGATTAATGGACATAAGTGAAGTTTTTTGGGTGATCCTAATTCCAAAAAAATCAAACTTAACAGAGTTATATGAATTAGAGATAAAAGATAGAAATTATTTATTAAATTTTGCAATAGAACTAGGTGACTATCTTAAATCTAAAGGAAGATACTATAAGACAAATATTGGTATGTTAGGAAATGTAGTATCTCAACTTCATTTACATTTGGTTTTAAGAAAAAAAAGTGATCCAGCTTGGCCTGGTCCTGTTTGGGGATACAATTTTAAAAACAAACTTGATGAAAAATCTAAATCAAATAGATCAAAGTTAATACTCCAATTTTCAAAATAATTTTTCCAAATTTTATAAAAATCAAATTATTTGGAAAAAGAAATTTTTATTTGATCTACTAAAATATACCAAGCAAGACTAAAAATAACTATAACCCCACCTACTATCATATAGATATTTGGAGTTTCATTAGTTCCTAGCCATACCCAAAATGGACCAAGAGCAGTCTCTAAAAGCATTAAAAGTCCAATATTAGAAGCTTGTGTATACCTTGTTGCAAAAGTTAAGCACGCAAAAGATATTGGAAGGATTATTAATCCAGATAAAGAAATTGCAATTATATCACCTTTAAAAAGAAGATCTGGAGATACAATAAATAACCCAATTATACCATAGCCAAAAGAACTCAATCCAGTAACAGTCATAGCTGGTATATCAGGTTTGCTTCTCAAAAATACTAAACTCAAGCCTAATGTGGCTGCAGCTCCTATTCCGCATACTGTCCCAATGAAAACGCTACCCTGAGGTGCATTTAAAACATTTTCACCATTTGCCACAGAAATTCCAACTCCAATCAATGCAAAAAATGCAGTTATCCATGTCGAAGATGTTGTTTTTTCTTTAAGAATAAAAATTGAAAATATAGAGGCAAATATTGGAGAGGTTGCTAGACAAAATAAAATTAACGATACTGAAGTTTCAGCAACACCATACGTGAAAAATATAGAACTTAATATCTGAGATAAAATTATCCAGATACCAACTCTTGAAAAAACTTTTTTAAAATTTTTTCTATAAATTTCAAAACAGCTAGAAAATAAGATAAGCATTAATCCCATTTCAAAGCCTCGCCACGTCAGCATTGACCATGCGTCCATTTCAGACCATCTCATAAACAAGGTGTCTGGAGATAAAACTAATGCACCAATAGTGGCTATTCCAATTCCCTTAAAAAGATTTCCAGATAAAGAGAAGTTCAAAATAATTCCTAAAATAAATTATTATTTTTAAAAAAATCTATTAAAGTTTTTGCTACATCGACATGATTTTCTTGTTGAACCCAATGTCCAGCGTTCTGGATAATATGTCTGCCCTTATAGTGCAAACACAAATTATTTTCCATTATTTCTAATGCTCCAGGTTTTTGGTAAATACCCCAATCTTTTTCACCTGCAATAAAACAAGATGGAACTTCAATCTTTTTGCCAGAAAAAATTCTTAAATCACTATTAAGAACATTTGAGGTCATGCACCTATACCAGTTTAATGCAGGTTGAAAACTATTTTTTAAAAAGCTGTTGGTGTAAACTTCTAATTCTTGATCATTTAACCAATTTTCATAACAATTTGACTGTGGATAGTGCGGCATTACACTTTGGACCATATCCTCGTTAAGGTGCATAATGTAATACTCTGGCATTTTAGCTAAGTTTTCCGCATTCCAAGAATTCAACTTGTAAGGAACGTTCTTTTTCCAGTCTGCACTTTTCATGTGATAGTAAGCTCTTAAAAATTTATGTAGTTCTTTTTTTTCTAAGTGCATATCTTTGTTGGCTTCAATTGTAGAATAATACCATTGGTAGTGTTTTCTGGGAGGGTCTAATTTTTCCAATTCTTTGTGAATAGGATCTTCATATGTCAAACTACTTTTTATATTTGGAGTTCCAGCGTATGGAGCACTCATCATAACTAAAGATTTAAAGATGTCTGGTCTGATTATAGCTGACACTGCAGCAACTGATGAACCTGCATCATGTCCAACCAATAAATCAATTTTATCAAGATTTAAAGAACTCATAAGACTTATTATATCTGTGCTTAAGTTTAATAATCGATATTCAGATATGTCGGCATGAAATTCTTTTCCCCCACCTAAGGTTTGGCCATATCCTCTCATATCAGGTGCAATAACTCTAAAACCTTCAGCAGCTAAAAAAGGTATAATTTTTCTCCAACTAAAACTTAATTCGGGAAACCCGTGCAGAAGAAGAGCCGTTGGTTTTTGAGATTTGTTTGAATCTGCTTCTAAATAATGAACATTGAGACCATTTGAGATTTCTACATTATGTGATTTGATTATTGGGTCTAAAAGTTCAATCATGATTTGTTTCAATTAGTTTTGTATTTTTTAACAGTTTCTAGATTAACCTCAATTCCTAAACCTTTATCGTCTGGAATATTTATCATGCCATTCACAAGCTCAAAGGGTTTTGAAAGTAATTCTCTTCTAAAGGGATGACTTGATTGATCATATTCTAAAATAGGCTCTCTAGCAAAAATTGAGAAATGGGTTACTGGAATGGAGGCAATAACTTGAATAGATGCAGCTTGAGCAATTGCTGAACCCCATACATGAGGATTAACCTCTACACCAAAACTATGTGCTAAATTAATAATATGTTTTGCACCTGTTATACCGCCACATGAACCAATATCAGGTTGTGCAATGTCAATTGCATTATTTTCGAAAAGTGATTTAAATCCAAATAGAGTATGCTCATTCTCACCTCCTGCAATAGGAATGTCTAACTTAGATCTCAATTCTGCATAACCTTTAATATCCTCAGGAACAACTGGTTCTTCATACCAGCGTAATTTATAACTCTGTAAGTTTTTTCCTAATGTCAGTGCCTCAGATCTTCCATAAGCGTGATTAGTATCAATCATAAGAGTAACATTTTTATTTTTCAGAGCATGACCGATGCTTTCCATACACATCAGGTCGTCGTCTATTCCAAAACCAAGTTTAACCTTCATATGATCAAAACCATTTTCGAAGTGAGATAAAGCTTCTTCTGCTAATCTGCTTGCTTCACCTTTACCTTTTATTCTGTAAAAACCTGTTGCATAAGGTTTAATTTTTTTTCTAAATGCACCTCCTAATAATTGATATACAGGTTGGTTGTAATATTTGCCTGCAATATCCCATAATGCTATATCCACTGCACTTATGCCAGATACTACAGATCCTTTTCTTCCATAATCTCTTGTAGAATTGTACATTTTGTGCCACAGGACTTCTATATTTAATGGGGACTGATCTAATAAAATAGGCTTTAGAGCATTTTCAATTACAGCTGCTGAGATTTCGGGAGGTTCTAATCCTTGACAAAATGCTTCCCCCCAGCCAACCAAACCTGAGTTTGTTTTTATTTCTACAAGTGTCGCAGACCTTGCATTTACCCATCCTTGAGAAAATGCAAAAGGTATTTCTAATGATGATTTAATAACATGGACTGTAACATCAATTATCTTTATTTTCATTTAATGCCTCCATGATACTAGTTTTTAATTTGCTTTATTTGGTTTTAATTCTTCCTTTTAATGTAATTGGCAACTGGCACAACATAAAAATTCCAACTAAAGGCGATAATACAAAAACTTTTATAAAAACCCAATCCTCAGTTTCAAGAAACCTCCAAGATATTTCATTTATAATTGTAAGAAATAAAAAAAACAAACCCCATCTCAAACTAAGTTTATACCAGGTTTCATCATTAAGAGAAAATTGTGATCCAAAAAATTGTTTCATCATTGCTTTCTTATAAAATATGCCAAAAAGTAAAACAGCACTAAAAAAGCCATTAAAAATTGTTGGTTGAATTTTTACAAACTCATCGTCATTAAAAGAATATGCAAAAAAAGTAAAAAGAGCAGACATGCAAATTCCAAATATTTGAAATTTGGAAATGCGTTTTTCTATCACATAGAACACTAGCATAACCATAAGACCAAGAATTAGTGATATTATAGCAGCAACAATTAAAGTGTAATATTGCGCTCCTAAAAAAAAACCTGATAAAGGTACAATTTCAAAAAAAAATGCACTTAATCGCACGTAACTATCCTCTAGTTTTTCCCAACAATTCTTGAGTAAATTTTGGGTTTTGACTATTTTCTCTTAACCAAATATTAAAAAAAATCTTTATAAATTCAGAGTTGTTAGTTTCTAATACTTTTTCATTTTGGAAATAAAATATTGCTTCATCGTTATTTTTGATACCTATGAATTTATTATTTTTCTTTATATCTCTGAATGCTTTATTTAATAAAGTATTTACTCCTTTTAATTCTTTTTCATTGAATGTTTTTTGCTTTTTCATTTGATTGATGGTTTCATCTACAACACTTTTTTTGGAAAAATCTTTATTGTATTTTAAAATTAAAGCAAACTTATCTGAAGGATAGCTGCCGCTTTCACTTATAAGTTTTGCATCATATATATTCCAAAAAAGAAATTGAAAATTAGCTTTTCCTACAATAGTTTGTTTTGAAAAATAATTATTCAATAAATTTACAGTTTTTTGATCTTCCCCAATTGTGTTTTTCGGATTTGAGTATACTAAGTTAGAATATGAAAGAAGAATTAGTGTGAAAATTAAACAAAATTTATTAAACATCAAATGTTACCAGCTTTTGAGATTTAAGGGTCCTATTTGAGTTGCAGTTTTACCTCTTAAAAAAACTAATGTAACTGATCCAATATTAATACCAAATTTACTTACGTAAGCTCTATTAATTGCTAAATCTTCACTTTGTTTATAGATCCAATCGTTAAAGTGAACTTTAATATTTGAACCTTTGATATTTAGATAAATATCATAAGACCAATTAAGTGCATTACCCGAAATAGATCCAGAGGCTTCTCCTTCAATATCATCAGCTTGTCCTTGATATATGACTTTATTTTTATCAGTGATTTTTTTTATTTTCCAAATACGATTTGCTTGTTCACCATCATCATATAAAAAATCTTCGTCAAGAGTTAAGGTATTATTCTCTATCTTCCCAGTAATGTTAACTCTAAATTGTCTTTTTAAATTCCCAAATCTATCTTCAAAAATGCCATAAGCTACAGTTTTACCTTCAAAAAAAGAAAATAAATCTAGTTTAGGAGTATTATTTTCAAATTGTTTCATATCAATTTTACTACAAGAACTTAATAATAATATAAATATAAATATAAAAAAAACTTTTAATTTGTATACAAGTTCACCAACAGAAAACAATTTTTACTCCATAATTTATATGTTTGATATAAGAGTTTTTTTTTAAAATTCAATTTATATGGTAGATTTTTCAGGTTCTCTTTTTTCAGACAATTCAAAAGCATTTGCAAAAATTTCGTAAGATTTAATACGATGATTTTCGTTATGACACCAGGTTAAAATAGCAATCTCATCAATATTATTTTCTTCAACTAGTTTAGAAATTTTATTCTTTGTTATATTTGCGTCTCCTACCAATGAGTTTTGATACATATTTTGATATTGTTCTGTCCAACCATTATCATTGATAATACTCAAGGCATTATCAGGATCAGTGATAGATCCAAGCTGACCATAATTTCTACCAATCTTCCATGCAGCTCTAGATGCAAATAAATATTTTGCCTCTTCATTTGTATTTGCAGTTAAGGCCCACATACATACATTAACTAGAGGTTTAGAGAATTTTTCTGACGGACGAAATTCAGATCTATAAATATTTAAAGCTTCTTGCAGTCCTTGCCCATCTGTAATGAAATGTGCAAAACAATATGGAATACCCAAATAAGCTGCTAACTGAGCACCATAATTAGATGTTCCAAGCATCCAAATTTCTGGAATAGTATCTGAAATAGGCTGAGCGATTAAATGTCTAAATGGATGACCTTCGATTAACTTTTCATTTGAAACCCATGCTATTAGATCCCTTACATGACTTGGAAAATGTTCACTATCACTCCTGCTGTTTGGATTTAATGCTAATGCAGTTCTTCCATCAGATCCTGGTGCTCTTCCTAAACCTAAATCAATTCTGTTAGGGGCTATTGCTTCTAAAACTCTAAATTGTTCTGCAACTTTAAGTGGTGAATAATGAGGTAACATTATGCCTGCGCTTCCAATCCTTATTGAAGATGTATTACATGCTATGGCTGCCATCAATATTTCAGGTGCAGTCCCAATAATTGTAGGATGGTTATGGTGTTCTGAAACCCAAAATCTTTTGTAACCAAGTTTTTCGGCTTTTTTTGCTAAATTTATACTATCTTTTATTGTTACCGACTGAGGCTTTCCTTCAACTGAAACTGATTGTTCAAGAATTGAAACTTTCATAGAATTTGCCTAAAGATAATTATCATAATTTTATCTTATATGTTTTTGCAGCATTTTCATAAAACAATTTATTTTTTTCATTATCTGACATGTTTTCTGAAATTATTTTGAATGCATTCCATAACGAACCATAGCTACAAGAGCCTTTATCAACTGGAAAGTTACTTTCAAACATACATCTTTCAACGCCAAACATGTCAATTGTTTCATAAATCCATGACTTCCATATATCAGCTAATTGAGAAGAGTTTGGTGGATTGTGATTTAAATGAAATTTTGCACCATTAACTTTCATACCTAATCCACCTAATTTAACTTTAATGTTTGGTAATCTTGATAATCTCATCATAGCCTTACGCCACTCTCTATGAGTTAAGGCTTGCTTTCCTTCATATTCACCAAGATGAATGGGTCCTCCAATATGATTAAGAATAATGTTAAGTTCTGGTAGTGTCATGGCTATTTTTTCCATTTCACTTAATTGTGTGTGATATATCCAAAAATCTAGTGAAAGTCCTGCGTCTTGCAAGCATCTTGCACCTTCAACAAATTTTGGATGTGACATAAGGGATAAATCAGAATTTACAGTACCAGATTTAATTCTAGGGTCTGGATGTGCCGCTAAAAGCATTCTTATGCCTTTTAGTCGACCTTCACTAATTTCTAAACCTTTTTGTATAACTGGTTTCAATTTATTTCCAAAAGTTAGATCAAGAGATCCAACTATAGATGCATTTACCTTAACTTTATTATCCGGTATTAGATCAGCTCTTTTGCCTTCATTTGTAGCAAATTCAATTTCACTGAGAGTTCTGAATTCTTCAAGTCCATCTTGTAAATATATCTTTGTGTTAGATGAGCTCATAATATAAACAGTTGCCTTTATATTATGACCTGAAGACTCAATGTCCTCCAACAATTCTTCTACATAATATTTTCCAAATCCAACATCCCAAAGATGATGATGTGGATCAATAATATTCAGATCAGGAAGTAAAGGTTGTTCTTTTAATTTATTTAACCAATTTGGTCTCACATCAAGGTGAGGTGATTTGATTTTTTTCATCTAAATTTCTCTGTAGAAATTGAAAATAATTTATTTTTTATTTATGATTTAAATTATTTAACACTAACTTAATAAGTGCAAATAAAATTTGAATGTTTTCCTAGTTCTACCCTAAGGAGCCTAAATATATTATGAAAATTAATAATAATCAGAATATTTATTTTAAGACAATTAAAGTAAATCCTATTGCAGGTGCGCTTGGAGCTCAGATAGATAATATTGATTTATCTGAAAATCTGCCTGATGAAATTATATCTGAAATCTATGATGCACTGTTAGCTTATCAAGTGATATTTTTTAGAGACCAAAAGTTTAGTCCAGACACTCAAAAAGCATTCGCAGAAAGAATTGGAAAGCCAATAGTTTATCCTTTTGTAAAAAGTTTAGAAAATTTTCCTGAGATAACACCAATTTTGAAAAAGGAAACTGACACAAACAATTTTGGTGGAATTTGGCATAGTGATACTACCTATCAAGAAGAACCTCCCATGGGAACAATGCTGTATGGTATCGAAACACCTGATTATGGTGGAGATACAGAGTGGTCTAATCAATACATGGCTTATGAAAGTTTATCTGAGGGTATGAAAAAATTTTTAGATACTCTTGAAGCAGTAAATATTTCAGGTAAATCACGAGTTGCTAAAACCAGATCGGATATTATGAAACATGCATCAGTTGGTCTAAAAGGAGACGAATTAAAAGCTATTCATCCAGTAGTAAGAACACACCCAGAAACTAAAAGAAAATCATTATATGTTAATGAAGCTCATACAACCAATTTTGTTGGTATGACGGAGGAAGAAAGTACACCAATATTAGAGTACTTATACAAGCATCAAATCAAATCAGAATTTACTTGTAGATTTCAATGGAAACCAGGGTCTGTAGCAATTTGGGATAATAGATGTACAATGCATAATCCTATAAATGATTACCATGGACAAAGACGATTAATGCATAGAATTACTTTTGCAGGAGACAAACCGTCATAAGCAAAAAAGTGGAGAAAAAAATGTCGCAAAAAAAATATTTTAATAACATAAATGACTTAGATTCAGGAATAAAAAGAGAACTTGCAGAAGGAGTTTCTACAAGAATTTTTTGTGGTGAACAAGCTATGCTATCTCTGGTTGACATTGAGCCAAATGCTAAAGGTAAAATTCACTCACATCCAGAAGAGCAATGGGGATTTTTGATTGAAGGTTCTGGAATTAGAATTCAAGGTGGCGAAGAAATAGAAATTAAAAAGGGTGACTTTTGGCAAACGCCTGGCGGGGTTGAACATGGTATTATAGCTGGTCCAGAAGGAGCAAAAATCCTTGATGTTTTTAGCCCTCCTAGAGAAAATTACAAATCTGCTGGTTCTGGATTCGGTTCATAATGATTTCAATTGATTATTTTATGAGCCATGGAAGTCCTTGGACATTTCTTGGACATGGTCGTTTAGGGGTATTGATAAAAAAATTTAATGTTAATTTAAATATGTATCCAGTAAACTATGGGGAGATTTTCCCAATTTCCGGAGGTCTTCCTGTTTCAAAGAGACCACCTCAAAGACAAAATTTGAGATTACAAGAATTGAATAGATGGTCTAAATTTTTAAATATAAAATTAAATCCACAACCAAAATTTTTCCCATCAAAATCTGTTCTTCCATCATTAATAATCATAGCTGCAAAAATTCAAAAAATAGAAAATTATTTTGAGCTTGCCGATAATATTATGAATAGTTTGTGGGTAAAAAATCAAGATGTAGACAATGAAGATGTACTTATAAATATATTGAACCTCATGAACTTAAATTCAAAAAAAATTATTTCGTTTGCTAAAAGTGAAGAATGTAAAAAAATCTTTGAAGAATATACCCAACTAGCGATTAAAAAAAATGTTTTCGGAGCTCCAACATATATTATAAATGATCAAATTTATTGGGGACAAGATAGGTTGGATTTTGTTGAAAGGCATTTATTAAGTCTAAATTGAACTAATAAGTATTGTTTTTAAAAAATTATTTGAGTAATATGCAAAAAAAATTAAGGATATGTCATGGATACAAGTATTGATATAGATCAAAAAAATGTAGTCGATCTTAAATCAAAGTCTAAGGTTAAACCTAATTTCAATTGGGAAGATCCTCTCTTATTAGATTCTTTGATTTCTGAAGAAGAAGCTCTAATTAAATCAACTGCTCACGAATATGCTCAAGCCAAACTTTTACCAAGAGTAGAGGAAGCATTTTTAGAAGAAAAAACTGATAAAAAAATCTTTAAGGAAATGGGAGAACTTGGTTTGTTGGGAATTACTATTCCAGAAAAGTATGGTTGTGCTGGTGCTTCATACGTATCCTATGGATTAGTAGCTAAAGAGATAGAAAGAGTTGACTCAGGTTACAGATCAATGATGTCTGTTCAATCTTCTTTAGTGATGCATCCAATTTACTCTTACGGTAGCGAAGAACAAAGACAAAAGTATTTACCAGGTTTGGCTTCAGGTGATCTTATTGGTTGTTTTGGATTGACTGAACCTGATGCTGGATCAGATCCCAGCTCTATGAAAACTGCAGCAATAAAAGTTAAAGGTGGATACTCTTTATCTGGTTCAAAAATGTGGATTTCTAATTCTCCAATAGCTGATGTTTTTGTTGTTTGGGCTAAGTCTAAAGAACATGGTGACGCCATTAAAGGATTTATACTTGAAAAAGAAATGAAAGGTTTAAGTGCACCAAAAATAAAAGGAAAATTATCATTAAGAGCGTCTATAACTGGTGAGATAGTTATGGACAATGTCTTTGTTCCAGATGAAAATCTATTGCCAAATATTACTGGTCTAAAAGGTCCATTTGGCTGTTTGAATAGAGCTAGATATGGCATAGCTTGGGGAGTGATGGGGGCTGCTGAAGACTGTTGGCACAGAGCTCGCCAGTATACATTAGATAGAAAACAATTTGGTAAACCATTGGCAGCCACACAGTTAATTCAAAAAAAACTAGCTGATATGCAGACTGAAATCACATTAGGTTTAAGTGCTGCACTTCAAGTTGGAAGATTATTTGATCAAGGCAATTTAGCACCGGAAGCCATTTCACTCATTAAAAGAAATAACTGTGGAAAAGCTCTAGAAATTGCAAGACTTTCAAGAGATATGCATGGTGGGAACGGTATTCATGCTGAATATCAGGTGATGCGACATTTGATGAATCTGGAGACTGTTAATACCTACGAAGGTACACATGATGTTCATGCATTAATACTTGGTCGAGCACAAACTGGTATCCAAGCTTTTTTTTAAATATAAGTATTAGGTTTATTATAACTAAATTGATCTTGAATATTATCAATTGATATTGCTTATAGTATTTTAAATTATGTATCTTCGAGTTTCATTTCCAATTTTATCTTAACATAAGAAAATTCTTCTTTATCAAAACAACTAATTATTTTTGCGTTTAATCCAGTTTTTAAGCATATTAATTGATTATTAATTTTATTATCATTAATCATAAAGTTTTGCTTTAATTGTTAAAAAAAAATCGTAACATACAATGAGAATTTCATATTAATTATTATTCTTGAAATGATATTAATTTATAATTAAGAAAAGTTTTATGTCTGAAGTTAAAAGAAGATTAGCAACTATATTAGCAACTGACTGTGTTGATTTCAGTAAACACATGGAATCCCAAGAAGAAAAAACACTAAGCAGTTTAAAAGAATGTAGAGATATTATTGATCCAATAATAAACAAATTTTCTGGGAGAATTTTCCATACCGCTGGTGACTCAATAATAGCTGAATTTGATAGTCCCGTGGGGGCAACAAAAGCAGCTGTTGAATTTCAGAAATCCATAAAAGATAGAAATTTAATAGAGGATATAAATCCTAAATTATCGTGGAGAGTAGGTGTTCATTTAGACGATATTATTATTGAAGGTGACAACATTTATGGGAATGGTGTCAATATAGCTGCTCGTCTCGAGGGTCAATCACCAGTTGGAGAAATTTTAATTTCAGATGTAGTAAGGCAGCAAATACATAACAAAATTGATGAGACTATTTATCCTTTAGGTAAAATTGAGTTGAAAAATATTTCAAATAATTTCGAAGTTTTTTCCTTACTTGGTGATGGTAAAAGTAAAATAAAAAATGTCTCAAATAAAAATCTTAATAAAAAACCAAAATTTGCAATTTTACCTTTTGCGAATACCAGTAAAGATGAAGATAGTGGTTTCTTAGTTGATGGTATTGTTGAGGATTTAATTACAGAATTTTCTATGATGCGTGAGTTCGAAATACTTTCAAGACAAACAACTGTTAATTTCAAAGATGAAAATCAAGACATAAAAGAATTTTCAAAGAAATTCGATTTAGATTTTATTGTTACAGGAGGCATCCGTGCTTCTGGTAAAAGAGTAAGAATAAGTATCGAATTAAGTGATGCAAAAGATGATAGTATTATCTGGAGTAACAAATATGACAGGGTTCTTGAGGATATTTTTGATTTACAGGATGAAATAGTTAGAAAAATTTCAATTGCCCTACTTGGAGAGATTGAAATTAGTTCGTTGCAAAGATCGAAAAGAAAGCCAACAGAAAATATAAGTTCATATGAATATTTATTAAGAGGGAAAGAAAATCATCATAAATTTACAAAAGAAGCTTGTCAGGAAGCATTAAAAAACTTCGACAAAGCCATTGAAGCAGACGCAAATAATGCTCAGGCATATGCTTGGAAATGTTGTACTTTAGGCCAGGCAATGTTTAGAGGTTTTTCAGATCAAAATCCTGAAGAAATTTTTACAGAAGCTAAACAAAATATAGATAAAGCTCTAGAATTAAATGAGAATGATTTTGAGTGTCATAGAATGTTATCCGCAGTTTACTTAAGTAATCATGATTATGTTTTAGCTGAGGATCATGGAAGAAAGGCATTCAATATGGTTCCAAACGATCCAAGAGTACTATCTGGATATGGTGAAGTTTTAGTAAGAACAGGAAAGGTTGATAAAGGTTTAGAATTACTTAATAAAGCATATGAGCTTGATCCTATTCCGCAAGGTCAGTCATCTTCAGATAACAGAGTAAAAGACTTAATTCTTGGTTATTTTTTTGCCGAGGATTATAATAAAGTAGTTGAATTAAGTTTTGATATTAGTGTTATGGACCCTAGATCTATTGCGTTAATTCTATATTCTAGGTCGCAACTAAAACAAGATTTAGAAATGAGTAAAGAATATAAAGTTTTAAAGAGTGATTTTAAAGAAACCGACTGGTCCCAAGCTGTTGATAGATTTCATATACAAAGTGAAGATATAAGAAAAAATTTATTAGAATTTATAGAGGGTGTATAATTTAAATTTATTTTTTTCCAAATGCACCACCACCTGGTGTTTCCATAACAAAAAGATCATTAATTTTTACTTGACAACTATCGTTACCAGAAAGACTAAGTATACTTCCATCTGCTTTTTCAAGCCATTCTTTACCACAGTCTCCAGGACCACCTCCATTTAAACCAAATGGCTTTATTTTTCGATGTGAACACAATGTTGTAACAGTCATAGGCTCTAAAAATCTTAATTTTCTGGTAACGCCGTCACCTCCATTGAATTTACCCTTACCACCTGAATTTTTTCTTATTGAAAATTCTTCAAGTCTTACAGGAAAACGAGTTTCTAATACTTCTGGATCAGTGCTTCTGGTATTGGTCATATGAGTTTGAATAGCTGATGTGCCATGAAAATTTGGACCAGCACCAGTTCCTCCGCAAATAGTTTCATAATTCTGAATTTTTTCATTCCCCCAGATAAAATTATTCATCGTTGCTTGACTGCCAGCAATCATTCCAAGTGCTCCAAATAACGCGTTACATGTCAATTGGCTCACTTCTGTATTGCCTGCTATCACAGCAGAAGGATACTTTGCATTTATCATAGAATTATTTGGTATAATAATTTTTATTGGTTTGAAGCAACCTTCATTAAGTGGAATATTATTTCCAACTAAAGTTCTAAATACATATAATATTACTGCATAGCATACAGCTATTGGGGCATTGTAATTGAAAGGGTTTTTTGGGGCTGTGCCTGTAAAATCAATTATAGCTTCACGATTTTCTTTATCAATTTTTACATTAACTCTAATGAACTCACCATTATCAAGTTCATACTCATATTCACCTTGTTTTAAATTAACTATGGCATTACGTATACTTTCTTCAGCATTATCTTGTACATGATTCATGTAGGCGTGCACAGTTTCAATACCAAATTGGTCAATCATTGAATTAATTTCATTAATACCTGTTTTATTTGCTGCAACTTGAGCTGCAAGATCTGCCATATTATGTTCAACATTTCGACATGGATACTTACCTGATGATAAGATTTTTCTCATTTCTTGCTCACGAAATATACCCTTATCAAACAACTTAAAATTATCAATCAAGACACCTTCTTCTTCAATATGTTTTGAGTCTGGTGGACCAGAACCTGGTGTTTTACCTCCTATGTCGGCATGATGGCCACGAGAGGCAACAAAAAATATAATTTCTTTTCCATTTTTATCAAAAACTGGAGTTATCACCGTTACATCAGGAAGATGTGTTCCACCATTAAACGGGGCGTTGAGTACAAAAACATCATCTGGATAAATATTATCTTTGTTTAACCTAACTACTGTTTTTATTGCCTCTGACATAGATCCTAAATGAACTGGAACATGAGGGGCATTGGCAACTAAAGATCCTTCATTATTAAAAAGAGCACATGAAAAATCTAATCTTTCTTTTATATTCACTGAATAAGCAGTGTTTGCTAACGTTGCACCCATTTGTTCTGCAATATTCATAAAAAGATTGTTAAATACTTCAAGCATTACAACATCTACAGATGTTCCTATTCCTTTTTGAAGTTTCTTTTCTTCTACTCTAGATAAGATTAAATTATAATGCTTGTCTAAAGTTCCAGACCAACCATCATCAATTATGTTAGTACCTGTTGCTTCTACAATAATAGCTGGACCTGAAATATTCTGTCCAATTATTAATTCATCTCTTTTATAGATTGGTGTATTAATTTCTGAGCCATTTACATACATTTTTTTGAATGTAATAGGACTTGCCTTTGTAGTTGATGTGTTAGGATTTAAAAAATCATAGTTTTCTGTTTTTTTACCTACAGCCTCAACAGTTAGCATTTCAATAAATATTTCTCTATCTTGAACAAAAAAACCAAAGCGTTTTTTATGTTCTTGTTCAAAAGATTTTCTCATATTTTCAGGTGTATCAAATTTGATTTCTAAATTTTGATGTGAACCTTTATAATGCAAAAAAGCATTTTTCAAGAGAATAATTGAAGCATCAGAAATATCTTGATCAATTAGATCTTTTTTTGCTTGTAAAGATAAGATTTCAATTAAGTTTTCAGCGTCTAAAATATTTGTGATATTTTTTTCAAAATGACCTTCCCTAATAC
Organism: uncultured SAR116 cluster alpha proteobacterium; assembly: GCA_902618025.1. Lineage (GTDB taxonomy): Bacteria > Pseudomonadota > Alphaproteobacteria > Puniceispirillales > Marisalimonadaceae > Marisalimonas. The sequence goes on from CACMYY010000003.1 coordinate 84,978, forward strand.
TTCTAATTTCAGCAAGGCCCATTCCGTAGGCTGATAAAACTCCAGCATATGGATGAATCATAACATTTGAAATACCAAGAGAATCAGCAACATTACATGCATGTTGCCCGCCTGCACCTCCAAAGCAATTCAACATATAATTTGTAACATCATATCCTTTTTGAATTGATATTTTTTTTATTGCATTAGCCATATTCTCGACTGCTATTTTTAAAAAACCTTCAGCCATGTTAAAGATATCCATCATTGGTTCATTTTTTTCTTTAGAAATTATATCTGACAAATCCAAGAACTTTTTCTTTACAATTTCAAAATTTAAAGGTTGATCGCCAGTTTCCCCAAAAACTTTTGGGAAAAAATCTGGATTTAATTTACCTAATAAGACGTTGCAATCAGTTACAGTTAAAGGTCCACCTCTACCATATGATGCTGGGCCAGGAATTGCTCCAGCGCTCTCCGGGCCAACTTGAAATCTACCATCTTTATAGAAAAGAATTGAGCCGCCACCTGCTGCCACAGTATTAATCTGCATCATGGGAGCTCTAATTCTTACACCTGCTAATTCTGTTTCAAACGATCTTTCAAACTCACCAGCAAAATGGCATACATCTGTTGAGGTTCCACCCATATCAAATCCAATTAATCTATTAAATCCTGCTTGCTTTCCGGTTTGTGTCATACTCACAACTCCTCCAGCTGGGCCAGATAACAAAGCATCTTTACCCTGGAAAAGATTTGCGTCTGTTAGGCCTCCATTGGATTGCATAAACATTAATTGAGTAGATTTAGTGTCTTTAAGTTCATCTGAAACTTGATTTACGTACCGTCTAAGAATTGGAGATAAATAAGCATCAACTACAGTGGTATCACCTCTACCAACTAATTTAATTAGTGGAGATACTTTATGACTTACTGAAATTTGATTAAAATTTTCTTCTTTTGCAATTTGTTCAATTTTATTTTCATGATCGGGATTTATATATGAATGCATAAAAGCAATAGCTACACTATTTATACCGTCCGATTTTGCTTTGATTAGTGAATTACGTACTTCTTCCTCATTTAATTTAGTAACTACTTCACCTTTCTCGTTTAATCTTTCTGATACTTCTACTACTCTTTCGTATAACAACTCTGGTAATTTGATATTAAGATCAAACAAAAGAGGTCTATTTTGATAACCAATTCTTAATAAGTCTCCAAAGCCTTTTGTAATAAGTAGAAGAGTTCTGTCACCTTTTCTTTCAAGTAGGGCATTAGTTGCAACGGTTGTACCCATTTTTACTGAAGAAATAATATCTGTAGGAATTTTGTCATCTTTTTTGAGCTCAAGAATTCTTCTTATACCCTCAACTGCAGCATCTTTGTAAGCTTCAGAGTTCTCAGATAAAAGCTTATCAATTATTATTTTGCCATCAGGTTTTTTTGCTACTATATCGGTGAATGTACCACCTCTATCTATCCAAAATTGCCACATATTCATTTGCCAGTATTATGTATATAAATAAGATTATTTTTTTAAATCGTCTTCAATATAAGTTTTGATAATTTCATCAAAATTTGTTTCTGCTTTGAAACCCAGTTCAATGGATCTTTTTGTATCAAAATTTCTTGCCCATCCACTTACTATTTTTTGTATTGTTGGGTCAGGTTGATGTTTAATAAGTTTTACAACATCACTGCCAGCAACTCTTTCTAATGAGTCTATTTGTTCTTGAACGGTTACAGATAAACCAGGCATGTTTAATGTTATTCTATCATTTAATTTTGATGTATCAATTTCTGCTGCATGAACTAGAAAACCTGCAGCAGTTCTTGGTGTTGCATGCCAATGTCTTACATCAGGATTAACGGGGAGAATTGCTTCTTGACCATTTAAAGGCTCACGTATAATTCCAGAAAAGAAACCTGAAGCTGCAAGATTAGGTTTGCCTGGTCTTACACAAATAGTTGGTAATCTTATTGAAACACCATCAATCATTTTCTTTCTTGAGTAATCTGCTAATAATAACTCAGATATAGCTTTTTGGGCTCCATAAGATGTAAGAGGAGTTGTAAAAAATTCATCAGGTA